>NZ_JABFDP010000062.1:0-18215 GCF_013179005.1 Bradyrhizobium denitrificans | reverse complement strand
TGGAAGGGGTCAGTAGAGCGGTGATCTCGCACGATCCAATGCGGCCGGAAGATCAGAGCAATCTGAACCCTCGCCTCGGACCGAGGGATGAAGCCCCGCGTGCCGGCGCCGGGGAGGCCGAAGCTCGTGCGGCGTTGACCTGTCTCGAACGCCCGGCGGTCGCGGGACCGTCGACGGAAAGGATCGTCGCACGTGAGAACCTGACGAAGGCATTGGACCGAGTGAAGCGCAACAAGGGGGCGGCGGGTGTCGACGGGATGACCGTGGACGATCTGCCGACCTACCTGAAGGCGAACTGGCTCACGATCCGGGCTCAGCTGCTCGACGGCACCTACAAACCGCAGGCGGTGCGGCGTGTCGAGATCCCGAAGGCATCGGGTGGCGTTCGGCTGCTCGGCATCCCGACGGTTGTCGACCGCTTCATCCAGCAGGCGGTGTTGCAGGTGTTGCATGGCGAATGGGACCGGACGTTCTCCGACGCGAGCTACGGCTCAGGCCAGGCCGCTCGGCGCATCAGGCGGTGACGAAGGCGCAGGCGTACATTGCGTCCCGGCACCGCATCGTGGTGGATATCGACCTGGAGAAGTTCTTCGACCGGGTCAACCACGACATCCTGATGGGGCTGGTTGCCAAACGGGTCGCTGACAAGCGTCTTCTGAAGCTGATCCGCGGCTTCTTGACTGCGGGTGTGCTGGAGGGAGGGCTGGTCAGCCCGACGGAGGAAGGCACGCCGCAAGGCGGGCCGCTCTCGCCGCTGCTGTCGAACCTGATGCTGGACGTGCTGGACAAGGAGCTGGAGAGGCGAGGTCATCGCTTCGTGCGCTATGCCGACGACTGCAACATCTATGTGCGCAGTCGAAAGGCGGGCGAGCGGGTGATGGCGAGTATCGAGACGTTCCTGGAACGGTGCCTCAAGCTCAAGGTGAACAGGGCCAAGAGCGCGGTCGCCAGACCGAACCACCGCAAGATCCTGGGCTTCAGCTTTACCCAGGGGAGAAAGCCGCGTCGGCGCATCGCGCCCGAGGCGATCGCCCGCTGCAAGGCCAGAGTTCGGGAACTGACGGGGCGACAATCTGGTCGAAGCCTCGCGCAGATCATCGAGAAGCTGTCGCTGTACCTGAAGGGATGGTGCGGCTACTTCGGGTTCTGCGAGACACCGTCGGTGTTGCGCAAGCTGGATGAGTGGATCAGGCAGCGGTTGCGCGCCGTCGTCTGGACCCAATGGAAGCACGGTCGTACTCGCTTCGACGAGCTGCAACGCTGCGGCGTTGGCCGGGAGCTGGCGCTCAAAACCGCCGGCAACCCACGTGGCCCTTGGCGGCTGGCGAACAGTGCCGGGCTGACCATGGCTCTGCCAAACGTCTTCTTCGCCTCACGCGGATTGCCCTACCTCGCACCCCGCTGAACCGCTCAATCTGTCGAACCGCCGTATACGTGACCCGTACGTACGGTGGTGTGGGAGGGGAGGAGGCGCGAGACTCCCCCTATCCCGATTCAGCCGACGCCTGGCCTTCCCTGCGCCCTCTGACCTTTCAGGGGGCGAGACCTGCAGCATCATCCGGGCAGCATCTGCCGCGGGGCCGCGCACGCTCGGCCCTGAGTTGCTCCGCTCCCGCCTCGTTCTCCGTTGTCGTCCCGGCAGGCCACGGGCGACGAGTCAGCGGCGGCGCGGCGCCGACCCCGGGTCCATAACCCTAGGGAGCCATTGATTTGCGCAAGTCCATCCATCTCGCGTTACCACGCCCGCCGGTGGCGATGGGTCCCGGCTCAAGGCCGGGACGACAGCTGCGTGCGCCCGCGAGCCTGGAACTCTTCACTCACCCGTGCACGACAGACTTCGCGATCATGCAATGAATACCCTTGGAGCCGTTGACCGTCTGGGTGACGCGCAGGTCGGCCGCGAGACTGCACAGCGTGTAGGCGTCCTCGCGCGACAGATTGCGCTTCTCGCCCAGCAGCACGATCATGTCGCGCAGCGCCCGCACCACGCATTGGTCGAGATCGGGGTCCATCGCCATTGTCATATAATGGGTGGCGGTCTCGCCGCGCGGATAGTCGAGCTTGATGTCCTTGCGGACCGTCAGACGGAAGCGGCCCTGCAGCGCGGTCTCGATCGCGGTCACGCAGACCTCGCCATCGCCCTGCACGCCATGGCCGTCGCCACAGGAGAACAGCGCGCCCGGCACGAACACCGGCAGATACAGTTTGGCGCCCGCACCGAGCTCCTTATTGTCGAGATTGCCGCCCATGGCGCGCGGGATCAGCGAGGTGATGCGACCCCAGGCCGGCGGCGGCGCGACGCCCATCACGCCGAAGAACGGCGCCAGCGGCAGTTCCAGACCCCATGGCAGTTTGCCGACCATCCGGCCCTTGTCGAGCGGGATGTTGAGCAGTCGGCTCTCGCGGAAATCGTCGGGCAGCGTGCCGGCGAGCGGGCGGATGAAATTGTAGCCCCAATCCTGGCGCAGCTGCACGTCCAGGATATCGACCTCGAGCACATCGCCGACGTCGGCGCCTTTGACGGCGATCGGCCCGGTCAGGATGTGGCCGGGCACCATGCGCTCGCTCCTGGCGTGAACCTCGAACAGCTCCGGCGGGACGTAGAATTGGCTGCTGTCGGGGACCACGTCCGGCCCGCCGCTGATCGTGTCGATCGTGACCTCGTCACCGCTGTCGATCGTGAGCACCGGCTTCAGCCGGGATTCGAAAAAGCCCCAATGGCAGGTCTCGGGGCTCGCGTGCAGATGATGATGCGTCATGATCCTCTCATTCGCGCCGGTTCGGGGCTCACCATAGCGCATCCGCCGGCCGCCGCAGAGAGATGGCGATGCATGGCGGCTGTCGTGTATGAGGACGGCAGCGGCGATTCACTCCGCGCCGGAGCTTGGTATGTTTTTTGTCTTGTCGAAGACGCTCGGCCTGCTGGCGTTGCCGACCAATTTCATGATCGTGCTCGGGCTGCTTGGCGTCGTCCTGATGCTGACCCGATTCGCCGTATTCGGCCGCAGGCTCGTTGTGGCCGCGATGCTGCTGCTCGCCGTGCTCGGATTGACGCCGCTCGGCAGCCTGATGCTGTCGCCGCTCGAGAGCCGCTTTCCGAAATGGGATCCAGCCAGGGGCGCGCCGGACGGCATCATCGTGCTGGGCGGGCCGGTCGATCCCGATCTGTCAATAATGTATGGAATGCCGGTGACCGTCGCCGGCGCCGACCGGCTGATCCAGGCGGCCGCGCTGGCGCGGCGCTATCCGAATGCGCGCATCGTGTTCACGGGCGGCAGCGCCAACCTGATCTCGACGGACGCGAGGGAGGCCGACGTCGCCGCCGATATTCTGCTCAGCCTCGGCGTCGCCAAGGAGCGGCTGACCTTGGAGCGGGAGTCGCGCAACACCTACGAGAACGCGGTGTTCTCCAAGGCCATGGTCGCGCCGAAGCCGGGGGAGCGCTGGTTGCTGGTGACCTCGGCCTTTCACATGCCGCGCTCGGTCGGGCTGTTCCGAAAGGCGGGTTTTCCGGTCGAACCCTATCCGGTGGACTGGCGCGTCGGCCGCGTCCTCGACGTCGATGGTGTCTCGCTGCTGGGGCTGCGGCGCGCCGACATTGCGGTGCGCGAATGGGTCGGGCTCGTCGCCTACCGCCTGCGTGGTCGGATCGACGATCTGTTCCCGGCGCCGAACTAGGCGGCTCGAGGCCCGAATCCGGCGATCGCGGTCGTCAGCTCGGCGCGCACGCGCTCAACGACCGGCTCGTAGCGGCAGCTTGCATCCTGGTGGAACAGCCGGGCGCTACCGTACCACGGGCTGTCGTCGCGATCACGCAGCCATCGCCAGTCGGCGAGGTAGGGCAGCATGATCCAGGTCGGACGACCCAGCGTGGCGGCGAGGTGGGCCACGCTGGTGCAAACGCTGATGACGACGTCGAGGCAGGAGATCAGCGCGGCGGTCTCGACGAAGTCGGTCAGATCGCCACTGACGTCGATGATATGGCTCTGCTGAATCAGCAGGGCCTGGTCTGCCGGCCGCGGCTCTTTCTGCAGGCTGATGAAATCGGCATCGAGATCCAGCAGCGGCAGCAGCGTCGAAAGTGGCATCGAGCGGTGACGATCGTTGCCCTGGTGCGGATTGCCGGACCAGACAAGGCCGACCCGCAGCCGTTGATGCGATCCCAGCCGCTGCTCCCAGGCCGACACGCGGTCGGCCGGCGGCGGCGGCAGATAGGTCGCGGGCGGGATGGTCTCGAGCGTGGTTCCAAAGGCGAGCGGCAGGCTCATCACCGGACAATGCATGTCGAAGGCCGGGCGCTGCAGCTCCGGCTTGAAGGCGAGACATTGCGAGACGCCTGCAATGCCCGTCATCAGCGGCCGGAGCGCTTCGCGGACCACCAGGATGACCTTGGCGCCGCGCGCGGCGACCTGGGGGATGTAGCGGGCAAACTGAATGGTGTCGCCAAAGCCTTCGTCCTCCTCGATGAGGATGGTCTTGCCGCTGATGTCCTCATTGCCGAGCCATTTCGGCGCGGTGAACCGGGGATATTCGGGCGAGAAATCCGGCATGTTCCAGCGTGCCTCGCGCCGGGCCCAGCCGGAGACGTAGTCGCCGCATTGCAACTCGACATGGGCGAGCTGCCAGGCGGCCTTGGCATTGCCAGGATCGATGGCAAGGATCTTCTGATAGACGTCGGCCGCGTCGGCGAAGCGCCGCAGCTGCAACAGCGCAAAGCCCTTGTTGAGCAGCACCTCGATCATGCCCGGCTGCAAGCTCAGCGCACGGTCGAACCAGCTCAGCGCCTCTGCGTGACGGCCGAGACAGACAAGCGCGTCGCCGACATTGTTGCAGGCCAGCGGATCGGCCGGCGCGAGCGTCGATGCGCGCTCTGTATCGGCGAGATAGTCCGGGTAACGGTTCAGCTTGCGGAGGCATTTGGCGCGCATCTGCAGCGCCGTCAGGTCGTTCGGCTGCTGCGTGAGGCAGACGGTAAACGCCTCGACGGCCTCCGCGTCGCGCTGCTGCTGGTGCAGCAGCAGTCCGCTCTGGAACGCGGCCTCCTTGTGAGCGGGATCAATCGAGAGCGCATGCTGGTAACTCAGCAATGCTTCGGCGCCGCGATCGAGCGCCAGGAGCACGCCGCCGAGATGCTTCCACAATTCGGCATCATCCGGTTTGAGCTGAATGGCCTTGTCGAACACCGCCAGCGCATCGTCGAGCCGGCCCATCTGCTTGAGCGTGAAGCCGAGGCTGGTCAGATAGTCGATCTTTGGCGTCTGCCGGATGGCCTGCGAAAGCCAAGCCACGGCGTGATCGTGTTGCCGCGACTGCAGCGAGATCAGGCCCATCAGATAGAGGCTGTCGGCGTGGCCGGGATCGAGCTCGAGCGCCTGCTGGCAGCACAGCTGGGCATCGAGCAGCTGGCCTGCGCCGAGGTGATGCAGTCCGGCCTCGTACAGCGCGGCAGGCGAAAGGGTGGGCACGCCATCCGAGCCGCCCGCCACGCTCTTGCCGCCTTGCTTCCGGTCGCTGCGGCCCATCGCATGTTCCTGTTCGAGCGAGACAAATTCATAAGTGATTCCCGAGACATCGAGAAGGGTCCGGAAGACCGGGCGCGGGCGGGGCGGGGAGGGGCTGGCCTCGACGCCTGCGACCGTCTAACAAGCGCCTCGACCCGTAAACAGACCTTGCAAGGGAGCACCGCGCGCCCAGACGGTGCGACAGGGAGGGAGCGCCACATGCAACAGCCCAACATCTCCGAACGGCTCGATCTGGCGGCAATGGTCGCCGACCTCAATGCCTTGCTGCGTCTCAAGACCACGGTGATCGGCATCAAGATGTTTGCCCGGGTCGAGGACATGGCAGCGGTGGAGAAGATTCGCCGGCCCAATGCGGTGCACACCACCGATCAGATCGTCAGCATGGCCGCGCGGCTCGGCTGGACCGTCGGAATCACCGCCGACGATCTCGTCGGCGCGCAGTGCCGCGCGGTGATCGGGCTCGGACCGCAGGACGATACCTGGCTCAAGGGCGAGAATTATGTCGGCGTCTGGCACGGCACGGCCGAGGACGCACGCAAGCGGCAGGAGGCGCTCGACGTCGTGCCGTTCGGCCGTTACCAGGCGATGGCGGTCAGCCCACTGTCGAGCGGCCGCCTCGATCCGCCGGACATCTGTCTTGTGTACGCGACGCCGGGACAGATGATCATCCTGATCAACGGCCTCCAATATGTCGGCTACAAGAAATTCGAATGGGGGGTCGTCGGCGAAACGGCCTGTGCCGATTCCTGGGGCCGCGCGCTGAAGACCGGCGAGCCCAGCCTCTCGCTGCCATGCTTCGCCGAGCGCCGCTATGGCGGCGTGCCGGATGAAGAAATGTTGATGGCGCTCAAGCCCGCGGATCTTGCCAAGGCGATCGCCGGCATGAAACAGCTGGCGAAGAATGGCCTGCGCTATCCGATCGCGCCTTATGGCATCCAGAACGACGTCCGCGCCGGAATGAGCGTGTCGTATGGGAAGAAGTGAAATGTGTCGTCATTGCGAGCGCAGCGACGCAATCCAGAGTCTTGTCGCTGAGACAGTCTGGATTGCCTCGTCGCAAGGGCTCCTCGCAATGACGGAGCAACTGATTTGCGGCTGATCTCCAGGGAACAAGAATGACGTCACCCAAATTCGACCTCATCGTCTATGGCGCCACGGGCTTCACGGGCAAGCTCGTCGCCGAATATCTCACCACGCAATATCGCGGCGATGCGTCGCTGCGCTGGGCAATGGCAGGCCGCAGTCTCGACAAGCTCGCGGCCGTGCGCGATGAGATCGGCGCGCCCGCCGATACGCCGCTGATCGCGGCCGACGCATCCGATCCCGCCTCGCTGGCGGCGATGGTGGCGCAGACCAAGCTGGTGCTCACCACGGTCGGACCCTATCAATTCTATGGCAACGAGCTCGTGGCCGCCTGCGTTGACACCGGCACCGACTATGTCGATCTTTGCGGCGAGCCGGTCTGGATGCGGCAGACGATCGACAAGCATCAGGCCGCCGCCGAGAAGAGCGGGGCCCGCATCATGTTCTCCTGCGGTTTCGACTCCGTGCCGTTCGAGCTCGGCGTCTACTTCGTGCAGCAGCAGGCGAAAAAGGTGCTTGGCGCCACCGCGGCGCGCGTCAAGGGGCGGGTGCGGGGCATGAGCGGCACGCTGTCGGGCGGCACAGCTGCGAGCGCCAAGGCGACCTTCGACGCCGTTGCCAAGGATCTCAGCCTGGTATCGATCCTGAAAGACGCGTTCGCGCTGACGCCGGGATTCAAGGGTCCGAAGCAGCCGGCCGGCAACAAGCCCCTCTATGAGGAGGATCTGCAGTCCTGGACGGCGCCGTTCATGATGGCGCTGATCAATACGCGCAACGTTCACCGCTCCAATATGCTGATGGGCTTTCCGTACGGCCAGGACTTCGTCTATGACGAGATGGTGCTGACCGGCCCGGGTGAGAAGGGCGAGGCCAATGCCAAGAAGGTCATGGCCGCCAACGCCGAGAAGACCGGGCCGAATGCGCCGAAGCCGGGCGAGGGACCCTCGAAGGAGGAGCGTGAGAAGGGCTACTACAATCTGTTGTTTGTCGCGATCGCGGCCGATGGCCGCCAGGTCCGCGCAACCGTCAAGGGCGACCGCGATCCTGGCTACGGCTCGACCTCGAAAATGATCTCAGAATGCGCGATCGGCCTGCTGCGCGACGGCGCCAACGTCAAGGGCGGGTTCTGGACGCCGGGCGCAGCACTGGGCGACAGCCTGATCAAGCGGCTGGTCGACCATGCTGGCCTGACCTTCACGGTGGAGGATTAGGAGAGTGCGCCCTGCGGGCCGATCCCGGCGGATCGGCCCGTCTCGACCTGGTAGGTGCGTGCGGCGGCGATCATGCCCCACATCGTGCCCAGCATCAGGAAGAAATGCCGCCAATGGTCGGTATCGATGATGAAGCTTTCGCCGACGGTGCCGAGGAACGCCGAGAACACCGCGATATAGGTCCGCTGCCAGGGCACGCGTACGAAGAGGTAGCGGAAGCCGAGAAAGACGGTCGTAAAGACCAGGGCGGGATAGCAGATGCCCGACAGCCAGCCGCCCGACATGAACGCGTTCAGATAGGAGTTATGGGTGTCCTCGGGGAAGTAGTTGTGAAACTGCAGCGGCCCGATGCCGAACGGCAGATCGAGCGCCATGTCGGCCCCCAGGATGTGGCGGCCGAAGCGACCGAACCGGCCGCCATCATAGCTCTGGTCGAAGCTCGCCCGCTGCTTGAACATGTCGGCGACTGAATCGAGGGAGAGCAGAACCGCGATCAGCATGAGGCCGATTACAGCAGCGGCAAGCGTCATGACGATGATGCGGGAGCGCTCGCGCGACGATGTGCTGGTCAGGACCATCAGCGCGAGCATGAAGGCGGAGGTGAGGACCAGTCCGCCCCAGGCCGCACGCGAGAAGGCAAGCAGGATGGCCAGGGCCATCACGCCGAGCGCGAAGCCGGCGCGCAAGGTTGCGGCCAGGCGCGCCGTGACGACATTCTGCAGCGCGAGCAGCGCCGGCAGGATGAGGAATGCGCCGAGCACATTGGGATCCTTGAAGGTGCCGCGGGCGCGGCCGTACAGAGTGAGGAGATCGTAGCCGCCGGGCACCAGATGGAAATAGCCGGCGACGCCGGCCAGTGCGGCGACGGCACCGCCCATCACCAGGCCGCGACGAAGCATATCGAGCCGCGCCCCGGTATCGTCGGATGTCACCAAGGCCAGGAGCATGGCGGTGACGGCCATGTACCAGGAGGTGGCGATCCAGCTCGCGATCTTCGAGTCGTCGAGCAGCGGAATGGCGCTGATCGTGTAACCGAGATTGATGAGGAACAGCAGCAGGAGGAGAGGCAGGAAGACCAGGCGCAGCCGGATGCCGGTGGCAATGAAGACCGCCGCCGAGGCAAGCGTCGCGAGCTCGTAGGGGCTGGGTTCGATGAAGACGATGGCGCCGGCAGCGCCGACCAGCCACACCAGCGCGCGCTGCAGCGCCACGACGCCCGGAGGGGCGATCGTCGGGGACACGAACTCTCTGGCTGCCACCTCGGCCATCAGGACCTCGCACTCATACGCAACGCCTGGCGCGACCGGTCCTTGCAGGTGGGCCGCGCCGGGGACCTGGCATCAATAGGCGTTCTCGCTCTTGGTCATCAGCGCAAGCGGCGTCTTGAGCAGGATGTAGAGGTCGAGCAGAACGGACCAGTTCTCGATATAATAGAGGTCGAACTCGACGCGCTTCTGGATCTTTTCTTCCTTGTCGATCTCGCCGCGCCAGCCATTGATCTGCGCCCATCCGGTGATCCCGGGCTTGACGCGGTGGCGCGCGAAATAGCCGTCGACGGCTTCGTCGAACAAGCGGTTCTGCAGCTTGCCCTGCACGGCGTGCGGACGCGGACCGACCAGCGACAGGTTGCCCTTGAATACCACGTTGAACAGCTGCGGCAGCTCGTCGAGACTGGTCTTGCGGATGAAGCGGCCGACGCGGGTGACGCGCGGATCGTTCTTGGTCACGACCTTGGAGGCAGTGGGGTCGGCCTGGTGATGATAGAGCGAGCGGAACTTGAAGACGTCGATGCGCTCATTGTTGAAGCCGAAGCGTTTCTGTCGAAACAGCACCGGACCGGGGCTGTCGAGCTTGATCGCCAGTGCGACCAGCGCCATCACAGGGAGCGCCAGCAGCAGGATCAGCGCGCCGACCAGCCGATCGAACAGCCACTTCATCACCAGATCCCAATCGGTGATCGGGGCCTCGAAGACGTCGAGCGTCGGCACCGCGCCGAGATAGGAATAAGAGCGAGGACGGAAACGCAGCTTGTTGGTATGCGCCGAGAGGCGGATGTCGACAGGCAGAACCCACAGCTTCTTCAGCATGTCGAGAATGCGGGTCTCCGCCGAGATCGGCAAAGCGAACAACACCAGGTCGACGCTGATCGGAACGACGTAACCGAAATAGACGGCGCTGCCGACGAAGCTCAGCAGCCCGAAATCCGCAATCCGGACGAAGCCGGCGAGCACGATCGGGGAATAGGCGCGGTGGACCTTTTGATTGGTGACGGCCAGCGCGGCTGGCGACAGGCGTCGCCGGCGTTCAATCGCCGGCTGGCCGGCGACGGCGATGGTGGCGGCGGAGGCCGCAGCATCCAGCATCGATCGAGCGTTGATCGGTTCCACAATGGTACAAGCCCGGATTATGTTTGTTAGTATTTTTGGTCAGATAAGCGCTGACAGCGCCGGGAGAAATTCCTCACCAGCGGTCATAGACGGCAATTCGGAACAATCGGTTAGCGATGTCTCGCAGGCATCAGGTCTTGGTAAACGCCTCGCGGTAGCCACCGAGCACGCCCTCGACCATCGCCCTCTGGGAGAAATGCTGGAATATCCGCTCGCGCAGCGCCTTGGCACGGAGTTGCGTGGTGGCGGCGTCGTCGAGCGCATTTGCGATCGCCCCCGCCATCGCATCGACGTTGCTCGGCGTGAACAATGCGTCGGCATGAGGGCCGAAGATCTCCGGGATACCGCCGACCTTGGCGGCGATCATCGGAACCCCCGCTGCGCCGGCCTCGATCACCACATAGGGCATCGAATCGCCTCGCGACGGAACGACCAGAAGGCGCCCCTTGGAGAATCCCTCGCGGGCCTTCACATGCCCGATGAAGCGCACTGAAGAGGTCAGACCGAGACGCTCGACCTGTGCCTTTAGCCGGGCCGTCTCTTCGCCGTCGCCACCCAGGGTGAGGGTGAGCGGCCGACCGCTGTCGCGCAGCTGCGCAACTGCGTCGATCAGGATATCTGCGCCCTTGATATGACGAAACTCGCCGACGTAAGCGAGATCGGTCTGGTCGGCCGCCGGTGAGATGGGATCGAATTCGCCCGCGGTTACGCCGTTGAACACGCAATGGACCAGGCCCTGGGGATGGCCGATCATGCGTTCATATGTGTCGCGGGCAAAGATGCTTTCGAACAGGAAAAGCTCGGTCCGGTTCATCAGCGCGCGCTCGAGCCGTGCGTAAAGCGCGCCTTTGAGTGTGTTGCGCGGATAATGCAGTGATCCGCCATGCGGCGTGTAGATGCGGATCGTTTCGGCCCGATGTGGCAGCATGCGGATGAAGGCGCCAGCCTTCGCGCCATGACCGTGCAGAACGTCCGGATTGAGTCTGCGGGCGATCGCATGAAAATGGCCAAGCGCCAGGACATCGGTCGGCCAGGGCTCCCGATGAATCGCGACGCGATGAACACCGAGGGTCAGGCGCGGAGCGATTTGTGCGAGTGCCGCATCAGCCCGTTCGCCGCCGGTCAGGCTGTCTGCAAGGATTCCCACATGATGGCCAAGATCGGCCTGGCCGTTCGCGAGGTCGATAATATGTCGGAAGATGCCGCCGACCGGGGCACGAACGGCATGCAGAATTCTAAGCGGCTTGTGTGGCGACGGGGCCAGGCCAAGCTCGCTTCGTTGCGCGGCGGGGTCGTGATCTCGCCAGCCGTCAGCGGGCGAGCGGACCTGACGGCTGGTTGGTAGAGGAAGCACGGGGGCCTCTTGTCACTAGGTTCCTTGCGGCTTCAGTCTGGATAGATCGTTGATGGTTAATAAACGCCTCACAGCTCAGCGCTCCGGATCGGGCCGCAAGGATTATGGTGATGATCGTGTATAAGCGGGAGATCTGCATCCAGGGGAGATGCCAATGAATGTTCGCGCGCGCCGCTGACAGGTCGGTCGGATTAACCGACCGGCAACCTTAATAGAGTGTAATTGTACCACGTATGTTGGTGGCGTAGCGTTTGTCTCGCGGGAGTGGATGATGCGGTTGGCGTTCTGGCGTGCCAGCAAGGAAGACAAAACGACTCGGATCGAGACGGCTCCCGTCGCGCAGTCGACGAAGGCGCAATCGCCGGACGCGCCGGCGCAGGCCTCTGGCGACCTGGATGTGCGTACGATTGGCCGTGCTCTGGCTCGCAAGCGTGGTTTCATTCTCACCGCGACCTTGCTTGCACTTGCGTTGGCCGTCACTGCCGTGAACATGATCACGCCGCGCTACAAATCGGAGGCGCGTATCCTGATTGATGGCCGCGAGAACATTTTCCTGCGGTCCAACAGTGAGCGTAGCGAAGAACGGACCGCGCTGGACGCGGAGGCGGTGGCGAGCCAGGTGCAACTGGTGCTGTCGCGGGACCTGGCGCGCGACGTCATCGCCAAGAACAAGCTCGGCGAGTTGCCGGAATTCGACCCGGTGCTGCGCGGCGTATCGCCGTTGAAGTCGATCTTTGCCATGTTCGGGCTGGTGAAAGACCCGCTGTCGATGACCCCCGAAGAGCGGGTCATGGACGCCTATTATGAGCGCCTCACGGTCTACGCCGTCGACAAATCGCGCGTCCTCGTGGTCGAATTCCAGTCGCAGAACCCGGCGCTCGCGGCCCAGATCGCCAATGCCATTGCCGATGGATATCTGGTGGTGCAGCAGAATGCCCGTCAGGCTCAGGCGAAATCGGCCAGCCAATGGCTGGCAGGGGAGATCCAGAACCTCCGCAAGAAGGTCGAGGACGCGGAATCGCGGGTCGAAGAGTTTCGTGCCAAGTCCAGCCTGTTCATCGGCACCAACAACACCTCGCTGTCGAACCAGCAGATGGGCGAGATCAACACCCAGCTCAACAATGCCCGCGCGCTGAAATCAGATGCCGAGACCAAGGCGCGGTTGATCCGCGAGAGGCTGCAGAGCGGACAGCCGATCGAGGCTTCCGAGGTGCTCAATTCTGAGCTGATGCGCCGGTTGTCAGAGCAGCGGGTGAATCTTCGCGCGCAATTGGCCGAGCAATCGTCGACGCTGCTGGACAACCATCCGCGCATCAAGGAGCTGAAGGCGCAATTGGCCGATCTCGACCGCCAGATCCGCGACGAAGCCGCCAAGATCTCGCGCTCGCTCGACAGCGACGCGCGGATCGCCGAGGGGCGGGTGCAGATGCTGAGCCAGAGCCTCGATCAAGCCAAGAAGCAGGCGACGTCCACCAACGGTCAGGACGTTCAGCTGCGGGCGCTGGAGCGCGAGGCCAAGTCGCAGCGCGACTTGCTGGAATCCTATCTCGCCAAATACCGCGACGCCAACAGCCGCGAGACCCTGGACACGCCGCCGGCGGAAGGGCGCATCATCTCGCGGGCGGTGGTCTCGAACACGCCGGCCTATCCGAAAAAGCTGCCGATCGTGCTGATCGCGACGCTCGCCACGCTGATGCTGACCTCGGGCGTGGTCGTCACCGGCGAGCTGCTGCGCCTCACCGCGCCACGCGCCGTCAGCGCCGGGTTGCTGGCTCCCGTGATGGTCGCGGCCACGCCCGCCCCCAGGGTAGAGCCGGTGATGTCCGCGCCTGCTGTGCCCGCGGCCCCGGCCGCACCGGTCCAAGTTGCGCCTGTGCCTCCCGTTGCCGCGCCTCCCGTTCCCGTCGCGCCAGCTCCCGTCGCCGCAGCGCCGGAGTCTGAGCTTGCCGAGCCTGCGTCGTCGACCGAGCTCGACCAGCTCGCGGCCGAGCTGCTTGCCTTGGGCGAGGGCGCCCGCAAGATCACCGTGCTCGGGACGGCCGGTGGCCACACCGTCACCGCCACGGCGCTGTCGATCGCCCGCAACATGGCGCGGCAGGCCCGAATCGTACTGGTCGACCTCGCCGGCAGCCCGCAGATGCTTGCAGGCGTCTCGGTCGATCCGGCGGCGCCTGGACTGATCGAGCTGATGCTGGGCGAGGCCTCGTTCTCCGCCATCATCACCAAGGATCAGGCCTCGCGGCTGCATCTCGTCAATGCCGGCCGGCCCGGCGGCGATCGCGGCCAGCTGCAATCGCCGCGACTTGCGCTCGCGATCGATGCGCTGCTGCGCGTCTACGATCATGTGCTGCTCGATGCCGGTACGGCCTCCGACCTGCCGGCCGAACTGCTGACAGCGGGGGCGCGCGCCGTGGTCGTGCCGGACCCCAACATGACCTCCGAGGCGCGCAGCCAGATGACCACGCAGCTGCGCGAGGTCGGCTTTGGCGCCGTGACCATGCTGAAGGCGCCGCTCGAAGAGACCGGGTCCACCCAAGCGGGCCCGCGCGGCGTCGCCGCCTAGACTAATCGTCGGCCCGTTCCTCGGCTCTGGCGGCGCTGCCGCCAGACTGCAGCGCGCCGCGGACGCGCTGCGCCAGACGAAACAGAGCAGGGCTGTGCTTGACGGCATGCTTGGCGCGGCCAAGCGCGGCCATCGTCCGCGCCGCCACGAGCCCGCGCGCAGTCAAGGACAGATAGCTGTCGAAGATCGGCTCGTCATCCTTGCAGAACATCCGCTTGTAGTCGTCGGAGCCAATGCCGAGATCGAGCGCGCGGAACCCGCTTTGCGCATAATGATCGATGATCGAGCGCATCAGGATCAGTCCCGGACTCCAGCGGGCATTCTCCGACAGCGTATAGGTGTTGAACATCATCGAGAAGCGCTCGCCATCGGCGACGCCGGCGAACAGCGCGATGATCTCGTCGTCGCAGCGCAGCGCATGAATCTCGATGGCGCGATGACCGCAGCTGAGCTTGGCCAGGCATGCGGCGCGCACGAAGGCTTCGATGCCGGGTTCGGCGAAGACGTTGGGCAGCTTCTGCTCGGCCATGCGGATCGGCTTGATCCGGAAGAACCAGTCCAGCAGCTCGGCGATCTCGGCATCGCTGCTGGCGATCATGTAGCGATAGCCGGGCAGCGCCTGCAGCTTCTTCTCCTTGCTCTTGAGCCGCTTGCGGAATGAGTTCGACAACAAAGCGGTCGATGCGGCGCCGGGGGGCATCAACAGCACCGGGCAGTCGTTCACGGATGGCTGGCGCGGCCATTGCGCCAGCGGGTTGGCGATCGTGCTCCAGCGCAGCGGCTGTTGCGTCAACGCCAGCACGTCCACGCCGCCATGATCACGCAGTCCGGCAAGCAGGAATTCGAGATCGCCAACGCTGGCGCGCGCCGCGAACGCGCGGTGCATCAGCGGCATGTTGAAGGTGGTGTGCTTGCCGCCCATGAAGCTCGCGACCCGCGCCCCGAACGCGTGCGTCAGCGCCAGCGGCAGCAGCAGCAACGGCTGCTGCTTGGCATCGCGAGCGATGACGATGAAGGGCGTCGCCTGCTCGCGGGCGCCGACCTCGTGCTGCCACGCGGCGAGCAGGTCGAAGCGCTGGTAGGGCGTCGAGATGTGGTCGGGTGCCTCGAGAATGCGCCAGGCCGGTTCGGCCGCGGCGAGATCAGAGACGATCTCGACCTGTGCAAGTCCAGACAGCGGCGACTGCGCCGTCCGGTTTTCGATCACGGCGGCCATGGTCATCGCGCAACCTGCGTTGTTGTGGAATTTTGTTGCTCTGGATCGCCTGAGCTTTGCAAAGAAACATCAATAAAAAGTAAGGGCAATGACACCGCCCCAAATCGGGGTGACGCGGCAAAAGACCTGTTCAAATCAGTATCCACCACGCGATCTTAAGAATGGATGTCTTTAAGGGCATGGACATCAAGAGGATGCCCATCACGAGCATCGCCATCGTTCCGACGTGTGCTGCGTGCGATGTCGCGCTCGCGTCACGGTCGCTCCGCATCAGGTGGGCGCGGTCGGTTTGGTTTCAAGTGGATCTCTCGGGAAGGGGCGCGCGATTTGTCGTCGGACAACAGATGGCTGCGGACGGCGCGGTTGGAACTGGCCTATTTCAGCGGCGGCACATGGCTGGCCTCGCGCACCACGGCGGGCGCCGGTGCCGTGCTGCGTTTCGAGCGGGTGCGTCCGCGACGCAAAGGTGCGTTCCAGCCGCTCAAGCACGCGGAGATCACGCCGGTCTTCCTCGACAAGATGATCCGGGCGCTGAAGCGCTGGGGCTACGACATCGTCTCGCTCGACGAGGCCTGTGAGCGCGCGGTGCGGTTGGCCGAAGACCGCCGGTTCGCCTGCCTGACCTTCGATGGCGCATGGAAGGACCTGATCACCCATGCCTATCCGGTGCTGGCCCGCCATGGCGTGCCGTTCACGGTCTACGTTGCGTCCGCCTTCCCAGATGGTCTCGGCGAGGCCTGGTGGCTGGCGCTGGAAGCCGTCATCGCGCGCGAGAGCCGGATCAGCCTCGTGATCGATCATCGCGAGCAGCGCTTTTCCGTGGCCAGGCCGGCGGAAAAATACGAGCTGTTCGCCTATCTCTGGGGCTGGCTGCGCAAGCTGCCGCCGGCGGAGCGGTCGATCGCGATCCGCGACCTCTGCTCGCGCCATTCGGTCGATTTGGTCGCGCTCTCGCGCGAGGCCGCGATGGATTGGGCGGATATCGCGCAGCTTGCGGCCGATCCGAATGTCACGATCGGCAGCGCCACGGTGCATTATCCCGCGCTCGCCCATCTCAAGGATGCCGAGGCCCAGCGCGAGATCGCGATGGGCAAGGCGGTGCTGGAGACCGCGCTGCGGCGCCCGGTCCGGCATATGGCCTATCCGTTCGGCGACCGCGATGCCGTCCGCCGCAGCGATGCCGTGCTGGCCGCGCAGGCGGGCTTTGTCAGCGCCGCGACCGCGATCGGCGGGGTGATCCAGCCGGAGGGCCGCACCCGACTGCACCTGCTGCCGCGCATCGCCTGGGACGGCCGCTCGCGCTCGCTGCGCGCGCTCAAGGTGCTGATGGCCGGCGTGACCTTGCCGAAGGCGAAAGCGGCGCCGCAGCCGTCGCTGGACATTGGCTGATCAGCTCTCCTGCCGCTCCGGATCGGGGCGCAGCATCCAGCTCACGATCGGCATTGCCGGCAGCACCCAGCCCATGCCGACGACGACGTAATAAACCGCCTGCATCCAGCCGGAATTGGCGATCAGCGGGAATTGCGCGAGCACCATGCCCATCAGCGACCAGGCGAAGGCGAGCAGCAGCAGCGCGACGGCGCCGATCAGTTTGCGGGTGCGGATCGTCATGACGGGAATGTCAACTTTGGCTCAAGACGGCGCGGCTTGCGCGCGGTTTCTCTGAGATTATAAGGGCCTGTCAGCCCCGGTTCAATCGAGCGTTCAACGTCCATGACCACGGTTCCCCGCACGACAGATCTCGCCGCGATCCGCATCTGGCTCACGGTGGTGGCCGGCCTGATCGCGCTGATGGTGCTGGTCGGCGGGGCGACGCGGCTGACCGAATCCGGCCTGTCGATCGTCGAATGGAAGCCGGTCACCGGCACTTTGCCGCCGTTGTCGGAGCGGGCCTGGACCGACGCCTTCGAGGCCTACAAGACCATTCCGCAGTACCGGCAGATGAATGCCGGCATGACGCTGCACGAGTTCAAGACCATCTTCTGGTGGGAGTGGGGCCACCGGCTGCTCGGCCGCGTCATCGGCATGGTCTATCTGCTGCCGTTCCTGTGGTTTCTGTGGCGCGGCGCCGTGTCCGGGCCGCTCGGCCGCAGGCTGTGGCTGATCTTCGGGCTTGGCGCGCTGCAGGGTGCGGTGGGCTGGTGGATGGTGGCCTCGGGCCTGACCGAGCGCACCGAGGTGGCGCCGGTCCGGCTCGCGACGCATCTGTCGCTGGCGTTGTTGATCTTTGCCGCGATTGTCTGGACCCTGCGGCGGCTCGCGCCGCGTGCGGAGGCCGAGGTACCGGCACGGCTGCGGCTCACGGCCTGGGGGCTGGTCGGCGTCACTTTCGTGCAGCTTTATCTCGGCGCCCTGGTCGCCGGCCTGCGCGCCGGCCTCGTCTACAACACCTGGCCTGACATCGACGGCGGCCTGATCCCGAAGGCGGCCAATCTGTGGATCCAGTCGCCGTGGTGGATCAATTTGTTCGAGAACGATCTGACGGTGCAGTTCATGCATCGCATGACCGCCTACACGCTGTTCCTGCTGGGGGCGTGGCACGCTTTCGACGTGATGCGCGCCGGTGCCGGCCGCACCGTGGTGCGCGGCGCGCACCGGCTGCTGGCCGCGATCCTGGTGCAGGCTGGGCTCGGCATCGCGACCCTGCTGATGGTGGTGCCGATC
This sequence comes from Bradyrhizobium denitrificans, assembly GCF_013179005.1. Classification (NCBI taxonomy): domain Bacteria; kingdom Pseudomonadati; phylum Pseudomonadota; class Alphaproteobacteria; order Hyphomicrobiales; family Nitrobacteraceae; genus Bradyrhizobium; species Bradyrhizobium denitrificans. Next base: position 215 of record NZ_JABFDP010000062.1, on the reverse strand, counting down.
TCGCTGGCGCTGCTGCATCAGGGCACGGCGATCATCGTGCTGACGTTTGCGGTGCTGCAGGCCGAACGGCTGTCGCCGCGGCGCGTCGCTACGGTGGCGGTGCCGCAGGCGGCCGTGGCCGCTGGGCAGGCAGGGTAGGGTCTCTCCTCCGTCATTGCGAGGAGCCGAAGGCGACGAAGCAATCCAGAGTCCCGCCCACGACTCTGGATTGCTTC
>NZ_JABFDP010000061.1:0-18760 GCF_013179005.1 Bradyrhizobium denitrificans | reverse complement strand
GGATTGACAAACCAAGGCCCGTTACAGAAGCCCGGATGAGCGCACGCCAAAGCCCGCAGGGCGCAGGCGAGCGCGACATCCGGGTTCTCCGACACCGCATGTGAGACCCCGCATCTCGCCGGCGCCGACGCGTCCCGCGCGCCGGCTGTCGCTCATCCGGGCGAGCCGACTCATTGCGAGCGCAGCAGGAGCTCCATGTCGGCGATCAGCGGCGCGAGCTTGTCCGTTGCGTCGAACTGGGCGTACCAGCACCACAGCTCGAGCGAGAACAGCAGGCGGTAGATGTCGAGCGTCGCGCCGACCTCGGTGCGCGTCATCGGACCGTAGCCTTCGAGGAAAGCCTCGCGCTGCCCGGCCGACAGATAGTACAGCGCCTTGGCGACATCCTTGAGCGGGTCGCCCGCCAGCGCGCCCTCGAAATCGACGACCCCGGTCAGGGTCACCGTGTCGTCGTCGGCGCGCGCCAGAATGTTGCCCGGATGCAGATCGTTGTGGCAGAGCACGGGCGCCGCGCAGGCCTCGAACAGACCGCTGCAGGCCTCGACGTGACGCGCGATGCGCAGCGCGAGATCGGGGGCACCGCCGCGGCTGCTGAATTCGGTCAGCTTGCGGTCGAACTGGACGGTGAGATAGGTGCGATTGTCGGCATGCGCGGTCCAGACGCCGTCGGGGCCGATATAGCCGAAGGCCTCCATCGCAATGTCGTGGAACGCACGCGATAACCGGCCGACCTGCCGGAATGCCGACTGCCGCAGCGGCGGCGGCAGCTGCTGCTCGAGCGGACCGAGCCTGTCGCCCGCCAGCCTGCTCATGACGACGTAATCGAGGCCAATCAGATCACGCGAGGCGTCGGCCAGATGCAGCCGGGGCGCCGGCACCGGCAACCTGTCCCGTACCAGATCGAGCATGCGCGCCTCCTTGCGCATCTTCCAGCTCATGCTGTCGGGATAGATCTTCAGCACCAGCGGCGGCAGGCCTCCAGCCAGAGCCAGCTCGTACACCGCACTGATCTCACCGCCATACAGCAACGAGATCGCCGCAATCTGCCCGTCGACGCCGGTCCGGGCGACGACGGCGCCGGCGGTGGCAAGATCAATCGCGAGATCAGGCTTGATGACGATCGGAGACATGACATCGAAGCTCCCGGCGGCCAGACAGCATCCACGAGGCCACGGCCCGCGCGCCTCCCGACTCGACGTGCTCCGTGCCCCCCGGATCGTTCGCCGTCAAGCTCGCGCCAACAGGCCGTGCCCCCACGCCGGCGAATAATCCACCGGCGCGAGCAAACGGTCCTCGATCTGGCCGACCATCAGCCCATGCTCGACATGGGTGACGCGCTTGATCTCGGCCCATTCGGCATCGGCCATGAACGCCGTCCACCCCGCGGTCTTCGCGGCCTCGTCAGGCCATTCCAGCACGTAGACGAACTCGGTCCGCTCGCCGAACCTGCTCTCCCACATCGCCACGATCTGGAAATCGTAGCGCGTGCGCATGATGCGGGCGGCGTGGTCGCGAAAGCGGGCGTGAAACGCCGCCTTGTTGTGCTCGAAGATCTCGTAGATGCGAAGTTGATGGATCATGGCGGCTCCTCGTGATCCGGGGATATGGGAACAGCCATGCCGATGCGCCAGCCGGAAAGATCGGCGCGAGGCGCAGACGGTGTCGGGGTCTTAAGGGACTTGGCGATGAACCGCACATCGCCTTTGCTCATCCGGGTAACGTGGCCGTGCCTCGCCTGCGGTGCTCCCAAATCGTGAGCATTCCGCCGCCGCTCCAAACGAGGCCGCCATGACAGTGACACCAGAGACAGGAATCTCATCCTTCCCGCGCTCTGCCGGCCGACGGATTCCGGGCTCGGGCTCCGGAATGACAGCGATGGTCGGGCGGCGGGGCGGACGCTCCTCCGTCATTGCGAGCGCAGCTCTCGCAATGACGGAGGAGAGCGGAGGCGCGAAGGGCCGCGCAACGCGCAGGCCCGGTCTCACCGCCCTCTGTCGCGGTCGGTCAGGTCGCGCCGGCCTTTTGCGCGTAGGCCCAGGCCTGCTTGGTCATCGGCACCATGCGCTTGACCGATTCGATCGCCTTGTCGTTGGCGGCGGTGCCGTCGCGGATGCGGCCGATGATGCCTTGGAGGATGCCGGCGAGACGGAACAGATTGTAGGCAAAGTACCAGTTGAGGTCGGGCAGTACGACGCCGGTGACAGCGCAATAGATCGCGGCCGCCTCCTCCATGGTCGGGATGTTCCTGGCCTTCAGATCCACGCCGTCGAGGCCCGGCATGATCCACTGCATCAGCAGGTAGGTGAAGTCGGCCATGGGATCGCCGAGCGTCGACAGTTCCCAGTCGAGCACCGCGATGACGCGCGGCTCGGTCGCGTGGAAGATCATGTTGTCGAGCCGGTAGTCGCCATGCACGATCGAGACGCGCTGCTGCGCCGGCAAGGTGCGCGGCAGCCATTCGATCAGCTTCTCCATCTCCGGCAGATGCTCGGTCTCGGAGGCGCGATACTGCTTGGTCCAGCGGTCGACCTGCCGGGCAAAATAGTTGCCGGGCTTGCCGAAATCGGCCAGCCCGATCGCGGCGGGATCGTAGGTGTGCAGCTTCGCCAGGGTCTCGATCTTGCTGGTGAAGATCGCGCGGCGCTCGGCGGCGTCGACATGCGGCAGGGTCGGATCCCAGAACACCCGGCCCTCCTCCATCGACATGATGTAGAAGGCGGCGCCGATGACGCTATCATCGTTGCAGAGCGCGTAAGCCTTGGCGACGGGAAAGCCCTGCTTGCCGAGGGCTGCGATGACGCGGAATTCGCGGTCGACCGCATGCGCCGACGGCAACAGCTTGCCGAACGGCTTGCGCCTGAGCACATAGGAGCGCCCCGGCGTGTTCAGCCGATAGGTCGGGTTCGACTGGCCGCCCTTGAACTGCTCGACGGTCAGCGGGCCGGCATAGCCCTCGACATGCTGGTCCATCCAGGCCGCGAGCCTGGCCTCGTCAAAGCGATGCCGCTCCTCGACCGGCTTGGTGCCGGAGAATTCTTCGTCCTTCTTGACGCCGTCGGCCACGACGAACTCCCTTGGTGTTACGTCTCATCCCACGATCGGCGGCCATTCTCGCCGGTCGTTCCTTCCGTCATTGCGAGCGCAGCGAAGCAATCCAGGGATACGCCGGGACTCTGGATTGCTTCGCGACGCTCACAATGACGGAGTTCGTGATTGCGAGCGTCGCGTACAAACCATGCCGGCAGACCCGGACCTGCGGTCTGGGCACGCCTCCATCATCGCGCTTCGCGCGACGACGGAGGCTTTGCCCACCCTACGAGTTTAAGCTCAATGCCGCGGCTCGTTGGCGTATTTCTTCATCTCGAGCCGGGCGATGGCACGGTTGTGCACCTCGTCGGGACCGTCGGCAAGACGCAGCGTGCGGATGTTGGCATAGTCCTTGGCAAGACCCGCATCGTCAGACACGCCGGCGCCGCCGAACGCCTGGATGGCGTCGTCGATGATCTTGAGCGCCATGTTCGGGGCGGCGACCTTGATCATCGCGATCTCGCCCTGGGCGGTCTTGTTGCCGACCTTGTCCATCATGTCGGCGGCCTTGAGACACAACAGCCGGCACATTTCGATGTTGGTGCGGGCCTCGCCGATGCGCTGCTCCCACACCGAATGCTCGATGATCTTCTTGCCGAAGGCGGTGCGCGTCATCAGCCGGCGCACCATCTTCTCCAGCGACTCCTCGGCCTTGCCGATGGTCCGCATGCAGTGATGGATGCGGCCCGGACCGAGGCGGCCCTGCGCGATCTCGAAGCCGCGGCCCTCGCCGAGCAGGATGTTCTCCGCAGGGACGCGAACGTTCGCAAGCAGCACCTGGGCATGGCCGTGCGGCGCGTCATCGAAGCCGAACACCGGCAGCATCTTCTCGACCTTGATGCCGGGGGTGTCGAGCGGCACCAGGATCTGTGACTGCTGCTGATGCTTGGCGGCCGACGGATCGGTCTTGCCCATCAGGATGGCAATCTTGCAACGGGGATCGCCGACGCCCGACGACCACCATTTGCGGCCGTTGATGACATAATGATCGCCGTCACGCACGATCCGCGTCTCGATGTTGGTGGCATCCGACGACGCCACCGCCGGCTCGGTCATCAGGAACGCCGAGCGGATCTCGCCGTCCATCAGCGGGCGCAGCCATTTGCGCTTCTGCTCCTTGGTGCCGTAGCGGATGAACACCTCCATGTTGCCAGTGTCCGGCGCCGAGCAGTTGAACACCTCCGACGCCCAGGAGATGCGGCCCATCTCCTCCGACAGCAGCGCGTATTCGAGATTGGTCAGGCCGGCGCCGCGGAACTCGTCGTCCTCATGCGGCGACGGCGGCATGAACATGTTCCACAAACCCTCGGCCTTCGCCTTGGCCTTGAGATCCTCCAGGATCGGAATCACCTTCCAGCGGTCGCCCTCGGCGTCCTGCTGCTTGTAGATCGGCACCGCCGGGCGGACATGCTTGGTCATGAAGCTGCGCACGCGCTCCAGCCATTCCTGCTGCTTCGCCGACATCGTGAAGTCCATGGGACTCTCCTTGAGCGTTTCCTCTGGAATTTTGGCCGCAGTGTCAGCCCGCTCACGGCGTCCGCGCAAGTGCGATCTTGCGCGACACGACCGCGCGAGGGCGTCGCTGCAGCGCCGAAATCTCGTCCCGCGGAAGCACCGCGATTGACATTCCGGCCGTCTCAAACAATAGTTTCATACAATTGTTTGAAATGCAACTCCCCGGGAGCGACCATGGCGACCGACCAGACCCGGACTGCGATCCTGACCGCCGCCGAGCGGCTCTATGCCGAGCGCGGCTTTTCCGAGGTGACGCTGCGCGACATCGTGGCAGAGGCCAACGTCAACCTCGCCGCGGTGAACTATCATTTCGGCTCCAAGGACGAATTGATCGCCGAACTGTTCGTGACCCGCTCGATCGCGCTCAACCGCGAGCGCCTGCGCGAGCTGCGCGCGGCCGAGGAGGCCGGCGGCGGCCGCGCCGATATCAGCGACATCCTGCGCGCGCTGGTCGGCCCGATCCTGCGCGGCTGCCTTGGACCGGAGAACCAGCGCTCGCCGGTGGCGCAGTTCATGATCCGCGCCTCGATCGAGTCGGTGCCGCCGATCCGCCGCATCAAGACCAAGGAAATCGACCATTTGCGCAAATTCGCCGGCGCGATGCGGCGCGCCCTGCCCGACAGCGCCGAGGTCGACCTGTTCTGGGGCCTGCATTTCGCGCTCGCCATGGCGCATCACACCATTCGCGAGAGCGAGCGGCTGACCAAGCTGTCCGACGGGCAATGCGATCTCGACGATGTCGAGGATGTGATCGCGCGGGTGGTGCGCGGCGCCGTGCTCGGCTTGACCGCGCGCGATCAGGCGGCAAAGTCGAAGGTCAAGGTCGCAGCGCGCGAGGCGCGCTAGACCTCGCTTCGCTGGACAAGAAGGAAGCCCCCTGATGCCGCAGTGTCTGCGATTGATCATGGCCGTCGTCGCGACGGCGCTTGCGATGGTGACGGCGAGCGAGCCGGTGCTGGCCCGCGGCGCCGCCGCCAACATCATGAACTCACCGGGCTATCAGCGCCGCCTGCAGGAATCGCGACAGCAGCTCGGCGCGCAGCCGCCGGCCCCTTTCGTGGCAGAGCCGCGCTATCATTCCCCACGATACAAGGCGAAGCGGCACCGTCATCACCACACGCGGTGATCACGGGAGTTCGTACTCTCTCCCCGTCATTGCGAGCGCAGCGAAGCACTCCAGGGTGGTGGGCGGGACTCTGGATTGCTTCGCTGCGCTCGCATTGACGGTGGAGAGACCGGACATTGATCGCCGGCATCGTTGTCCGCGCCGCCAACACAGCGTGGACGGAGGTCACAACCAATGGCGTCCTACACCACACCCTGCTGCTTCAGCGCGGCGATCTTCGCGTCGTCATAACCGAGGCTCGACAGCACGTCTTGCGTGTCGGCGCCGAGCAGCGGCGGCGCGCGGTACTCCGTGATCGGCGTACCGGAGAACGTGAGCGCGTTGCGGATCAGCGACAATTGCGGCTCGAACGGGTGCTCGACCTTCACCTCCATGCCGCGCGAGCGCACATGCGGATCGGCGAACACATGGGCGAAATCGTTGACGGGGCCGCAAGGCACACCCGCTTTCTCCAGTTGCTCCAGCCAATGCGCGACCGAGTTCTTCAGGAACAGGCCGGCATAGATCGCCATGATCTCCTTGCCGTTGACGACGCGGTCGTTGTTCTTGACGAATTTCGGATCGGTGGCGAGCTCCGGCGCGCCGAGCACGGCGCAGGTGCGGGCGAATTGCCCGTCATTGCCGACCACCAGCATCAATTCGCCATCGGTGCAGCGGAACACGCCGGCCGGCATGCCGCCATTGCCCCAGGTGCCGCGGCGCGGCGGCGACTTGCCGTTGACCAGGAAGATCTGGGCGTAGTGCGACAGCGAGGCGATCACGGTGTCGAACAGGCAGACGTCGACATGCTGGCCGCCGCCGCCATTGACGTCGCGATGATACAGCGCCGAGAGAATGCCGATCGAGGTGTTCATCCCGGTCATGTAGTCGACGATCGAGGGACCGACCTTCATCGGCCCGGCGCCCGGCTCGCCGTCCATGTGGCCGGTCACGCTCATCAGCCCGCCCATCGCCTGGAAGATCGCGTCATAGCCGGCGCGCGGCGCATAGGGCCCGGTCTGGCCGAAGCCGGTGACCGAGCAATAGATCACGTCGGGATTGACGGCTTTGATCGCCTCATAGTCGAGGCCATAGCGCTTGAGATCGCCGACCTTGTAGTTCTCCATGAACACGTCGCAATCTTTCGCCAGGGCGCGGATGATCTCCTGCCCGTCGCTCGAGGCGATGTTGACCGTGACCGACTTCTTGTTGCGGTTGGCGCAGAGATAGAACGAGTTGTTGTTGTTGGCCTTGCCGTCCGGATCCTTGAGATAAGGCGGCCCGAAGGCGCGCGCATCGTCGCCAGTGCCGGGCCGTTCGATCTTGATCACCTCGGCGCCGAGATCGGCCAGCATCTGGGCCGATAACGGTCCGGCCAGCACGCGCGTGAGGTCGAGAATCTTGATGCCAGACAGCGGCAGGGCCGACATGGATGTTCCTCCGGGAGCATATTCCTTGTCGCGGACTGAACCGGCAGGATCAGGCGCGAGCTCTCGCGGATACACCATTTTGGCACCGGGAGCACTGCGCTCTCGGCATGCCGCCCTGCCGGCGGCCGCGCGTCAGGCCGCGCGGAGCTGGCTCACGAACTGGTCGACGTCGTGGCGCAGGTCGGCGGACAGCTTCGACAACGTGCGCACCGACTCCAGCACCCCGCCGGCCGCCTGGCCGGTGGCGGCGGTTGCCTCCGACACGCTGGAAATATTGTCCGACACCGCGTTGGTTCCCTCCGAGGCCTGCTGCACATTGCGCGCGATCTCGCGCGTCGCCGCCCCCTGCTGCTCGACCGCGGCTGCGATCGCCGAGGCGATCTGGTTGACGCGCTGGATGGTCGTGGAGATCGCCTGGATGGCCTCCACCGAGGCCTTGGTCGCGCCCTGGATGCCGGCGACCTGCGAGGTGATCTCCTCGGTCGCCTTGGCGGTCTGGTTGGCGAGCGTCTTGACCTCGGCGGCGACCACCGCGAAGCCCTTGCCGGCCTCGCCGGCGCGCGCCGCCTCGATGGTCGCGTTCAGGGCGAGCAGATTGGTCTGCTCGGCGATGCCGCTGATCAGCGCGACGACATCGCCGATGCGCTGCGCGGCATCCGACAGCGCCCGCACCTCGTCATTGGTCTTCTCGGCCTGCGTCACCGCGGCGCTGGCGATCGAGGTCGATTCGGTCACCTGACGGCTGATCTCGGTGATCGAGGCCGACAGTTCCTCCGTCGCCGCCGCCACCATCTGGACATTGCCGGAGGCGCGGTGCGACACCTCGGCAACGGCGGACGCCTTGGCGCGCCCCTGGTCGGCGATGGTCGACATCGATTGCGCGGTCGCGTTCAGCTCATTCGAAGCCGAGGTCAAGGTCTGCAGCGACGAGGTGACGGTCGCCTCGAACTGGCGGATCAGCTGGTCGACGGTGCTCTGGCGGCGTTCGCGGCGGCCCTGCTCGGCCTCCCTCTCGCTCGCCAGCCGGTCGCCCGCGATCATGCTGTCCTTGAAGACGGCGACCGCGCGCGACATCTCCCCGATCTCGTCGCGGCGATCGAGCCCGGCGAGCTCGATCGTGTAGTCCCGATCGGCCAGCCGGCGCATCGCCGCATCCAGAGAGCGGATCGCCGCCGAGATGCGACGCTGCACCACCGCCAGGCCCACCAGCGCAACCGCCAGCGCCAGCACCATCATCACGGCATTGAGGATGAGACTCTCACGCGCCTCACTGATCCGCCGTCCGGCGACCGCCACCATTTCGGCGAGCGCGGCATTCGCGGCATCGACACTGTAGGACAGCAGCGCCGTGTTGAGCTTGGACAGTTCGGCGAATTTGAACTCGATGGTCTGGTTGTTGCGCAACGCCTTGACCAGGCCGGCCTGCTGTTCGGCCATCGCCACCGCATCGGACTGCCTGGAGCGGTTGACCGCTTCGACCAGCGCGGCCGGAGCATCGGCCCGCGCGGCGGCGGCGACCACCTGGCTCCAGGCCTGCATCTGCCGGCCGGATTCCTCGGCGCCGCCGACAATGTCCGCCACGCTCCATGGCTTGCCGGAGGCCGCGGCATTCTCGATGCGCACGGCAAACTGGCCGCCGAAATTGCGCGCGGCCCAGGCTGATTGCTTGACCTGGACCATCTGGTCGACGACGGGATCGACGAGCTTGATGGTCTCCTCGAGATCGGCGGCGATCACCAGCAGCGCGTCGAGATAGTCCTGGGCGGCCTTGCGGAACGCATCCGCGGCCTGCATGTCGCGCGCGGCCTTGGGCTGATGGATCGCGCGTTCGGCGTCGGGACGCACGCCTGCGAGACGGTCATGCGCGGTGACGAGGCTGCTCAGCCGGCCGGCGATGCGGGCATCGGCAAAGCCGGACAACGCCTCCTGGACCTGCTTGTAGGCGGTCTCCGAGATCTGGCGATTGGTCGCAATGCGGGTGTCGGCTGCCGCATCCGCCGTGCCCTCCGCCACCAGCGTCGCCAGGAAGGTGCCGCGCTCCAGCCGGAAGCCCATCAACGTGTTGAACAGCTGCTGGTCCGCTCCCGCCAGCCGGGCGATGCGCTGGGCCGACTGGGTGCGGCTGAAGGCGTCGAGCAGTCCGCTCGCCAGGCTACCGATCAACAACAGGGCCAGGGCTCCGATGATCACCCCGAGCATGGTTCGTATCGTCAGGCCGTTGAAGAGTCGCATCTATCGAATCCCACCCGTGAACTTGTTGGTCGGAGAATCCGGGGGGCTGATTAATTTTCCGTCCTATGTAAGTCCGTTAGTAAGCATAGCGGCGCTCCCGCAGGGCCATTCCCCCGCATTTCTACGGAGCTCGACCAACTTTCTTGCTTCGTTTTGTGTGCGACGGGACTCGAGACACATCGGGACATACGCAACAAGGAGCTGTTAAAAGTTACCGTCGCACCTGGACGCAGGTTTGATGTCCCAACCCCGGAGCATGCCATGACATCGATCTCTGCCTCCTCGATGAGCGGCTACTCGCCGCTCGACCTGCTCAAGCAGGAACTCGCCAAGGAAGTCTCGGCCGGCAAGGTCAGCGCCACCGACCAGACGGCGCTGTCGTCGGCGCTGGACGACATCGATTCCGCACTGCAGAGCGGCAGCAGCAGCTCATCGTCCACGACGAGCTCCAGCACGCCGCCCTCGCCCAAGGAGATGCAGTCGAAGATCGACGATCTCATCCAGAGCGAAGTCGACAGCGGCAAGCTCACCGCCGACCAGGCGAGCGAACTGAAGAACGTCTTCGCCAACGCCTTCTCCGGCGGTCCGGGCGGCGCCGGCGGCCCGCCGCCGGCCGACGACAGCAGCAGCGACACCACCTCGAGCACGTCGTCCTCGTCGTCCTCCTCGTCGTCGTCAAGCACGTCCTCCGACCTCGAAGAGCTCCTGAAGAAGCTGCTCGAAGCGCTGCAAAGTTCGAACAGCAGCAAAACCTCGTCCTACAGCGCCAACGGCAGCAGCTCGTCGAGCACGACCAGCAAATCGCTGGTGGTGGACTTCTCGGCCTGACGGACCGGTGACGCGCCGCGGAGCGCGGATGAGCGCAGGCCGGCACCCGCCAGGGCGGCGGCGGAAGCGACATCCGGGATCATCGCAACCGCCCGCGAGACCCCGCATGTCGCTGCGCTCCTGCGGGCTACGGACCGTTACTCCGGCGCGTTGAACGTCCTTGCGAAATACACCGGCGCGGCCGTCTTTTTCAGCCGATAGAGCTGCGCCGGCCGGTTCGGCCCTTTCCGCATCTTGGCGATCGGCTCGATCAGGTCGGCCGAGAGCATGCGGGTGCGGAACGCACTCTTCTCCAGCGCACGATCCAGCACGATCTCATAGGTCCGCTGCAACTCGGGCAACGTGAACTCCTTGGGCATCAGATAGGCCGGCAGCGAGGTGTACTCGACCTTGTTGCGCAGCCGCTGCACGGCGGCCTGCAGGATCTCGGCGTGATCGAAGGCGAGCTTCGGCGTCACGCCTGTGCCTTCGAGCGGAAACCATTGCACATCGGCTGCGAGCGCCGCCTCCACCGCTGAGCCGGGGATCAGCGCAAAATAGGCATGCGTGGCCGACCAGCCGCGCGGATCGCGGTCCGCACTGCCCCAGCTGCCAAGCTGCTCCAGATAGGGGCTCACGACGCCGGTCTTCTCGGCGAGCTTGCGCCGCGCGCAGGCTTCGAGATCGCGATCCCTGGCGATGTCGACGAAGCCCCCCGGCAAGGCGAAGGTGCCCGGGAACGGCTCGCCGGGTCCGCTGCCACGTCGCACCAGGAGCACCTGCAGCGCCTCCTGCCGGATCGTGAAGATGACGATGTCAACCGTCGTCAATGGCCGCGGGAAATCGAGCCCGGGCGCCTTCGCGCCGCTCCGCCCCTGATCCCCCGCCGCATCGCCCTGCCCGTGCCGTCCCGCCATACCGCTCGCCCCGCCAAAATGCCGCTTGACACTAACACACTTAGTTGTACTGTCCAACTTACTTAGTTGGCGTGACACACTTACGCCGGTCAATGTCAGGAGGCCGCCATGTTCGGCATTCGCTTCATCAAGGCCCAGCCCACCACCTATCTGCTCAAGTACCGCGCCGGAGCGGTGGTCGAGGAAGGCGCCGGGCTCTCCACCTTCTATTACGGGCCCGCCACCTCGCTGGTCGCGATCCCGATCGGCAGCCGCGACGCCGCTTTCATCTTCCAGCAGATCGCCCGCGACTTTCAGACGCTGACGATCCAGGGCCAGGTCACCTACCGCATCGGCGAGCCGAAGAAGGCGGCGGCGATGCTGAACTTCACTCTCAAGCGCGACGGCAAGACGTATGAGTCCGACGATCCCGAGGAGTTGCCGCAGCGCGTATTAGGCGCGGTCGAGGTGCTGGCGCAGCAGGCGGTCAAGGACATGACCCTGAAGGAAGCACTGCGGGCGTCCGACCGCATCGCCGAGGCAATCGCGACGGGGCTGCAGCGCCGCGCCGATATCGATGCGCTGGGGCTGGAGATCCTCGGCGTCGCCGTCCGCGCGGTGAAGCCGACGCCGGAGACCGCCAAGGCGCTGGAGGCCGAAGCCCGCGAGGCGATCCTGAAGACGGCGGACGAGGCCATCTTCGCGCGGCGCAATTTCGCGGTCGAGCGCGAGCGGGCGATCCGCGAGAGCGAGCTCGATACCGAGATCGCGGTCGAGCAGAAGAAGCGGTCGATCCGCGAGACGCAGATGGATGCGGAGGCCAGCGTCGCGGCAAAGACAAACGAGCTGCGCGAGGCCGGCATGGTCGCCGACATCGGGCTGGAGGCCAGGCGCAAGGATTTCGTGGCGCTGAATGCGGCCAACACCCGCACCCTCGCCGATGCCGAGGCGTATCGGGTCGGGGCGCTGATGAAGATCTTCGAGGGCGTCGACACCCGCGTGATCCAGGCGCTGGCCGCGACCGGCATGCAGCCGGGTCAGCTGATCGCGCAGGCCTTCTCAGGGCTCGCCGAGAAGGCCGAGAAGATCGGGCAGCTCAACGTGTCGCCGGAGCTTCTGAACAGCCTGATGCAGAAGCCCGCGGAGGCTGCCCGTGTCCGGCAATGACCGCAAGGTGGTGCTGGTCACCAGGAGAACGCGGCTCGAGGAGTTGATCGCCAGATTCCTCACCGCGGACCAGGCCCGCTTCTATGTCGAGCATCTCGGCGCCGACTTCTCCGACTACGAACGCGAGCACGCGGCCTACCAGGCCGCGCGCGCCACCGCGACGCAGACGCTGGAGCGCTGGGGCCGCTACCAGATCGTCGACCGCAGCTTCCTGCCGAACTTCCTGTTCGGTCCCGCAGATATCGTCGCGGCGCTCGGGCCGGACGGCCTGATCGCCAACACCATGAAATATCTCGACGGCCAGCCGCTGCTCGGACTCAACCCGGATGCGCAGCGCCATGACGGCGTGCTGCTGCCGTTCGCGCCGAAGGACCTCGCTCCCCTGCTGCCCGAGGTCGCCGCCGACAAGCGCGCGGCCAAGACCGTGACCATGGCACGCGCGAGCCTCGCCGACGGCCAGGTGCTGCACGCCGTCAACGACCTCTTCATCGGCGCCCGCACCCATGTCTCGGCCCGCTACGAGATCGCGACAAACCATGGCCATGAGCGGCAGTCCTCCAGCGGGCTGATCGTCACGACCGGCCTCGGCTCGACCGCCTGGTTCAAGAGCATCGTCACCGGCGCGCTGGCCATCGCCGGCAGCTATGGCGGACATGGCGACGGCGACTACACCGCCCTGCCCTGGGACGCCCGCGCGCTTCGGTTCGCCGTGCGCGAGCCATTCCCGAGCAAGACGTCGCAGACGACGCTGGTGTGCGGCGGCCTTAACGGCGCGGAAACCCTGCGCCTGCGCTCGCTGATGCCCGAGAACGGCGTCATCTTCTCCGACGGCATCGAGGCGGATCATCTGGACTTCAATGCGGGGACGGAGGCGGTGATTGGCATCGCGGAACGGCAGGGACGGCTGATCGTGTAGTACGGTCCTGAATGCCACGCTGCTTATGGAATGCCCCCGCTCTCAATTCGTCATTGCGAGCGCAGCGAAGCAATCCAGAATCCCTGCGCGGAAACGGTCTGGATTGCTTCGCTGCGCTCACAATGACGGTGGAGAGAGCTTGTGTCCCCGTCCCGCATCGCGCTCCGCGCATCCAGCAATGACGGCGGAGCGACCGTCCGTCACCCCCGCGCAAACACCAGCAGACCGTTCGCCGGGATCGTCACCATGGCCGAGCTCGGCTGCCCATGCAGCGCGGGGCCGCTGGCGGTCACCGCGCCGTTGTTGCCGACGACGCCGGGATTGACCCAGTTATCATAGACGTCGCTGTTGAACACCTCGTGCCACTGCCCAGGCGCCGGGAAGCCGATCGCGTAGTCGCGCCACGGTGTCTCATTCAAACTCACGATGACGATGACGTCGTCGCCCTGGCCGTCCCAGCGGTGAAAGGCGAGCACGCGGTTGCCGTCATGGGCGTGGACGATGGCGCAGCCTTCGGCGGTCAGCGCCGGATGGGAACGGCGGATGGCAATCAGCTCGGCCGTGAAGCGCACGGCGTCCGCCGTGATCTTGTCCTCGCCGTCGAGCAGCGGCCATTGGATCGTGGTGTCCAGGCTCGGCGTGTCGCTCCAGGGCCGGTCCTCGAACAGCTCCTGGCCCATGAACAGCATCGGGATGCCCGGCGCGGTCAGCAGCAATCCCGTGGCGACGCGGCTGCGGCTGCGCGCATACCAGCAGCGGCTGTTCACCGGATCAGCGAGACGCGGGATGCGCGGCTCGCGGCCGGCATAGACGATGTCGTGGTTTTCGATCGAATTGACCGCGCGCCACCGCTTGTCGAGGCTGAGATCGGCGATCGCGGCTGCGATCGGCTGCATTGGAACGAGCGCTCCCGCGCCGCCGGCCGCGCTGGCGATCGCGCCGCGCAAGGCGAGCCGCAGGCCATCGCTCCAGGTCGCGTCAAAACCGGCGCCGCCTTGCGCGATGTCCTTCACCACCCAGGGATTGACCGGCCAGTATTCGGCGATCTGGATCGCGTCCGGCTTCTCGGCGCGCAGCGCCTCGGTGAGCTGCTGGCAGGTCGCCCAGCCGCCGAAGCGATCCATCACGCTGACCTCGTCGAAGCGCAGGCCGTCGGCGTGATATTCGCGATAGAACATGATGGCGTTGTCGACGAGGTACTGCCGCACATCGGCATTCCAATAGGCGAACACCTGCCCGCCAGCCCAGCCCTGGTCGGTGAAATACAGGCTGCGATTGGGATCGCCGTAAGGCTGGCGGTCGAAGAACCAGATACTGTTCTCGTCAAAACCGCCGCCGGCATGATTGTAGACGACGTCGAACAGCACGGCGATGCCATGGACATGGCAGACATCGATCAGCGCGCGCAGCTGGTCGTCGCAATGTCTGACCACATTGATATCAGCGTAAGGCGCGGCGCCCGCCGCCGCAAGGATCTCGTTGGTGCGCGTGAAATAGGCCGCGAGATGTGTCTCCTCGGCTTCGCCATACTCGGTTTCCGGGCTGAACAGATCGGTGCCGTTGTAGCCCATGCTGAACATGGTCGGGAATTCCTGCACCGGCAGCAGTTCGATGGCGTTGACGCCGAGCCTGGCCAGATGCGGCACGCGCTCGATCACGTCGAAGAAGCAGCCGTCGGGATTGCCCGCCTTCATGTCGAAGCTGCCGACGTGAAGCTGGTAGATCACGAGCTCGTTCCACGGCGGCGGCGTGAAGTCAGTATCGTGCCAGGGAAACGCCTGCGGATTGCGCAGCACGGAATGCGCCTGCGGAAATGGCGGATCGACGGTGAGCAGGCGCGCATGCGGATCGCGCTTGTAGCCCGAGGAGCCCTCGCCCTCGACGAAATACATGTAGGCGTCGCCGTCCTTCAGCCCGGGGATGAAGACCGCCCAATGGCCGTTGCCGATCGGCGCCAGCCGGCAGCTCGCATCCTGCGCCCAATCGTTGAACGGGCCGGAGACGTAGACCGCCCTGGCATGCGGCGCGAACACACGGAACGTGGCGCCGCCGGTCACCAGGGTGCCGCCCATGGGAGCCTGGAGAAGATGCATCTGCCGCAGCGAAATCCTCAATCCTTCGGGGAATGGCGGCAGCGTAACAGGTTCGAGCAGCATATCCATGGCGGTCACTCTCCCCGGCGCTCAGAACAGCCGCGCGCCGTTCGGCACGGCCTTGTCGGGCTGGAACAGCACGACATTGCCGGCCTCGTCCGGAAAGCCGAGCGTCAGCACCTCCGACATGAACTTGCCGATCTGGCGCGGCGGGAAGTTGACGACGCCGGCGACCTGGCGGCCGACCAGTGTCGCGGGATCGTAGAGCGTGGCGATCTGGGCGCTCGAGCGCTTGGTGCCGATACCGGGGCCGAAATCGATCGTCAGCTTCAGCGACGGCTTCTTCGCCTCCGGATAAGGCTCGGCGGCGACGATGGTGCCGACCCGGATGTCCACGCTCAGGAACTGGTCGAAGCTGATCTGGGCTGCCGCTTGTGCCGTGGGATCGTGGGCGAGATGCATGGCGGCCTCATCGAACGCGGGACAGGCCGCACGGGAGGCTTGGTTCCCGGCGCGGCGTGGACTTGAGATTCCTCAACGAGATCAATTTCTAGTCGCCGAGGGGGAGGCTGACAATGCACCGCGCTGGGGACGGCGCGCTGGCCTGACGATTGGCGATGCTGGTGTGGCCGATGGGTCGCAGGCTGGGCCTCCACACACCGAGCCATCGGCTCCACGTCGTCTCTGCAGCGCCCCGCCGCCTCCACAAACGCCGCTGTCATCCCTGCGCACGCAGGGATCCAGCACCACCGGCCGAAATCGTCGCGCGGGATGGCACGGCTTGCATAAGTCAGCGGCTTACACGGAGTATGCGCCCTCGGCCAGCGCCCCGCCGCCGCTTCGCGCCGTCGTGGCTTGCCCGGGACGACGGCGGAGGTTGGCGCGCGCGAGGGCCTTATTGAGTCTCGCGGCACCGTGAAATGCATCCTGAAAACGTCGTCGAGAGGAACGCACTATCTCTCCTCCGTCATTGCGAGCGCAGCGAGGCAATCCAGAGTCCCGCACACCACCCTGGATTGCTTCGCTGCGCTCGCAATGACGATTGGCGCGGCGGTCTCGGACATCAAACTGTCATCGCACTTGGCACCGTAGGCACGCCAGTGTGCGGCTTGTACCGCGAACCGCCTCAGCTCCGCGACGATAGCTCGTAGCCCGGACGGGCGCAGCGACATCCGGGTTCTCCGACACAGCTCGTGAGACTCCGCATGTCGCTGGCGCCGCCGCGCGTCCCGCGCGCCGGCTGTCGCTTATGCGGGCTACGCAACTACGTCGCATTCTCCAGATGACACGCCACCCACTGGTCCTCGCCCTTCAGCCGCAGCTCCGGCGCTTCCACGCGGCAGCGGTCGAAGGCCAGCGGGCAGCGGGTGTGGAAGCGGCAGCCTTTGGGTGGGTTGACGGGGCTGGGCACGTCGCCTTTGAGGATGATCGGGGTGCGCTCGGCGCCGGGTTCGGGGATCGGCACGGCTGAGAGCAGCGCCTTGGTGTAGGGATGGCCGGGCGAGGCAAAGATCTGGCGGCGCGGCGCGATCTCGACGATCTTGCCGAGATACATCACGGCGACGCGGTGCGTCATGTGCTCGACGATGGCGAGGTCGTGGCTGATGAACAGCAGCGCCAACCCGAACTCGCGCTGCAGGTCCTGCAGCAAATTGACGATCTGCGCCTTGACGGAGACGTCGAGCGCGGACACCGCCTCGTCGCAGACGATCAAATCGGGCTTGGCGGCGAGCGCGCGGGCGATGCCGATGCGCTGGCGCTGGCCCCCGGAGAATTCGTGCGGGCGTCGGTTCACCGCGTCGCGCGGCAGCCGGACGATCTCCATCAGTTCGGCAATGCGCGCATCGCGCTCGGCAGCGTCCTTGGCGAGGCCGAAATTGTTGATCGGCTCGGCCAGGATGTCGCGGATCCGCATCCGCGGGTTGAGGCTGGAGAACGGATCCTGGAACACCACCTGCACGCGGCGGCGCATCTCGCGCAGCCGATGCGGGCCGAGATCGTCGATGCGCAGGCCGTCGAGCACGATCTGGCCGGCGGTGATGTCGAACAGCCTGAGGATGGCGCGGCCGACGGTCGACTTGCCGCAGCCGGACTCGCCGACCAGCGACAACGTCTCGCCGCGCGCGATCTCGAACGATACGCCGTCGACCGCATGCACCTTGCTTTTGGTGCGGCCGAACAGGCCGCCCGAGATCGGGAAGTGCTTCTTGAGGTCGTTGACCTGGAGCAGCGGCATGGTCATGCGGCGGCCTGCTCCTTGGCGGCGAAATGACAGGCGGCGATGTGATGCGGTGCCTTCTGCTCGAGGCCCGGCGCATATTGCCGGCAGAGATCGGTGGCGAGCGCGCAGCGGCCGGCGAACACGCAGCCCTCGATGCGCTGCTTCAGGTCGGGTACCTGGCCGGGAATTTCCGCAAGGCGCCTGGTCTCGCCCGACAGCGACGAGCCGAGCTTGGGCAGCGCGCCGAGCAGGCCTTGCGTGTAGGGATGGCGCGGGCTGCGGAACAGCTCCTTCACCGGGGCTTCCTCGACCTTGCGGCCGGCGTACATCACCATCACGCGCTCGGCGACCTCGGCGACGACGCCGAGATCATGGGTGATCAGGATGATCGCGGCGCCGACGCGCTGCTTCAGTTCCAGCATCAGCTTGAGGATCTGCGCCTGGATGGTGACGTCGAGCGCGGTGGTCGGCTCGTCGGCGATCAGGAGCTTTGGATTGCAGGCGAGCGCCATCGCGATCATCACGCGCTGGCGCATGCCGCCGGACAACTGGTGCGGATATTCGCGCACGCGGCGGGCCGGCTCGGGAATGCCGACGAGGGTCAGCATCTCGACCGCGCGCGCTTCCGCCTGCGCCTGGTCGAGCCCCTGATGCAGCCGCAGGGTCTCGCCGATCTGGCGCCCGACGGTCAGCACCGGATTGAGGCTGGTCATCGGCTCCTGGAAGATCATCGAGATGTCGTTGCCGCGCAATGCGCGCATCTCGCGGTCCGAGAGCGCCAGTATGTCCCTGCCCTCGAGCCTGATCGACCCGGCAATCTTGCCGGGCGGCTCCGGGATCAGCCGCATCATCGACATCGAGGTGACCGACTTGCCGCAGCCGGATTCACCGACGATGGCCAGCGTCTCGCCGGGATCGACATGGAACGACACGCCGTCGACGGCGCGGTTGATGCCGGTGGGGGTGCGGAAGTGGACCTGGAGATTCTCGACCTCGAGCAATGGCATTTACAGGTGCTCCTGGCCGTAGGTTGGGGCCTCATGGTTCGAGACGCGCCGCGCATTGCGGCTGATCAGTCTCACGATCAGCCCGGCGCGGCGCTCCTCACCATGAGGGGCAAAAGCCGAGGCACTGCACACCGGACTACGAACACGCCGAGAGGCGTGTTCATGGAGAGGGTCTGGTTTCGCATCCGGTCTGTCCGTCATTGCGAGCGCAGCGAAGCAATCCAGGATCCCACCGTGGAAAGACGCTGGATTGCTTCGCTGCTGTTCAGCCCGGGGACATGGCT
>NZ_JABFDP010000060.1:0-24527 GCF_013179005.1 Bradyrhizobium denitrificans | reverse complement strand
AACTCTAGTTATGGGTGGTCCAAAGTTCGGTCTCACTGCAGAACCACTCGGACTCTAAACGCTGCTGGATGAAACTTCAGTGGCAGGTCAACCGGGGCCTACCCATCACCCGACACGATTGTATAGCTCGCCGAGCCCGCGCACACGCGTCAATCAGGCCTTCGTCGTATGCGTACGCTGAGATTGATGAGTCCAGAAAAACACGATCGCAAGTGCTTGAAGAACGCTGCCTCGGATCGAGGGCGCAACATTGCTGACTCGAGCTCGATGCCGCGGACCTCGTCCGCTGCCACTCAAAGATCGAAGTGTCTATTTTATTCCAACGCTGAGTAGCGTCTCGATGGCCTTTGGATCAAGCCTCTTTGCCAAGTTGATATCATCGGCTCCGGCTACGCTATTTCCGACTGCCAACCTTGCGATCCCACGACCGTAGAGAGAGCTGGCTAGGTCGCGTTTGATAGAGATCGCAGCCTCAAAATCGGACATTGCCTCGCTAAATCGCCCGAGCCTCAGGTTCGAAAATCCGCGGCTGTCCAAAATCGCCGCATCTTTTGGACGCAAACGTAACGATTCATCGCAATCAGATAGAGTCTTCTGGGTCACCTTATCGGCTAGGACCGCCGCAAAGCATCGTCCGTTAAGCGCGTTGTATGCCTTAGGATCCAATTTTATCGCTTGACTATAGTCTGCCATTGCGCCGTCGAAGTCGCCGATATCGCTCTCGACGTCGGCCCTAAGAGAGAAAAGGTATGCATCCCCTGGGCTTGCGGCGATGGCATCGTCGAACTTTCGCAAGCGCTCGTCGCGTTCGATGCGGGGATATATTTTCGCAGTTGGCAACGGTTGACCCTCGTTGCAAATAGCCCCTAGCTTGGCGAAGGAAAATGCCTTTTCTATGTCAGCCAAGTCGTGATTAGGAAGCCAGTTGCAGGCAACTGCGAATAGTGATCCTTTCGGGATTTTCTGAGCATCCCAAATTCGCGTCGTTCCGTCGTGAGAGGACGTAACAATTAGAGAGGCGTCGGAAGAAAACGACGCATTCGTAACAGTGTGGCGCCCTTGTATCGCATGCCCTCGCAGCACGGCCAGCGTGCTGTGAGTACCTACGTCCCAAATCCGGGCCGTTCCGTCGGCAGAAGCAGAAACGATACGATCTCCGCTAGGAGAGAATGACACGCTCGTAACGTCATCTTCGTGCCCACGAAGGACAGCGATCATTTCCCCGCTGTCCGCCCGCCACACTTGAGCGGCTCTATCTGACGAACTGGTTGCAATCAGAGAGCCGTCCGGAGAAAACGAAGCATCCAACATTGCATCCTTGCCGTGCAATATCCTGATCGTTGCGCCGGTTTTGGCATCCCATATTCGCGCCGCTTTATCCATCGACGCGGTCAGGATCTTAGTTCCATCTGGCGAATATTTCGCTGTAAGGACCTGGTGCTCGTGGCCCCGCAATGTTGTCGTCTGGCCAGTCGCCAAGTCCCAAATCCGTGCAGTAAGGTCGTCCGAAGCCGTAACGACCTTCGATCCATCTGGCGAAAAATTAGCCATCCAAATTACGCCTTCGTGGCCATTCAGCTGTGAAATTTGCCTTCCAGTTCTTGCGTCCCATACCCGCGCGGAGTTATCAGCAGAAGCGGTAACGATCCGAGTCCCGTCGGGCGAAAAACGAGCGCTTAACACTGAGCTTTCATGCCCGCTCAATACCACAGTTCCTTCACCGCCAAACGAACTCCAAATTTGAGCTGTCTTGCCTGATGTACTGACAACTGCTCGGGGCTCACCTGGAGAAAAGGCGGCGCTATAAGATTGCTGAGAATCAATTAAGATTGAGTCCCTCGTTCTAATCGGCGCATCCCAGAGCTGCATTATTCTAGCGCTTGTCCCAGTCGACACATCCCAGAGCCGTATTGTTTTGTCTTTCGATGTGGTGATGACGCGGGTTTCATCTGGTGACATTCGCGCTTGGAGAATGACATCATCGTGTCCTCTAAGAATTGCGACCAATGCTCCGCTCACGGAATCCCACAGTCGCAAACATTTGTCGTCGGATACCGTGATAATTCCCGTGCCATTATGAACAAAATAGGCATCTGTTACGGTGCCATCGTGCCGAAGCGAAGAGATCGCCTGGCCGGTCGACGCGTCCCATAGTTCCACCGAATTGCCTGATCGAGCCAAAAGACGCGTTCCGTTAGGGGAGAATGAAACACCATCGAATGCATCGCCATGCCCGCCCAGGGTAACAGAAAGCTTCCCAGATTTTGCATCCCACGTCTTCACAGACCCATCGGCCAAAGCAGTTGCGATTCGAGTGCCATCTTTAGAGAAGGATACGTCGTTCACAATGCTCTCGTGATGCAAGGTTTGGAGCCTTTTCCCGCTAGCTGCGTCCCAAATCTGGACGGATTTACTCGATCGCGCCAAGACGCGAGTATCGTCAGATAAAAAGGACGCTTGGTAAAAATGGTCATCTTTGTCACCTCGGAGAATGTAGATGAGCTCGCCTGTTTTCGTGTTCCACACGCGGACCGTGCTGTCACGAGCAGCGGTAACGATACGCTCGCGGTTCGACGAAAGAGAATATTGGTAGGAGCCACCGTCACTCACGTGCTGAAAGATAGCAACTCTGGTGTGTCTTTCGACGTCCCAGATTTGAACCCCGAAACTAGACTTCGTGAAAGCAAGTTTCCGGTCTTGCGAAAACGAGACTTCATAAAATGTATAGTCTGTCTCTTTGTCGTCGATCTGGATCACGTCGATGACGCGACCGGTAGCAATCTCCCAAACGCGCACGGTGTGATCTACGGCGGCCGTGAGAACGCGCGATCCATCGGGGGAAAAAGCTGCGGCTACGATTTGGCCCTCATGTCCACGCAATATCGCTTTGACCTGACCAGAAGCCACATCCCAGACTCGCGCTGTGTTGTCAGGCAAGACGTCTGGGCCTCCCAAGAAAGTGCTCGACGCCCAAGAAACGATCTTTGAACCATCTGATGAAAAAACAGCATCCCGTACCGCCCCATAGTGGCCGCGATAGACTTGGCGCTCCCGCAACTGACTAACGGCCTCGCCAAGCGCGGCCAATGCTTCTTCATTCGGGGGCAAAGGATCACTGATTGCTCTTGGCCACGCAGCGAGTGCGAACTTAGTTGCCAAGGCTTGGTTGGAGGAAAGCACAGTTCTTGAAAGGGCCACCATTGCCGAAGACTGATTTTGGAGCGCCTGAATCTGTCGATCTTTCGCCTCGCGGCTAGCACTCTCGGCAAGACCACGCTGGAATTCCGCTTCTTTAGCAGCTATTTTTGCTTCTACCGTTGCCCTGTCTGCCGAGTCGCGCTGGACTTCGGCTTCAATAGCAGCTTGACCAGCTTGATGATATGCAAACGCAGCTACTCCTGCCACAAACAGGAAAATGATTGCGGCAGCACCCAGCAGGGTTTGTCGTACTCGCGCCGCACGCCCAGATTTTTTTATGTAGGCTCTGGTCGCTGGCAGAAACTCGTCGCTAAGCATACCCATCGCATTTTCGGCTTCAGACAAGGGAAGCCCAGGTGGAATCAATCGGTCACGACGTTGTCCGCTCTCCATCCAACGTAGGCGTGCGTCCTCCACTTCCTCTCGAACCCGCAATAGGTTTTCATTTTCGGCAACGATCCTCCGTGCGTTTTGCCACGCTTCGATGACACGCTGATGCGCCAGCGCGACGATCGGAGTCTTGTCCGGGTCATTTCCCGAGACGAGAATGCGCGCCTCCGTCAACGCGCCGACTAAATGATTGGATGCCTCGTCATGTGCTGCGATCTTACGCTGTGCCTGAACCAGAGCGACGGCGCTGCTACTGCTTCCCGGTGCTCGCCGCGCGTAGGTGACTAGGCTGCGAAGCAGTCTAGGCAAAGCCGACTTCTCCGCTGGCCCCAACTGAGACAGGGCTTTTTCTGCCGCCTTGTCAATCGCTCCATCGAGCTTGCCGAGGGCGCGGTACGCTTCAAAAGTCAGGATGTTCTTCTCGTCTTTCTGCACCCTCTGCTCGTAGAGCTGCTCAAGAACAAATTGAACAAGCGGTAGTAGGTCAGGGCGATCAATATCCGCTAGCAGTCGGTCGTCGAGCCTCTCCTTGGAGGCTAGATCGATTTCCCAGTCGAGCCCAGCCGCCTCCGCTGGGCCTCTGACAATCTCGCCCATCTCAGAGAGCCCAGGCGGCAGCAAATCGAAGGTGAGCTCCAGCCGCTTGGAAGCGTGTGCGGTCTTAGACGAAGCAAACCGGCTCAAAGAGCTCTTTAGGAATGCTTCGTAAAATTCCGCTCGTAAGGTCGCGACAATCCAAACCAGGCCAGAGCTAGAAAACCGACCGATCAATCTCGCGAATGCCTCCCGCTCCGCATCGTCGACGCTTGGCGCAAAAAGCTCGTCGAGTTGATCGATGACCAGCAACAGGCGTGCTGGTGCTTCCGTTTCTCTGCCCCAGATCTCACGTTCAGCTCGAGAAACTGACTTGAGTGCTCTTTCGATTGGCGCTAAAGTCGCTCGTCCAGCGCTTTCGAGATCCTCTGCTCGTTCGAATTTGCCGCGCGCAAAAACCGAAAACAGCCCGGCCAAAGCGTTTGGATTTGAGTTGTCGCCAGAAGCCAGTTCCGGCAAGGCGATCGGCCTGCCTACTTCTTGGTTAGCTATGTCTTCTTCGTCGTCAAATAGATGACGCGCGAGGCTAAAAATAGGACCGTTAGCGTGATCGGACGGACGCATAACCGCCGCTCGCCAGATCTCGACGCCGGTGACTGCCCCGGGTTTTACCAGCCAAGGCAATATGCCGGCGCGAGCGAAGGATGATTTGCCCGCGCCGCTCGGGCCGACAATAGTCAGGAACGGGAAACCTGCATCTGCAGCGTCTTTCAACCGATCCAGCGCCCGTTCCCGGTCGCGATCGCGACCATAAAACACGTCAGCATGCTTGGCACCGAAGGGTTCGAGGCCACGGAACGGCGAGCCTTTGATGGCGGTCGGCCAAACAACGGCGCGGTTTCTGAGTACGTTCTCTGACAGCCATTGGCGCAAAGCGCCTTCAACTTTCGTTTCGAAATCGTCGGTTGATCCAAAGGTCTGATAAGCTCCTTTGAAATGCCCTTCCGTAGTGACGAATACCTGCTCGGCGAACTGCTTCAGTTTTTGCCATTGTGATTCGATTTCGGCCCGTTTTTCGTCATCGAGACTGACAACCGGATCGCGCGGGTAACGGAAAACAAAGATGTCCGGAAGAGTTGCGCCGCGCCGCCGGGCGGCGATAGCAGATAGAATTTCATAAGCTGTGCCGCTCTGATAGGCGGCCGGCTCAGGAATTCGGTCTTTCTCCGGCAGGCGCGCCACAAAATCAGGCGGCAAGGGCGTGCCAAGTCGGCCACGCAGGATCGCTAATACAATATCGCAATCTGTGGAGCGCTCGATCTGCCGCTGAAAGCTTTCATGTGCGCTGTAATACCGCTCCTCCCAGAGTACAGGCTTGAATTGAGCGGTATCTGAATAAGCAGCGTTGAGGCGCTCCATAACACGTGCGGCCCGCTTTCGTTCGTTTTCAGTATCCCCAGGGGATGAAATAAATACACGGACAATGCGCACTGAGGCAGATCCCAAGCATCCAGAGATGCCCACAGCCTAACTACGAAGATCAAAAGCGCCAAGGGTCTGACGATTGCGCGAGCCAATTTTCATTGGCGCGCGTGACCTACTCCCGTCTTCCCACCAGTCACAAGTTGAGTCTGCTCTCACCTTAGAGCAACCGCAGTAATATTATCCTTGCTCGAACGACTAAGAAAGATGTGGGACATCGTGCCATGGAGCGCGGCCGCCGCTTTCCACGGCTCGCCGTCGCGAAAGTGGCGAATCTGCCGGCATCGCGGTCGGCCGAACCGATACCGAACTGTCTCGGGTATTGTTCAATCGCCCACCGCGATGCTGAGTATGCTTTCTTCTTGCTTCTGGCGGGCAGTTTTGGCGTCAGGGCTTCGGAATCAGCCAACATCAGGCTGAAAGGCGAAGGACGGACGGGATTGACCCATCCGGCGCCCTGGCAGCCGTTCTGCACCGGACCGACCGGCGCATTGCCTTTATCCGGCTTGGAGGCGGGGCCGATGAGATGCTTTAGAGCCTGCAAGAAATTGTCGCGACAGTCTGAGGCTTCGCACGCCAGGATCATTGGATGGCCGCCGGCCCCGCAATGGGCATCGGCGGCAAATGCACCGGCTAGAGGGACGGTCGACATCAGCACGGTTGCGAGCAATCTCTTCATCGCAACCCGACCTCAAATATTTGGCCACGCCGGATTCGCCTGCAACACTTGCTCGCTCGCCGAGCTCCAACGAAAGCACATGGTGCCTGGAATAACCTTTCTTCATAGCAACCGTACGTAAACGTCGGGCGGTTTATCCAGCCCCTCAAGTTAAGGATTCGGCCCATCGGCGCATCGCATCAGGCAGCCCGATGCGTGCTGCTTCGCTTCATTTCCAACGAGGCCCTCCGCCGGTTGGCGGCGATCGCAACGTAAAGGAAGACGAGGAACACGAGACTGATGATCAGAAGTATGGCGATCGGATAGGAGACGTCAATGAGCATCGAGTACTGCCGATAGGCAAATTCGCCAATCGCCAGGATCAAGCCCTCCATTCCGAACGCGACAACCAGGAAGCTGACGAGGTCACGATTTAAAAGCAGCAAGGCGAGCGCGCCGGCCGACAGGGCCGTCATGATTAGTTCAATCGCTATTGCAAATGACGGTCGCCACAGCAGCCGGCCAGAAAGAATGTTGTCCAGGATCTGCCGATAGAAATCGACGCTATAGAGAGCCCCCTTCGACGTTTGCACCACGCTAGCGAGGCCTGTCGCCGTGGCTCCGATCAGGATCATGCGATCCTTGATGTCCTCTTCCCCGATTTCGCCCGCCATCAGTTTCCAGACAGGTATGTCGGATTGCCGATCGCTCACGCGGAATCTCGGAAATACAGCGCCGTGTTCGTCCGTCGAGATGTGAATTCCCTTGAGCCCGATTTGTTCGACGCCTACGGCGTCGCTGCGGATGAGGATAAACTTGTCGCCGTTGAAAATCCTAAGCATTTCAAGCGGAAGGGAAGGTGCTAGACCCCAATCCGTTTTCCACACCAGTGGAACGCGGCGGATGAGGCCGTCTAAATCGAACCGCCCGTTGGTCGACCCAACCCCTTTTGCCGCCAGTTCGAGGATATCTAGGTTCTTCACGGTTCCTGGGATACTAAAGAGGTGCGTGGCAGGATCCTCTCCCACAGAAACGAATTCCGTCAGCCTGCTCGGAGGGCCGGAGCTTTTGACAGGCGATGGGCCAAGAGCCAGGACCACCTTTGCAGATTGCATTGCTACAGCCAATGCCCTGTCGTTTGCCGATGGACTCAAGCCGCTTCGTGGTTCGCGGGACCACGTTCCGGCGATCCGCTCGGGCGACATGCGATCCGGCTCGGCGAGAATGCTGTCGAGCCCGATTACTGCGGCGCCCTTTCCTGCAAGGGCGTTCACGATGTCGCTCATGACGCTCCGAGGCCACGGCCATTGACCAATTCTTCCAAGTGACTCGTCGTCAATGGCGACGATTCGAGTCGGGCCCTGGGGTACAGGTTCGGAGTCGAATTGTTGATACGTATCGAACGCAAAGTTCCTCGCGGTTTGAACGAACCAGGGGTCGTAAACGCGCAGAAGCAGCGCGGCAGCGGTCAAGAGAAGCACGACGGCGGAGTATAGCAGCTTCGAACGAAGCCTCAGCGTCGGGAGCGAGGTTGCTTCTGCCAGGGTGCTCTCGAGCCGTCGGCGCTCCTGCTCCTCCTGCAGCTTGATTTTTCGTTCCGCAGTCACCTTGTTCGTGCAACTGGCAAGATATTCGCGATCCGTAGTATCAAGCTTTGAGACGAGGTCAGGACGCAGAAGCAGCCGCTCGACGTCCTCGAGACGGCTGCCGCGGTGGGCGAGCCAGTCTTCACGTCGGTCATTGGCTGCCCAGTCGCGCGCCGCGCGCTTGACGCTCTCAAGGCTGGCGAGTACGCCGAAGTCCTCCTCGAGCCATCCTTTCAGCAGCCCCCATTGCCGCAGCAAGGCCTCGTGCGCCGCCTCGATGGTACGTTCACCGGTTCCCTCGCTGACATCGATCGAGAGAAGACGTTCTTCAACGAGATAGTCGATCAATGGTCGCGCTTCGTCGGGTATCTCCGACAGACGGGCTCTTTGCCGCCGGGCGCTCCCGGTGTCGGGATCGATGCCGGCAAGCCAGGGGATCAGCCCGCGCCGCAACAACGCCAGCCGCGCATCACGGTCGCGTGGAATGCGGCTATCGGTGTCGGCGGCACGCAGAGCGCGCTCGATCGCCGCCTCGATCGACCCTGTGATGCGACCCAGCGCATCATAATCGCTGAGCGTGAGGCGATCTTGCGCACCGTATTCGAGGTAAAGCCGTTCCAACGTGAACGACAGAAGGGGCAACGCGTCCCGGGTGCCGCCTTCGTCGATATCAGCGAGAAGTGCCTGAGTCAGTGCGGGCTCGATAACGAAGGAGCGGCCGATCTCCTTCAGTCGGGTAGCCGGTCCCTCGATGACCGCTTGATAGGCGCCCCGCGGCATCGGCGTAAGACTCACCGTCTGCTGACTGATGCCCTCCAGATGTTTGGTGGTTTGCAGTTGCTCGTAGGCGTCGGAGCGAATTGCAATGAGGACCAGTATCGCGGGATCATCGACACTGCTCAGCTCTCGCAACAATTCGAGGAGAGCCGCACCTTCCGCTGCTCCTTCGGCCAGGAACAGCTCTTCGCCCTGGTCGATCGCAAACACCAGCAGCGGGGCTTTGACGCCGGCCTCCTCTGCAACAAGCGCTTCCCGGGCCCGCACGAGCAGAGCACGAAGCAGAGGCCGAAGACCCGCAGCACCCGCTTCGACGGCCTCGCGGACCTCCAGATAGGGCCTCGACAGCTCGCAGGCGGCAACCGCCGACTCCAGCGACCTAGCAAGTCCCGTATCTCCGTGAATTGCACCACGTCCGGGGCGGATTACGGGAAGAGGGATATAGTTGCGATCGTCACGGCGAAGTCTCGGCAAGAGACCGGCGCGCAGAAACGAGGACTTCCCGGCGCCGGAGGCTCCGAGCAGCACGAGCCACGGCAACGAAACGCCATCCTTGATACCACGAATGCGATCCAACATCTCGACAGTTGGCGCCTCGCGGCCAAAAAACACGCCAGCATCGGCGGCTTCGAGCGACTTCAGCCCGCGATAAGGAGCCCGGTGCGGATCGCCTTCCGGAGGCCAGGCGAAGAAGCGAGCGTCCAGGCCGGCACGCTCCAGCCCGATCCGAAGGCGCGTCAGTCCCTCCTGCGAGAAGCTAACCTGAACTTCGTCATGACTTCCCGGCAGCACCGCGCGTAGCACCACATGATCGCGGCCCGACGAGAGGGCGACCGTTTGCCAGGTACCGGTCAGCGCCACGGGGAGCTCGCCGACCGGGATATTCTCGATCAACAAGCCGAACAGGCGCTTGTTGAGGCGGTGAGCCAGATTGAATTCCCTCAGACACCAGTCCGAGGTCACCCAGGCTCGCGACACCAGAAACAGCACTGCTTCACAGCGTTGGACCGCCTGGTTCAACGCGCGCGCCCAGCGATCGCCAGCCGCGATACCCCGCTGTGGGTCGAGGTCCAGAAACACGTCGTCCCAGCCCTGGCCGGCAAGCCAATCGCGCAGTGCAACCGCGCTGCCGTTATCCTTGCTTGAGTGACTGAGGAAAATTCGGGACATCTTTCGTTTCCATGGCGCAACCAATAGCTCGCGTCGGAATCCCTCACGGCGGTTGAAATACCTCCCCCGAGGTTTCGCCTAAACTGGCGCCGGGCCTCTGATCGGTTAGCAAGCACGCGCTCACTCGCTAATGCACATCAGGCGCCTCAAGTACTTTCAGACGGAACAATTCCATCCATCCCGTCACGTCCTGCATCATCGCGAGGGCCAGTGAATTCATTGTGTGCCCCAGCTCCCATGAGGACGAGGGCGCGCCGATATCGATTGCAGCCAGCTCGGCTTCGGCGTTCTTCAGAATTTTGATCATTCGAGACGATTGCTGCGCCAGTAATGGCAGTTCGGAGTAGGTCCGCAATCCGACGAAGGAAAGCGAAACAATTGTAATGAAGTGCACCAATGCCTTGAGCCCTTCAAGAAGAGGGTCGATATGGTGCGCAACACCGATATGATGCGCAATCCAGAATGCACCTTTCACAACTGTAGCCGCCGCCCCTACAAAAACAAAGAATTGTCCTGCTCTTTCCATTCTGGAAGCCCCGGCCCTGCTGCTGGCGGCGCGCCAGGTGTGATATTGGATTTGCTCCGTTATAAGTGCCGCAGTGCCCAGGGCGGCGTTGCTTTTTTTGGTATCAAAAGCACCGGTGAGGGGCGGCGCGGAGCGGGTCAGGGCCACGAAGTACCATCCAATCCAGGCGTCGCGCGACAGCTTTGAACGGTCACCTTCTTCGGCAACGTCGCAGCTCAATGCCGATCGCAAGATTTCCTGCGTCGGAAGTGACCTCCCGATCATCCATAACATTGTCTGTTTCCGGAGCAGTTCCGCAAGCAACCGGTACGAAATCCAGCGCTCGTGCCACCGATAGTAATAGTTGACGACAAGGAGGGCGGCGATGACCACCATGGCCAGGTCTCCCGTCGCGCTCGTCAGGATTTCGAGGCGGTGCGGCAGGAGTTCACCGACAGCCGAAACGGCAACGACTATTGCGAGTGCCGCGATCAAGACGTATGACGAACGGTACCGATCTCCATAGGCTTCGGACAGTCCATCCGCCCGCTGAAAGTATCCGAACCGCCGACTTTCGCTTGTCGGCGTAATGTAAGAATACTGCGTGGACGAGACGCCTCTTCCCATGGGAATGAGCGCACCGACCGCAACCGAATAAGCTCGCCATATCCGCCTTTTCCGCGGGCCGGTTTCGATGAGATACTCCTGCAACGGCGATGTATCGCGATCCAGAGCGCGGGAAAGAAAGTGCGCCACGCGCCCGAAGATGCCAGGCCGTTCTGCGCCAGCCATTTTCGGGGGAACGAATAATCCTTCGAGGTAGCGCCCCAATTCAGCCTGCGCCGCATCAGCATCGTTTGCGCGCGCGGCACGCAGCTTTTGAGCATCCTCGACAAAACACGGCGCCGACCGGCCCGAAGGGTCGATCCACCACACCGGCACCTTCAAATTCGTTGCAAAGCGAACGATCTCCGCGGTCCCACCGGGGCCGCGCTCGCTGGCTCCGTCCCACACGGCGATCAGCAAGTCGCAATTGCGCACGACGAAGCGCCCGGCTTGCCGATAGCTTTCGCTGGCAAACTCGCGGGTGCCGTCTAGCTCGAGAACGTCGGCCCTCGATAGCAGGGTCCGGAATGCCTCGACGGTGGCGGGAAAATCCCTTTCATATTCGGCTTGCAAAAAAGGCAGCGGCGCATAAAGGGAATAGCCGGCCTTCAGCGCTTCCTCGGCCGCCAACCGATCACTGCCCTCCGCCAGAGGCGATACCATTCGCAACCATCCGGACACACCATCTGCCTGCTGCAGGTAGACGGCTTGCGACGCCGGCGTCTTGGCGAGTTTTCCAATTTCGCCTGAAATCAGCTGCAGCAGTTGCGCGATCTGAGTGCGAACGGCTATCTCTGCAGCGGAACCTATCTGTCGCGTCCCTGTAACGCCAATTCGGAAGGCTAACGAAGGTTTGCTGAACGGGGAAGTCATTGAGGTGAGCGTTGCTTCTGGTGACCCTTCGAAGGGTCCGGCAAGGTAAGACACTTATCCCCCAAGTAATGTACTCAATGGTTTGTTCGGAAGATTGACATAAGAGGGACGGTTTGTCTCTCGATTTTGGTAATGTGCGAATCCGTGAGATGCTCTCTCCACTCCTTTGCGCGATCCAGCTCTGATGAACAACGGTCGTGGCCGTAGACCTATGAACGACCGAGGTCTTCCTCTCGTGCTCAAAGTCTCGGCTGGGGGCTGACGGTTCGTGACGAATGCCACCCAACCACACGCCCAGCATGACACAGATGGTCATGGACGGCCTTATCGCATCCGCCTCCAGAGCGAACTACCGGCGCGGATCGCGCGGCTTTTGACCCACGATTGGCACCAACATTCACCCGGCATGATATGCAGTAAGCGTCTGGATCCATTTTGAATTGGAGTAGTGGGCCGAGGTCAATGTTGGAAGCCGAACGGCGTCAATATTCGGAGCCGCGACACAGCCTGAAAGCAGATTAGCGACCGATGACGGATAGCAATGGGCCGCCTCGAGCTGACTTAAGCCGCGACGATTGATCTCGCCGCATCAAGCGAAGGATCTTCACGCCGGTGATCACATACTGTTCTACCACATGGTGTCAATTCTCCATCTCTCGTGTTCAATGCAGCTTTTCCGGTCTTTCGGAGCGGGTATGGGGCCGAACGACATCGGTGTTTGGCTTAAGCAGCTTCACGCACTGAACACCCCTTTAAGGCGGGAATTTCACCTTCTGACTCTTCTTAGCGGATGACGGCCAACAGCGCTTAGAGCGGTCCGTTTCGAGCACATCGATTGGCGAGGACGGCTCGTCGACATCCCAAAGACCAAAGGTGGTGAGGAGAAGGCTTTCGATATCCCGCTATCGCGGCCGATGATCCGCTGCATTATCCGCGCGGTCAGGTGGGTCGGACCGTGTATCCCGAGTAAGGGTTTTCTTGGTTGTTTCCGGCCGATAGCGAACAAGGACATCTCGTCGAGCACAAGGAGGATAGAAATGTCCTCTCCAAATGGGGCAACGATCTGCGGCAGAGCCACCGCACGCTCGCGCAAGCGGCAGGTGTTTCAGAGAGATCGACATTCATCTGCTGATGAACCATTCGCTACCCGGCGTGAACGCCGGGTACATCACGCGTGATCGGCTACTAAGTGATCACCCGCGCCGGCAACAGCAAAAAAATATCGGAGCTGGTTGTCAATGCCCTTAAAGTGAGGGGTAACATGTCGTTAGGGCGTTGGCTTAGAAGCGCGAGTGTCGAAGTGATTTCTGATCATGCTGAAGCAGGAGCGCGATCAGAGACGATGTCGGCAGCTGCATAGAGTGCAAGCGGCGGATCGCGGTATCCTTCCCTTGTCTAGCAGTCCGTTGAAGAACCCGCATGAGGCGGGCGGTTTGACCTTTTGAAGTCTGAGCCGACGGGGCGTTGCGAGCATCGCAAGACCGTCCGCCCGCGAGGGACGGTGTTATGCGGCGATCAGCTTGGGTATCCGAATGAGGTTATAGCCGATCAGGTTGAGCAGGAAGTCGCCGAGGACGCGTTCGCGACCACTGTGCTTGGTTTTGCGCATGGTTCCGTGCTGCTTGCCCCATCCGAAGATGCATTCGACCATGGCCCGGCATGTCTGAGACATGCCGTAACCGGCGTGCCGGGTGGTGCGATCGTCGATGGCACTCTGGCGCCCGTGCCGTCGAGCATGGCAAGACTGGTGGCGGCGGGATGCAGTTCGGCGCGAGTTTGCAGCCAGCGCTCGTGCGCGTGCGAGCGAGATAAGGCAGCTTGACTGCCGGCAGCATAAGGACCGTTGCCTCAGCACCGCAGTGCCACTTCATCGCGGAGTGCTATCAAGCTGCTTGGCCCTCATTGATCCTCCCAAGGTTTTCCGACGGATTTTCGTGCAGCTGCTGGAACAATTGGATCTGTCCCTTCTGGATCTCCGACTCCCGCGAACGCTTGCGCCCCCTTGGCGGCCCGTAGCGCTCGCGCCTGTTCGCTTCGATTACTTTGGAGTTTTTCAGCCATCCAGAGCAGCGCACCGTAGATCATGGCGCGATCGCCGCCGGTCAAGTTGACGAGCCCGGCTTTCACGACGAGGCCGCCGAGTTCGATCAGGTGCCGCGTGCGCTTGCGGCGATCGACCTGCCACGCACGCATATCATGCCGCGCTTTTGCGGCTTGATACCGGTTGCGCGCCGCTCGGTTGCGCAGAAGCGCCTTCCACGTTGCGGTCAATTGCTGGCGCATTTCGCCGCGCCCGGCTTTGAAGAAACACGATACCGCGCTTGGCCCATGCCTCCCTCTTCCCGGCCTCTTTGTCTCGACCAGCACGATCAGCGCACCCGCCAGTTCTCCGGCACTCAGTGTGTCAGCTCCGGTCGTGATCACCAATTCGCCGAGCTGGCGCACCTTGCGGGTTTTCAGCTCGCGTGCCTTTTCCTCGAGTGCCTTTAGGTCCGCATCAAAATCCCGTGGTTTGCGCATTGTCGCCCCTATGAGTGTTGATGGAGAAATGATAGCCGGGCACCCGGGACAATGCTGTAGGGTCATCAGGACGGGCTGGGACGGTGAGGTCCCTCCCGAGAATTTTCTGAGGGAGGGCGCGCTTATACGTCGTTCCGACGTGCGCTTAGTCGTGCCACTGATCCGATCGCGATGGCGATCTATCATCTTCACGTCAAGGTCATTGGCCGCAAGTCTGGCTCAAGCGCGGTAGCGTCGGCCGCCTACCGCTCGGGCTCGCGGCTGCGCGACGAGCGGCAGGGTCGCGTCCAGGACTTTAGCGCCAAGCGCGGCGTCGTCCATTCCGAGGTGATGCTGCCGGACAATGCGCCGGAGGCATGGAGTGACCGCGAACGGCTGTGGAACGATGTCGAGGCGTTCGAGGTCCGCAAGGATGCCCAGCTTGCCCGCGAGGTCGAATTCGCCATCCCGCGCGAGATGAGCGTGCGCGACGGCATCGAACTCGCCCGCGACTTCGTTCGGGTCGAATTCGTGGATCGGGGCATGATCGCCGATCTCAATGTGCATTGGGATATGGGCGAGGACGGCATGCCCAAACCCCATGCCCATGTCATGCTGACCATGCGCGCGGTGGACGAGAACGGTTTTGGCCAGAAGGTGCGAGACTGGAACCGCACCGAGATGGTCGAGCGCTGGCGCGAACGCTGGGCGGAGCTTGCCAATGAGCGCCTGGCCGAGCTCGACATCGACGCGCGGATCGACCATCGCAGCCTGGAAGCTCAGGGTATCGCGCTAGAGCCGCAAAGCCAGATCGGCGCGCCGGCACAGCGCATCGAAGGCGAAGGAATCGAGGCCGCCGACCGCGCCGAGATGCACCGCGAGATCGCGCGGAACAATGGCGAGGAGATCATTGCCGATCCTTCCGTCGCATTGGATGCGATCACCCAGCAACAATCGACCTTCACACCGCGCGACATGGCGAGGTTCGCGCATCGTCACAGCGACGGGATCGACCAGTTCAACGCAGTGATGGGCGCGATGCGTAGCGCGCCAAATCTGGTCGAACTCGGCAAGGACGCTCGCGGCGAGGATCGGTTCACCACCCGCGAGATGATCGAGGCTGAACAGCGCCTGCATCGCGCCGCCGAACTGATGGCGGAACGGGAGCGCCACGCGGTGCGTGACGCAGATCGCGAAGCTGCGCTGACGCTTGCGGAACGGCGCGGTCTTGTCCTGTCGGGCGAGCAGGCCGAGGCATTGGCGCACGTAACGGACAGGCCGGATTTAGGCGTTGTGGTCGGCCATGCTGGCACCGGCAAGAGCGCGATGCTGGGCGTGGCGCGGGAGGCCTGGGAAGCCGCTGGCTATCAGGTTCGAGGCGTCGCGCTGTCCGGCATCGCGGCGCAAAACCTCGAAAGCGGATCGGGCATATCTTCACGTACCATTGCTAGCCTGGAGCATGGCTGGGAACAAGGCCGCGACGGGCTCACCTCGCGCGATGTCCTGGTGTTCGACGAGGCGGGCATGGTCGGCACGCGGCAGTTGGAGCGCGTGCTATCCCATGCGGCGGAGGCCGGCGCGAAAGTCGTGCTGGTCGGTGATCCCCAGCAGTTGCAATCCATCGAGGCGGGTGCGGCGTTTCGCTCGATCCATGAGCGTCATGGCGGGGCCGAAATCGGCGAAGTGCGCCGTCAACGGGAGAACTGGCAGCGCGACGCCACACGCGATCTGGCGACGGGCAAAACCGGCCATGCGCTTGGTGCTTACCGCTCCCGCGGCATGGTGCATGAGGCCCAAACCCGCGAGCAGGCGCGCGACGATTTGATTGACCGCTGGGACCGCGACCGCCAGGCATCACCGGATCGGAGCCGGATCATCCTCACCCATACCAACGACGAGGTGCGGGCCCTCAACGAGGCGGCGCGCGGGCGGATGCGGGCCGCCAGCGATCTGGGCGATGAGGTGCGTGTGACGGTCGAGCGCGGCATGCGCCACTTCGCCAGCGGAGACCGCGTCATGTTCCTGCAAAATGAGCGCGGCCTTGGCGTGAAGAACGGGACCCTCGGAACCATCGAACAGGTCAGCGCCCAATCCATGACCGTGCAGACCGACGATGGCCGATCCGTTCGATTCGACATCAAGGACTATAACCGGATCGACCACGGCTATGCCGCGACCATCCATAAGGCGCAGGGCATGACGGTAGACCGCGCCCATGTGCTGGCGACGCCAGGGATGGATGCCCACAGCAGCTATGTCGCCCTGTCGCGGCACCGCTACGGCGTGGACCTGCATTATGGCCGCGACGATTTTGCCAATCCGGACCGGCTCACCCGTACCCTGTCGCGCGACCGGGCCAAGGACATGGCCTCCGACTACGAACGCGCCGATCCGGCACAGAGCTACGCCGAGCGGCGTGGGATCACCTTCCGCGAGCGCGTGGCCGAGATCGTGCGCAAGCTCGTGCCGGAAAAGCTGCGCGACATGTTCGACGGCTTTCGGTCTCCTGGAGAGACGACCGGCCCAAATGGCGGACGGAGTCCGGAACGAGAAGCGCCGGAAAGGGAAACGAGTGGTACGGGAGCCGAGCCGCGGGAAACCGAAGCGCCGGAAAGGAAGCTGGCGGAAGAGGTGGAAAAGGAAGTGCGTCGCGTGCGCNAGAGGTGGAAAAGGAAGTGCGTCGCGTGCGCACCCGAGCGCTCGTGCGCCATGCCCGCGCCGTGGATGCGATCTTCGAGGCACAGGAGATGGGCGGCAAGGCCAGCCTGGAGCAGGTGAAGGAATTGCAGGCGGCCCGCAAGGTCTTCGAGGGGGTGCGGCCCTATGGCTCGCATGATGCCGAAGCCGCCTACAAAAAGGATCCGGAACTGGCCCGCGAGGCGGCTAGCGGCCGGGTCAACCGAGCCGTCCGCGCGCTCCAGTTCGAAACCGAAATCCGCATCGATCCGAGCCGCCGCGCCGACCGCTTCGTGGAGCGCTGGCAGAAGCTTGATCAGACCAGCCTGCGCCAATATCAGGCAGGCGACATGTCTGGCTACAAGGCGACGCGCTCGGCGATGGGCGATATGGCGAAAAGCCTCGAACGCGATCCGCAACTGGAATCCATCCTCGCCAACCGCAAGAAAGACCTCGGCATCGCGTTCGAATCAGGCCGCCGGCTCGGCCTCGAACTCGCCTTCAGCCACGGCATCGACCTTGGCCGAGGCCGGGGCATCGGAATTTGAACCATCCGATTTACCGCCGATTCTTCGCCGCAGTACGGCATGTCGAAAAACCCTCTTGCGTGCCCTTGAATGACTGTCCTGTCTGGTCGCAGCAGCCGTCAGAAACAGCCGGCAGGAGGCCGCGCAGCCATGCGCGAACCAGATCGTATCATCCGTTTGAAAACCGTCCTCGATAGGACCGGGCTGTCCCGGTCAACCATCTTCCGCAAGATCGCTGAGGGTACGTTCCCGGCCCAGCTCAAGATCAGCACCAACGGGAGCGGTTGGCATGAATCCGACATCAACCGCTGGATCGCGGATCCGGTCTCATGGCGTCCGAAAGGGGAGTTCGATGATCTGCGGTGACGTGGCGGTTGCCTGCCTTCGGCCCATCCGGCGGCAGGGTCCTTTTCCTCGTGATAGCAGTGAACCAGACCGACCTAAGGCCGTAAGAGCTGGCGCCGTCGCGCCCCGCTTCGCGGCTTCGGCCGCCTACGCCCCGGTTTCGGCTTTCCAAATAGACAAGGACACATGAATATTACGGGCGCTGTCGCGCTCCCTTCGGCGCCGGCCCTTCACCCAGGCCGTGAGAGGCGGCGCCCCTTAAGATAGGCGCGGCGCTTGCTGCGGGCGCGCAAAACTCGAATGTCTTGGAAGCCTAGCCGGACCTCGGGCCACGGCTAGCAGCTTAGGAAACAGAAGTACTCGCATGTCAAATCAATAGCTTACATGCAGCATGGCTCTTTTTTGGCTCCGCATCAATTGCGCCACGCCTGCTTCGTCATCCTGTCGAACCACATCTCCATGACATAGCGGGCATTCGGGACCGCCCGGAATTGCGTGTACGGATGATGGTTGTTTTGGAGCCACGTCCAGAACGTGCCGAAGCTGTAGTGATACAGGCCGTCCGGCGGCCACGGCTCCTTCGCGTGCTCCACCCACTTGTCGAGCAAGTGCGGCATGGCCGCTTCTGCTTCACCCTTCTTCAAGGTCACCTCCTGAGGTCCGGCGGCTTCTCATTCCACGCCCGCGTCCTGTCCACTTCCTTCATCCTCGGCATGTTCTCGGGACTCTCGGGATATGAGAACTCCTCACCCCGGAGCCATCGGCCCTGAAAGCGATCCCAGACCATCATGGCGTCGAGTTGCTGCCCGAACTCGTACACGCACCACAAGCCGTCGCGCTTGATCTTCTCGCCCGTCGAATCGAACGGGATACCGTTGAGCTTGCACAGTTCGTTTATGACGTGCCAGTGCGAGCGGATATACCCCTCCTCAAACGCGACTTGAAACGGCCGCGTCGGTTTTCATCGGTAACTGCCCGGCTCGCGTGAATAGAACCCCCTCCGCTGCATCATGAACTCGGGGATGTGGGCAATGGCCGTGGCGATTTTCCTGGCCTCCTCCGAGTGAGCTTGGAATGACCGAAGGACCATCTCTGTAGATCGTCCGGGCAGTGGACCGTTGCGACCACGATCCCATTGGCGTCCTTCACCACGAACGAATCCTCTTGCGGCCGGTCAATCGTCACGGCGGCGGGAAGCGATGGGTCTCTTGGCATATAGAACGCAACGAGAACAGCTGCATTTGAGTCAATAGCCCTTGAAACAGGGAACCCGCATCTCCACGTTGTGCTTTCCGCTGGCGATGACCTGGCGACACCGGACGTTCGGATCGTAATGGTTCGGATGTTCGCGTTCGGACAACTGATGCGACGCGGATGACATGACGTATCAGGTGCTTCTCGGTTGACGACTCCAAGTTATTGGGTCGCGGGTAGCTGGCGGGAACTATGGAGATGCCATATGCGCAAATTTATTGCACGTATGGCGACCCTTACCCGCAAGATCGCGGAATGGTTGATACCGGTCCTGACCGTCGTCAAACTTCTGATTGAAATTGTGGGTAAGGTCGCCAACTGCCATGATCGTCAATTACGAGTTCAAATATCGGTCGCGCGGTAAGTGGTTTTTCGTCCCGAATGACAAGTGCGAACGTCGTGGCCAGCGGATGCTCGCCTATTTCAAGCGCCGCGTCACATTCCCCGATTACATGTATCACTTCAAAAAGGGCGGTCACGTCGCGGCCCTGCACGCACACCTGAGCAACAATCTTTTCTTCAAGATTGACATCCAGAATTTCTACTACTCGATCGCGAGGATGCGCGTGACCCGAGCGCTGCGGCAATGGGGCTATCCCGGCGCCAACACGTTTGCGATGTGGTCGTGTGTGCGGAATCCACTGCCGGGACCGGCACACGCGCTCCCCATCGGCTTCGTACAATCCCCGCTCCTTGCAAGCCTCGCGCTCATGAAGTCCGAGGTCGCCGACGCAATCGACCGGGCCATAGCGAAGGGTGTTTGTATCTCGGTCTATCTCGACGACTTCATTGGCTCGCACAATGATTTGGCGGTGCTGACGGCTGCCTATGAGGACATCCGCGATACGTGCGTTGCTGCCGGGTTCATTCCCAATCCCGGAAAACTGGTCCCGCCGCAGGCCGCTATCACGGCGTTCAACTGCGATCTCACCAACGGCACGGCGGAAGTCACCGCTGCCCGCGTCGCCAAGTATTTCGCTCGAACGGACCGCACACCTCTCTCGGACTCGGGATTTGACGAGTACCGGGATCTCGTGCGGTCGCAGAACGTATAAACAGAAAAGCCGCCCCTTTCGGAGCGGCCCTTCCGCATCAGAACAGCCGCACGATCACGGCTACCATCGAAGCCATTTGCGGGGGCACGAGGCACCCCACGCCGAGACGGTATACCCTACCGTTTGGCTGACTGGCTTCGAGGACAAGGAAGATGCCCATGACGGGCTCCTGTCATCGGTGTGCGGGGTCCTACCTTAGCCGACATCGCACGTTAAGCCAGCGAGCTGGGGATTTTTGGACGTTTACGAGTCTACCGGTGTTCCCCGTCACGCTTCGACTATTCCATTGTCGCGGGGTACATGGGCGCGGGCCGTATGGGTCGCAAGGGCTGTGGATATGAATTTTCCCAGTTGACGGACGGCGAATCGAAAGCCGCCCACTTGGGGCGGCTTTACACCGATGCGTCTAAGAGCGCACTGTTCGTTGGCCTTACGAGTCTGTTGCACATTGCCGGGGCCGATTCCAGCGCCGCGCTCGCCATTCTGGGCGGATTGATCGGCGGAGAGACTATCGGGAAGGTGCTGAAATCAATCCCGCGCGGAATTTTCACCAAGCACAACTAGGGCTTCTTTTTCTTGTCCGCTTCTTTCTTGTTTTCAGTGGCGACAACAATGAATGAGCTGCAATGCGTGAACGCCATCAGCGCCAACTGCACTTCGGTATACGTCTTCGCATCCTCGGCAGCTTGTGCTGAGAGCGCGGAGTAGGCGTCGCGCGTCTGTTGCAGCCGCTCTTTGACCTCTGGCCCGTCGATTTTATGAGCGACGGCGTTTCGGAGCCGGTTTGCCTTTCTCAGCAGCGTCCACGTAGCGGCGTCAATCTCCGGCGGATTTAGGTCTTCGCACTGCTCAATTTTCTCGGCAAAGGTCTCTTTCGCCGTCTCGCCGTGTGCCTCAATCAACTCGACCATCACGCTTTCAGTATGGACGTGATATTTGAGGACCGTCACGATCAGATCGTTCAGCTTATTGACGGCCGCTACGGCCTCGTCATGCGCTTTTTTCAGGCGCGCATCGTCGGCTTTCATGGGCTTCCCCCGGTTGTATCGCGGGAGAATAGCACGGCGCGTCGTATAATGAACCCGGGCCGGGCCAGACCCGCGCAGCACGACCCCGTACGGGGATTTCGCGGTCGGTGTGGCGAAGAAATCCCCTCCGACGTGGCGCGGGCGCTTGCCCGTGCGGACATATCAATTATCCGGTTCGCACTTCACGGAGACAAGGTGCGTGTTGGCGCCGGAGCGCCCGACTGAGCACTTCTGCGCTGGGGCTCAAGAAAAATCGTCACCCTTCAGCTGGCAGATGAATGGTTTCGCGTCCTTTCCTGACTGTAGCGCCGTCCACATCTCTTCCAGCTTCGGCCTATTCTCGCCGATCCACTTGTTGACTTTGCGGTCGTATTTATTGGCCAACTGTCCGGCAAGCCTCTCGCCGCTGTCGATGGCGTATGAAGCGGAGTGACGTTCGTTGCCATAGTCGATGTGAAGGTGCGGCCGCTTATGGTTGTGATTGCCATCCATCCTGAATACGATTTTCCTAAACCGCTTCAATAAGATTTCGACGACGGCCGGATCAGTCCTGCGCGTGTACAGATCGATCGTGGCGAAGTCGTCCTGTAGCTGGACGAGTTCCTTTTCGAGAGCCATTTGATTGTCGGGGTCTCCAATTGCGCGAGCAGCTTAAACCGCAATGCCTACTTGCGACTCAGTTTCCTGACCACGTCGACCGGATCAAATCCCAGGATCTTCCCCAGCTCGATCAGCTCGACGACATCAATCCTTCGCTGGCCGGATTCCATGTGAGTTACCCAGGACTGGTAGACACCCATCTTTTCAGCCAGGTCGACCTGCCTCAGTCCCGCAGCCTTCCTGTGCTCGACCAGCATGGCGGCAAGCTTTTTCTGCAGGGGTGATGTCACCGTTTTCGGCATCCCGGCCTCCCGAGGGGGCCAGAGACATAAAACGACTTTTCAGATACCGATAAATTCGGTATTGCATGGGATCGTCCCTATTTCTTTCCAGGAGTTTCCAATGGGGCTGTCGCTCTTTCTCATGCAGCGTGGCTGCGGCGCCTGCTCTGTGACCAGTAAATGCAACTTCCCCGGAATCAGTATCCAGGGCGGATGGGCAACGTATCGTCGGGGCGGGCGATGAATTCCACTACCTCTCTGAGAGTGAAGGAATTGAATGCTCGGAATGAGCTTTCAGCGGATCAGACGGCCCCAGCTGAACAGCTTGAGCCCGATTTCGCGCTTGTCCAGTTAGACACGACCTTTGTCACGCTGTTGTTGGAGATTTCCGCGTTAGAGTCCCAGCACGGTGATGATCGGGAGCCACGAGACGCGGAGAATGTCCGCTCGGACGGGGCCGGCCGAACGCAGAAAATCGAATCGGTCCTGGCTCGCCTGGCCCCCATTGAGCGGGCAATTATGGCTACGCCGGCGCGGACGATCGTAGGTCTGGGCATAAAAGCCCGCCATGCATCCTACGTGGTGTCAGAGCATTGGGATGTGCCTATCGAGCAAATGGAGTGGGATGCCCGAGCCGTTCGGCTCCTGATTGAAGCGATTTGCAAAGTTGCCGGCGTGCGGTTGCCG
Organism: Bradyrhizobium denitrificans; assembly: GCF_013179005.1. Taxonomy (NCBI): domain Bacteria; kingdom Pseudomonadati; phylum Pseudomonadota; class Alphaproteobacteria; order Hyphomicrobiales; family Nitrobacteraceae; genus Bradyrhizobium; species Bradyrhizobium denitrificans. The sequence goes on along the minus strand of NZ_JABFDP010000060.1, from coordinate 1,796 downwards.
TTTTCTAATGACGCGGACGGTGCCCTTCTTTGATGGTCTGCGAACCCCAACATCGTGACGGCCGGTCGATCAAAGGCGATCCGTCGCTCGGTATCTACGCGCTTCGGCAACGATCGAGACCGTAAGCATGAACTAAACTGATGCCGATGAATGCGATCTCGGCGGCTTTACGCTCCTCACATCTGGAGCTTGTTCAAGCTCCTTGTTGGCGAGCTTCCGCGCGTCCCGCCCAAAGGGGCCGGCCAATGTTGCCCGGTGTATCGGGACTGATAAGATTAGAGATCTGCCCTGCTATTCTAGCTCATCGGGAGGCCGCCGAGGGCGAAAGTTGCACAGCAGACAAGCGAATGGGCAGTTCAGGCGCGGATCGAGATGATCTTTTGATTCGCGCCTCCGCTTGAATCGCAGAATGTTGCCCAATCGGACATCAACGATTTTCGCTTGTCGAATAAGTCGCCTCGGCGGTAGGCGGCCTCGACCTTGCTGCTGATCGTGTGGGCGAGTGCCATCTCGACCACTTCATTCGGATAATTCGTACACTCGGCAGCCCAGTCTCGGAAGGTCGAGCGTAAGCCGTGCGCGGTCAGGTCCGATCGTCCCATGCGGTCCAACAACGCGAGCATGGCCATATTACTGAGCGGCTTGTCGCGCTTGCCACCCGGAAACAGATGCGCGCCGCCCTGCTCCTTGCGCAGCGTCTCGATGATGGCGAGCGCTGCTGCCGACAACGGAACGCGGTGCTCCTTGGAGGCTTTCATGCGTCCGGCCGGCACCGTCCAGACCTTGTCTTTGATTTCATCTGGTTGGCCACCGATCACCTCACCGGTGCGTGCCCGCCGTAAGGATCAAGAACTCAATCGCGCGTGCCGCAACGCCATCCTGAGCACGCAGCGCGGTCATGAATGCCGGCAGTTCATCATAAGTTAACGCAGCATGGTGCTTAACCTTGCGCACCTTGGTGCGGGCCGGCAACAGCTTGTCGAGATGGCCACGCCATCGAGCAGGATTTTCACCTTGGCGAAAACCGCGCACCGTCGCCCAATCGAGCACGGCTTCGATCCGGCCGCGCAGCCGCGAGGCCGTTTCCGGCTTCTTCGGCCACAAGGGCTCGATGATCTTCATCACCAGTGCGGTGTCGATGCTGTGGACCGCAAGAGTGCCGATCACCGGCTCAGCATAAGTCTTCAGCGTCGAGCCCCATTGCGCGGCGTGCTTGGCGTTGCGCCAGCCGGCACTGTGAGCCGCAAGGTATTGCTTAGTGCAGTCCTTGTAGGTCAGCGCGGCGGCGACCTCCAGGGCAGCATGGGCGCGCTACGCGCGACGCGCCTCGATCGGATCGATGCCTTCGTAGATTTGTCGTCGACACTCGGCTGCCTTCGCGCGCGCCTCGCCGAGGCCGAAGAGCGAAAGCGAACCGAGCTCCATTTCGCGGGAGCGGCCGCGAAGGGTGAAGCGAAAGATCCAGGATTTCGCAGGCGTGTTTTCGCCGTCGCCTGAGACCTGCATATAGAGGCCCGCGCCATCGGCGTACATGCCGGGCTTCTTGACCCTTGCAACTTTCAGTGCCGTGAGCCGGCACACCAGACGCGCCATTTCGGCCTCGCCGTTTTGCCCACGGTGCTACCCACATCCTGCGCGTCATTTACCCACGTTTCGGGGCGAACCGGCGCGGACGCGAGCACGCATCAAACGCTAGAATTACGGCGACTGTTCAGGAGGTTGGCGGACGGCGGCGAACAGATGCGAACGCTGGGCTGGCGGGCCGCGCCAGATAGTGATGATCACTACGTTTACGC
>NZ_JABFDP010000006.1:212898-284989 GCF_013179005.1 Bradyrhizobium denitrificans | reverse complement strand
CGTCAGCTAACGGAATCCATTTATGAGTACAGAACCTAGGCGTAAAGGCACGTGACACCACCTACGTCGTATCAGAGTACTGGGATCGGCCAACAGACAGGATCGGTTGGCGCGCCAAAGCGGTTCGCCTTTTTCTCGAGGCTGCTTGTGAGGTTGTAAACGAACCCGGTCCTGCAAATCATCTTGCAGAAAATGAGCTTTTTTCCCGCTATGGCGTACAGCTCTTCGTCTCGACTCTGGAAGCCGTTCCTCCCGTCTACTATGACCGTAACTTTTGGGGCATGATCAGCAAGGTCAACACAGATCTCGAGCCTGACTACTCAACCGGGCGGTGGAAGATTGAAGATCAACCAAGCTCCCGCGCCTGAATTGACTGCGGATCGCCCTCCCCTCTCATACTTGGCCGGATCTACTCAAAGCTCGTCGATTTTGCGATTAAGCAACTTGGTACTTCAGTTCAGAAGATGGATTTGCCAGATTGATGGAAGCTTAATCCTCCGATCTCTGAGCAGTCCCTCGATAGAAATCATGAAGCGCGCGTCCTCGCGAATCGACATATTGCCACTTTTGCCAGTTGTATTTGGCCTTGGCGAGATCGAGGCGGCTGCGGCGATCGGTGTCTCAGCAAGCAAGTTCCGCGCACTTGTCAAAGAAGCTCGGATGCCGCGCCCACGACGAATTGACCGGCGCTTTGTTTGGGATGTTGATGAGCTGCGCGCGGCGTTCAAGGCTCTTCCTCATGAAGGAGAGAGCGAAGGATCAGATACATGGGCGGACGTGGTGTGATCCGGTTGAAGTATGTTCACGCATTTCGTGATCGTCAGGGCCGCATGCGCTACTACTTCCGCCGATCTGGGAAGCGCACGCCTCTTCCCGGCTTGCCTGGTTGCAGCGAATTTATGGACGCCTACGCGACGCTCCTGAGCGAGCGCCAGCAACCCGCAGAACTGCGGCGGACGGCTCCGCCAAAGAGCTTCGCCGCACTGGCGATCCTTTACTACGGCTCACCTCAGTATCGGTCGCTATCGACGTCTAGCCGAACCAACTATCGGCGAGTGATCGACGGCTTCCTCGAAGAGCATGGTCATCGGCGCGTCGATCAAATGACGCGAGAGCACGTCGACATCGTCATCGGCAAGATGGCCAACAGGCCCGGAGCAGGAATCGTCTTGCTGAAACGGATCCGAACCCTGATCCGCTACGCCATAGCACTGGGTTGGACAGATCGAGATCCAACTTCCGGTGTGCGGGGATACAAATCGAAAGAAATTCATACCTGGGATGAAAGCGAGATAGCGGTTTTCGAGCGCCACTGGCCGGAAGGCACACGGGAGCGTCTGACGTTTGCGTTGCTACTCTACACGGGTCAGCGCGGGTCAGACGTTTATAGGATGACGTGGGCAGACCTTTCAGGAGGTGCGATCCGCGTTGCACAGCAAAAGACCGCCGCAAAGCTCACCATTCCGATCCATGAGGCGCTGGATCGCGTCCTTTCGACTGCGAACCGTAGCCACTCTACAATCCTGGCCACGGCTTATGGCGAGCGGTTCTCGGTGAAGGGCTTCGGCCAAATGATTTCGGCCGCGATCCGGGAGGCAGGTCTCCCCCAGCGCTGCAAAGCCCATGGGCTTCGAAAAGCTGCCGCGCGGCGGCTGGCCGAGGCCGGGTGCTCCGCAAGCGAGATCGCAGCGATTACCGGGCACAAGACGCTAGCAGAAGTCGAGCGCTACACGCGCGCGGCGGACCAAGAGCGGTTGGCGAGACAGGCAATCCAGCGTCAGTCCGAAAATCAGAGTGGCAAACCGCCAATCGGCGAAGTGGCAAACTCCACCGACGAAGCCTTGGAGATCAATAGTTTAGCTTGGAAAANACGAAGCCTTGGAGATCAATAGTTTAGCTTGGAAAATGGCGCTCCCTAGGGGAATCGAACCCCTGTTTCAGCCTTGAGAGGGCTGGGATTTTTTTATCCGCCCGTTCGCGGCCGTTCGCCAAAATTCAATAATATCAATAGCTTATATAATTTTCGTCCGCCATTGTTCCCTGCCATACGCCCATGTATATTTGACGGATATTTGACGACTTTTGGGGCGGATACCGATGGCGAATACACTCACAGAGGCGCAGATCACGACCGCGAAGGCGCGATCGAGGTTGGGCCTCGGCGTGCATTGGCGCCGGCTCGATACCGAGGCTCACCTTGGCTATCGCAAGGGCAAGCGCAGCGGTGTGTGGCTGGTGCGCTGGCGCAATCACTATGACGGAGCCGATTACAGGCAAGCGCCGATCGGCATCGCCAATGACATCAACGACAAGCCGGCCGAAGGGACACTGACTTTCGACCAGGCGACAAAGGAAGCACGGGACTACGTCGCGCGATCCAGAACGGTAGCTGCAGCGCAAGCCGCCGGTCCGGCGCCGACCGTCTTGACGGCGGTCGAAGCCTACATCAACGAGCGCAATGCGCGCGATAGCCGCAGGTCTGGCCGCGAGGTTCGATCCGACGCCGGGCATCGGCTGCGGCGCTATGTTCTCGGCCAGGAGAAGCGGGGCAATCAGGAGGCCATTCCGGCGGCCCCTCTTGCCGCTGTCGAGCTGCATGCGTTGAAGGAGGATGACCTTTTGACGTGGCGCGACGAACTGCCCGAAGAACTGAAAGCCACGACGAAGCAGCGCCTCACGAACGACCTCAAGGCTGCGTTGAATGCTGCTTGGCCGCGGCTTTCCGCCGAGCAAAAGAAACTCAACCCGACCTTCCTCGCGATCGTCAAAGACGGTTTCAAGGCCGAGCGCATCGATGATGATGACGACGCTTCCACCGCGCGGGACAACCAGATCCTCACCGACGCCCAGGTCGGCAACCTGCTTCGCGCAGCGGCAGAAATCGACGCCGAGCAGGAGAGCGAGGGTGACCTCTACCGGCTCGTGGTCTGCCTCGCTGCTACCGGCGCACGGTTCGCGCAGGTGCGGCGGATGCGCGTCAGCAATGCCCAGCTCAAGGAGCGGCGCTTGATGATGCCAGGCTCCTATAAGGGACGCGGCGGTAACGGTGGCTCTGTTCCGATTCCGGTGGGCGACGACGTGATCGAGGTCCTGCTGCCGGCGATCGTAGGCCGTCCGAAGGAGGCCCCCCTGTTCGAGCGCTGGAGCTACGAGCAGGAGCCTCACAGCATCACCTGGAAGAGGTCAGAGCGCGGTCCTTGGAAGACCGCGGAACTGACGCGACCTTGGCGCGCCATCCGTCAGCGCGCTGGTCTGCCCGAGGTCATTCCCTATAGCCTTCGGCACACCAGCATCGTCCGCGGCCTGCGAAACGGCTTGCCCATCCAGCAGGTTGCAAAACTCCACAATACGTCCGTGACGATGATCGAGCGCCATTACGCGAAATACATCGCCACGGCTTTGGAAGCCCTCGCTCGAGCGGCTGTCGTTCCGCTGGTACCGCAGCAGGGCGGAAATGTGGTTACGATCGCCGGACGCGGGCGATGACCTGGGCGCCCGTCGTATAAATCAAGCCGGAGTCCCTGAAGCTCCCTTGTACCTTCATCCACCGAGCTGCCGAAGGTTAGATCGGCGGCTTAAGACTTCACCGCCGCATGCGATCCACTCGGTATCCATCGCGGCAGGCAGGCAAAGTATGGCGCGAAGTGTTCGTATGCTGCCCTCCTCGAGGGCAATGGGCAGAACTGCAGAGGTATCCATTACCGACAAGGACTGGGAGCACGTTGAAGCCGCATACGGCTATCCATTGTCGCTCGAAGTACGCCAGAGCATCGTCGAGGCGACCAATGAACTTCTGTACTGGGAAATTTTTGAACGAAACGCTTCACCGGAGAGGGATGCTGCCAATCTGATTTCATCGATAAGGGATGCATCGAACAATCTGCGAGGCGCTCTTTCGGCATGTGGCGGTAACGCCGGGTTTGTTGCTCAACTGCTGGTCAAGGAGCACCTGGTTACGCCTCGCCTCTCGCTCGATCCGCACGAGCAGCTATTCCATGTCCTTGGTGAATTACTTTTCTCGCTAAGCTCAGCCTGTTCACGGGCGCTGGCAAGTCCAGCGGTGCCGGATCAGACCGAACTGACGACGGCCAGCGACGAGCCTACCGGCCTGTTCTGCGGTTACCCGGAGAGAGGTCTTGCGCCGCCGTTTCGTGAAGGCGAGAGCTGGAATGCTTGGGTGAGGCGCCTCAACGAGATCGCAAGCAGCAACCGACTTCCGTTCAAAGTCAGCAAGGGTAGCGACAAATCCCTGAAGACGTCGCCATTCGTGCTGTTCGTGGATGCTCTGCAGAAGCTTCTCCCGTCGGGGTCTCGACATAACCATAGTCTTGGTGGACTTGCTAAGGCCATCACAGCCGCGCGGCGCAAACATCCCGGCGTCGAGAAACGGGACGCATAGATCGTCCCGACGTCTCGAAAACTGCGCCGCCTAAGAGTGCTCGCGTTCGCACATGCTCCCCACCGGGCCGCGCCCAATCCGGCGCGCACCTGCGAATGGATCGTCTAGAGGCTCGCCGGGTGGCCCCGCTGCGCAAAACGGACACCTTCGGGGAGTCCACCCGGCCAATCCAACGAAAATGGCAACCGGCGTCACCTTTGAATCGGAAGACCGGTCGACCATTCGATTGACCGGTGCTGGTTCCCGCAGTACGCAATGACTATGACCTGACCTCACCCCGATGGCTCGCACACTCAGGATCGTCCTGCGCCCGCAGGCGAGGTGTGCCCAATCGAGGTCTGAGAATGTCAGCAAAGTCTCGCCGCCCATCGCGTGGCGGCCGCAACGATCAGAAAGTGGCCGCGCCTAGTCGGCCGGAAATGACAATGGACGAACTCGAGCGGCAACTGCTCGACGCTTTGAGCCAGCTACCACCGGTAAAACCTGGAAAGCCGATCGATCCCGAGGATCTAAGACGTGCGGAGAGGCGCGGCACTTGTGAAGCGAGCCGATTCCTGGCGGAGAATCCCTCAAAAGAAAGCATTCAAACCGCATGGAAAATGCATGAATTCGAGCTGCACATCTTTGATGACAGTCCCGTGGACTTCACCTACTACGACGCATATCTGAAAACGCTGGAGAAACGGGCGACGGTGCCGCTCTTGGCGGAAGAGCAGACAGCACGTCCAATCCTCACCGTTATGGCTGATCTCGGGATCGGGCCGCTACTGTGGTTGAATTGGAATGGAGATGACGCCCGTGGGGTTGGCGGTCGTTGTTGTGATGCAGGCTACCGATGCGGCATCCACCCTATGTCCGACACGTTGTCTGACGCGTTCGGCAAGTGGATCGCCGAGTTCCAGAATGCGCACTGGACCGAAGGCACGTTGGTCAATCGCGACGACCCGATCAGCGACTACCTTGTTCGTCCAAAGATAATTCTGAACTGGCCTGATTTTCATACGCGCGGTCTGGAGCTAGCCCAGCGGCTGAAGGAGGAAGTAGGCGCCGCATTCCGCGTGATTTATGAGAAGCCTCGCGAAGATCCTGCACGCCGCATAGATGAGCGCCGTGAGGTACTCGACGATGGATCGGTCGTGCCACTTGCGCCCAGGGCATAGGCTCGCCGCGCAGAGAGTGGATCCTGTGACTCGCCCGAGAGCCTGCCGGCCCCGATTTCGTCGCCTGTCAACGAAATTAAGGCAGCGTGCCGATCCGCCTAGCCGCCGGCAGGCGTTCGAGATGAATGCTGCGTTTGTTGGGCCGGAGGCTCGGGTAGTGCTGGTGTACTTGCCAAGGCCATCACAGACGCGCGGCGCAATCCTGAGGGCTAGAAACGGGACGCATTAATCGTCCCCCCGCCCTAAAAACCGTCCCGCCTAAGAGTGCGCCGTTCGCACAAGCTCCGAGGCAGCCGCGCCCCATCGGGCGCGTACCCCTGAACGGAGACGTGCTGAATGAGCCCACAGTTGAAAGCCGACCTGACGCAGCAAGCCATGCCTGGCTGGGATGTCGGCGCGATGAGCCTCGATCATTTTTGCCGTTGGGCCTGCATCGGCCGGACGAAGGCCTACGCCGAGATCAAAGCCGGTCGCCTCGTGATGCGAAAGATTGGCGCGAAATCCGTGATTCTCCGCGCCGATGCCGAGGAATGGCTGCGCTCGCTGCCTGCCGCTTCGTCCTAGCCCTTCCTCCAACAGCATCACCCGTGGCGGGCTTCTCCCGAAGAGAAGCCCGCACCGATGCCAATCGGACGCGGGCCAGGAAATTCAAATGCTTCCTTTGGAATATCTAATCGGGACCTACAACCCGATCGACCGTCCCTACATCTTTAGCGATCCCGCGCAATGGAATCCGCTCCAGGTCGACATCGTTCTGGGCGTGGCGAACGCGAAGTACAACGAGTTTGTCGGCGCGACGGATTACGTCGCTAGATTGGTGCGCAGCCGCCTGATCACCAAGCAAGATGGCGTTGACACGCTGCATGAGGCCGCGCTCTACAATGGCCTCTATTCCGAATATGGGCGCGATGAAATCCAGAGCATCATCGCCGCCGCCTTCGAAGCGGAGGCGGCGTAATGCAGACCCCGATTGGCGATTATATCCAGTGGGTCGTCACCCGGGCGGCGCTCGACTTGTTCGAGAAGCAGGCTCACGAGGCGTGCACAAATGTGAGGCTGGGCCTCATTACCCGGAGTGACGCAGTCGAAATCCTGCAGGCCAAAGCAGCCTACGACCAGATCATTCAGCATTTTGGGCCGCAAAGGGCAGAGCAGATCATGGCGGAACACCTCAACAAAGAGGTGCCCGCATGAACATCCTTGAAGTCGATGGCCTCGACAATGCCGCTCTCGATCGGATTGCGCTGCGTCGTGACCAGCAAAAGGAGCGGAGCCGGGCTGGATTTCGCTACGAATTGATGTCGGAGTTTGGCCCCCACACTCTGCGGAAAAGCTGGATCCTGAAGGGGATTATTGCAAAGGGAGAGACGACCGCGTGGGTCGGCAAGCCCGGCTCGCTCAAATCGGCCCTCATGGCGGACCTCTGCCTTGCGGTGGCCGGCGGGAAGGATTGGCGCGGCAATCGCAGCAAGGCCACCTGTGGCGTTGTCTACTTTGCGCTCGAGCGGGTGGATCTCGTCCGCCGCAGGCTTCGGGCCGGCTGGCCGCCAGCCGAGAGCGATCCGCCGGTGGCCGTCGTGCCTGAAACCATGAACCTTATGGATGTCCGCACGGTGGGCAAGGTGATCGCCATCATCAAGGACGTCAACGAGCGTATCGAGCCGCACCGGGTCGGCATGATCGTGATCGACACCTTCGCCAAAGCCATTGCAGCCGGCGGTGGCGACGAAAATTCCGCCAAGGATCAGGGCGTCTGCTTTGCCAACCTTGCCCGCATCAAGAATGCCACGGGGGTCCATGTCGCGATTGTCGGTCACACCGGCAAGGACGAAGCGCGGGGCATGCGCGGCTCCAATGCCAGCTATGGTGACGTGGACGTCATGGTGGAGATATCGGGCGAACAGGTGAAGACCGCGACCGTAACCAAAGCAAACGATCGGCCGGAGGGCCCTCTGCTCTCCTTCCGATCAGAAACCATCGAGCTTGGCGTTGACGAGGACGGCGACCCCGTGACGGTCAACATCGTAAGCCAGGACGCGGTCGAAACGGGGTCCGGCGGTTCAGATTCGGTTCGACTGACGCCCAATCAGCAGACCTTCTACCGCATCCTGTACGACGCCGGCGATCAAGGCCTCACCCTCGAGCAATGGAATGAGCAGGCACGGCAGGCGGGATTAGGCGAACGGCGCAGGGCCGATTTGCTGGACCTGCGAAAGGCATTGCGCGATAAGCAGCTCGTTCGGGAAAGCGGCGGCCGGTGGCGCGTGGATCATGCCTGACGCTGCGGTACGGCGCGTTACGTTCGGTTCGTTTTCTCCATAGGGCCGTAACCGAACGTAACGTGTCCTTCGTTCGCGGCTATTCGCGACAGGGAGCCGGTGATGACCGATAGCGCGCGGCGCGGCCGGCCGACCAGTTACACCCCGGAAATCGGGAACGTCGTGTATCGCTTCATGTCTCAGGGCCTTTCCCTCACCGCCGCGGCCGGCGCGATGGGCATCGCCCGCGCCACCGTTCACAACTGGATGAAGCGGTACCCGGAATTTTTGGACTCTGTAGAGAGAGGTCAGGCCGCCCGCGTTTATAAGCTCGAGACCGACCTGCTCAACACCGACCAAGCCCAAATTGTCCATGCTCGCCGCTTTGCCCTGGTGAACGCTGCGCCCGCGGAGTGGCGTCGGAGTGGGTCGGAGAGCGCAGCGTAACCTTTTGAGCCATGTAACCACACTCGCACGGCGGCAGCGTAACCAATGGAAGCTTCCCTCCAGGGAGCGATAGATCGGCAATCAGGTCTGGGTCCTAAGACAATCGCCGAGGTCAAACCGGTGTCTGCAGTCGGATCAAGAAGCGGCCAGGAGCAACGAGTAGCCGCTACGCTCCTGACAATCTCTCCATCCGCGATGGCGGCGACGCTCTCCACCGCCTTGATCATGTTGTCCGCGTGGATTATCTTTCCGGTGTGCCCTTGGCCGGGTAGTTCCGTTCCGTAAGGACGGATGGCGCGGGAATTGTCCCCGGTAAGCACTAAGGTCCGGTCAAGGCATCTTCAAACGGGCCGTTCTCAAAACGGCCGCCATGTCCAGACCGTCAAATCGGAGCCGGCGAAATCCGCCGCGAGCTGCGCAAGACCTTGGACGACAGCCAGAGTACCGTCTGAGTTTTCGGACTCTAGCAAAGGCACAGAATTGCGGTCGAATCGCAGTTGGGGCGTAACGGCATTGCACGAGCGTAACCACGGCCGCTATATCAGCGAGACGGTACGACAACGCCGCACTCCTCTGATCTCCTCCTCCATACCTCCGGCAAGAAATTGGTCGATGAAACTTCCGACCCTCTGCCCCTTTGAAGCGGCGCCCCAGGAGCAACGTCTTGGGACCAGACGACACGGACTCAACTGTTGCCGGCCGGAATCTGGCCATCTCGGCGACGAGCCGCCGCTTTGTCGGCTTCAAGAGACGGAATCCGAGACCTATCGATTCCTTTGGAGGAGTAGCTTCAATGGAGCCGCTTTTGTCCATATTGCGTGTTGCGGCAGCACGGTCGAACTGCGCTCCCGCGTGCTGGGTCGCTCACGCCTATATCAAAAGGAGCCGGCAATCACGGCGACGCTCTCGTCTGATGACTGGGAAAAACTCCAGCGAGCCCTGACAATCTCCAATTTTTGGTCGCTCGACGCTACCGATGACGAGAGATTTGGGCTCGATGGCGCGCAATGGTTGATCGAGGGCCGGCGTGGCAATGTCTACCACTCGATGGACCGCTGGTGTCCACGAGGAGCAATTTATGACCTTGGTCGCTTATTTTTCGCTTTAGCCGGACCGCCGCTCGCGGACATTAGATTGTACTGATTGCAGCTCGCGTCCCGGCCAAAATAAATCAGCAGCGGGCGACCAGAGGGATGCGCCTCATATCTCCCGTTGAACACTCTTGGCGACACGCTGCCGCATCAGCGCCGCTTTTCGTACCTCCCGGCTACTCCGTTTCGAAACCCTGATTATCGAATTTCAGGGTGCGACTATTCTCAGTGACGGTGCGCACGAGCTGATCCGACGCTCCGTTGGGTAGCTTGGCCTCGATCTCGATGGTTACAATGACCTCCGCCCCCACCTGTCCGGCGAGATGAGCGATCACCTCGTCAGCGATGCGGCTAGCATCACGCCCAACGCGAGTCGAATCCACCCGCACCGATCCATGGAAACGTCGAAGCTGCGGAGCGGCTGGCGGTGTATGAATTGTTCCGCCAGGACCGGGACGAGGATCGGTTCCTCCACCGCTCGCGCCGGGAGTGCGACCCGGACCGGCCGGCGACGGCGTTTCAGCGTCCAGCTGTTTGCTGGCTACGTCAGGCTTGACGAGTAAACCAGGACTGTCGGCCGAGATGTTGAGGCCGCGGCCACCGTTCAATCCGCGATAACGAGAGGCCGCCTCATCGTAGCTCTCTGCATAGCCGAACGTATCGGCACGCCAGGTCAGCATCGCTAGCCCGTCCCGGATGGCTTGCAGCAGAACCTCGGGGCCAGCAAGACGAGGCAGATAGAGGTAGCGCGCGAAATCATCGATCAGCTGCTTCACGGCGACGTGGTCCCCGCGCCACAATGGAACGCCGTCGAGATGCTTACGTAGGATCGTCGAACCGAGGCTCGCAACCAACAGCTCGTCGCTTCGCAGCTTCTTGCTTGCCCGAACCGCCAATGCGTCGCTGCCGGTGAGCCGGGAAGCCTGCCAGACCACCGACGCCTGCGGGCTGGATTGCTCCGGTACGAGGATCCATTGATAGGTTTCAGGCAGACGCGCCATCACCGCGCTATCGGCAGCCTGCTTCTGGGTTTCGGCTTGTCGCCTTTGGTGCTCATCAAGGTTAAGCTCTTTCACTTCAGCGACGATCGAGGACCAAGCCAGATATTTGCGCAGCGCTTCGTCTAGATCCTGTAGCCGCACTTTGTCGGCGGCGAGAAAGACCAGCGTGTTCTGATAGTGCCGCGGCGCGTTCCCGCGCGACTCCATGATCGCCTTCGCCGCCATCTCGGCAGCATTGCCGCTCTCCTTGGTGTAGGCGTGCTCGGCCGGCAGAACCACGAGGCGCGCATCGTAATCATCCGGTACGTCCGCGCCGGACCGAGGCATCGGATGGATCCGCGAAAAATCGCCGTCGCGCTTGAGGTCAGCGCGTAGCCGCGCCTCCAGCTCCGCTGCCACCTTATCCGGGTCGCGCTTGAGCTGCTCGGCGCGGTCCTCGGCGAGCTTCGTCACTGTCGGCTGGGTAGCGTACCAAGCGCGCGGCCCGTCCTGATAGAGATAGGTGGCGACCGAGGCGAGCCGGCGCAGCGCATCGCCGAAGACGGCGGGCGTCTCACCCGGCACCACGCAGCCAAGCTTGACGCGCCGATCCTCAAGCCCACGATGAGCAGCCGCTGTTGTCGGAGCCGAACCCAGATAGATCGTGCGCGCCACGCGCCGCGTCGCAGACAGCTTACCGAGGTTCGGCACCTCGCCATCGATCCGCAGCGGGAGCGAATTGGGGCCGTCGACATCCTTTTCGATGATCGGTACCCAGTTGTCCGAAAGATAGCGCGTCAGCTCGAACTGCACGCGGGGATCGTCGATCGGGACCGTTGAGGGAAGGATGAGCGGGCTACGATCGCCCTTCTCCCAGAGGCTATGGATCACCGCAGCCATCAAGCGCAGCACGCCGCGCGTGCGCTGGAATTTCACCAGCGTCGACCAGTCGGTGTAGAGCCGGTCGAAAATCTCCGGGTGGATCGGATAAGCGGCCTGGATCCGCCGTTCATAGTCGCCGGCATGGCACTCCGGCGGGAACTCTGCTGCTTGTGCCTGATAGAGATCGCCGAAGGCTCGGGCCGTCAGATCACGTTGCTTGAACATTTCACCCGAGATCGGCTCGAACAGCCGGCGACGGACGATCTCGAAGCCTTCCTCAGCAGTCGCTGGCCGCCACGACGACTCGACACGCCCAACGACGTTGCGAAGACGGTCGAGCGCCTCTCGGCCGCGAATCCCGCCGACCTCGACGTCATCAGCCTGAGTGTGCGGCGAACCTGCCGTGTCGGATGCTGGCAGGGAGACGACCAGGAGACAGTTCTTGGCAAGCTTCGCCGACTCGGTCAGCGCTTGTGCGAAAGTGAACTGCGTCTCGAAACCGCCAGCGGGAAGATCGCTCTGGTCGTGGAGCTGGCGCGCGTAGGCCACCCATTCGTCCATGAGAACGAGGCAGGGACCGTATTCCACGAACAGTTCGCGCAGCGCATCACCAGGGCTGGTCGCGTTCTCATCGTCTTTTGCGATGCGTGCAAACGCCCTGGCCCCACCGAGCTGGTAAGCAAGTTCGCCCCACAACGTCCGCACGACTGTGCCGTCGGGTTTGGTCACTGGATTGCCAGGTGAGATTTTGTTGCCAACCAGCACGACGCGCCGAGCTTTGGGCAGCGCCTTGACGCCGGCCTCAGCAAGCACTGCGTCAACGCCGGCGAGTTCCCCGGGCGACGCGCCGCCGAACAGGTGGTAGAGCGCGAGCATCGAGTGAGTCTTGCCGCCGCCGAAATTGGTCTGGAGCTGCACGACCGGATCACCGCCCTGACCGGACAAGCGCTGTACGCCGCCGACCAGAAGGCCTTTCAGGCTCTCCGTCAGAAAGGTGCGGCGGAAAAATTCGGCGGGTTTGCGGTATTCATCGCTGCCTTCGCCCAGATGAACCTGCCACAGGTCGGCGGCGAACTCAGCCTGCTGATACCGACCGCTAGCGACGTCGGCATGGGGCGTCACCACCTCGCGCCAAGGTCTCAGGTTTCCTGCCGCCGCCGGCTCTATCAGCGAGCCGCCGGCCTTGCGCTTCTCTCCGCGTACCTGCTCGTCGAAGATAAGCCGGCGCAACTCCATCTTCATCTTCGCGACATCGTCGGCCTGGGGCGCCGAGACGGCCGTGAGCAAGCGTCCCATCGAATCGAGCGCCCGGTCAGCGTCGTCGCTGGAGAAGGGATTCTGGTGCGCCCACTTGTTGCGCACGTCTCGCAGCTCGCTCACCAAGCTACGCTCGGCAAAGCCCAGCGTGCGCTTGAATACATCGTTCCAAGTTTCCCACATCAGCTTCAGCAGACCGGCGGTGTCCCACTGCGCGATTGGCTTTGTGCCCAGCATCGGGTCTTCGGCGAAGCGACGGATCGCGTCCATGCGCACCGTTCCGGCCTTCACGGCCGACTGCGCTTCCCGCTCAACGAAGGGTGCGAGGCCCGCACGCAGCAGGTCCATAGCCTTGCCAACGCGCTCCTGATTGGTCATAGCCATGGATTACCGCTCCCCTGCAGCAAAAAGGTCCGGCTCGGCTCCCGCCGCCCTGTTTCCCTCTTGGGCAAGACGGACGATCTCGGGCCAGCTCTGGACCAGGCCGTTATAGGCGAGCGCCTCGGCGGCACGCTTTTTACGCTCGCAGATCGTGTAAAGGCGGTAGGCAAGTTCCCGTGCCGGCTCTGCACGAGCGCCGAGCTTGGCGACCAGCCCAGCCGCTGCGCTTTCACCGCCGCCGAGCACACGAATGAGGTGATGCACCACTTCCCAAGAGGTCAGGCGTGGGTCCGTAGCCGGATCCCAATTCATCGGAAGTTCCTCTGGCCTCAGCAACCTCACCTTGCCTCTTCTGGAATCGAGAATACCGGCACTGGACAGACGTGCCACGGACGTGTTTTTGGCCTTGCTGAGCGTCTCCGCGACGCCGTATTCACCGTCGTTGAAACCGACTTGCTCGAACCAAGCCAACGCCCAACGGCTGTCGGCGTCAAAATCACCTTCCTGTTCGGCTAGTGCTTCGTCGAGCGTCTCGTTGATCAACGCGAGTGCATCGCGCACAGACACCTGGTTGCCTTCAGCATCGAGTACACTGCCGTAGCGCGTATAAACGGCCATACCAGGACCAATCGCAGCCTGCGCGAGATCTACCGGTGCGATGTTTCCGGCCTGAAGATCACGCAATGCTGAAGGTAGTTCCGCCCTCAACGCACTGACGAATTCCCGCCGGGTCGCAGCGACCGCGTCCCTGGAGCGGGGACGGCATACAAGAATAATGCTAGAAGCGAGAGCATTTGTATCGCGACCGATGTTGCGCGTAGCGAGCTCGGAGCGCATCGGCCAAGTACCACTAATACCGAAGCCGGCACGAATAACCGCATCGAGAAAAGTTTCCCATCCCGTGCTTGCTGTACCTTGGTCGCTCTGTGTTTCTGATTGCTTGAATGCATAGTAGATTGTGACAGGGAAGGCCGGATGAGCCTGTTCTGCGAGACGATGCATTGCTTGCGTCATGCCGCCAAGGAAGAAACTTTCGGCCTTCTCTTTCCCCCCATGCCGATAGGGTGTCGCAACCAACTCCTCAGCTTTTGGCACGGCGAGCGTCGCAAACAATCGAGGAAACGACTGCCGTATGGAATGACGCAGCCAAACATAAAAGAAATCGGAAAGGTCAGCGTACCCTATGTTGTCATAGTAGGGAGGGTCGGTAGATATTACCCTATCTAAGCTGATGCCCTGGTTCTGAGCGTCAGCTTGAGAAGCACACCCAACCCCATTTGTCGCCAGTCCCTTTTCAAGGACCTCTGTCAACGAGCTAACGCATCTCCCAAAATCGCCGGCTGCATCTCCGAAAATGTTCGCTTCCGCGTAGTCCCAGACCATAGGGAGTGCTTGCCTTCCGAAGGTTGCACGGAGTCGCGGCGGATCTACCTGCCAACTACAAAGAGCCGTGTTGGTGTCGGTCATTTTATCGACACAAAACGCAAGATAGAGGCCAACTGCCTCTGAGTAAGCCTTTGCGCCGACACCGCCTTCATCCAGAGGCTTGTCGTCATTTGAGAGACCTGAAACGAGCGCGTCGCGAAAAACTTGCTCCTGGGCTTGACGCACAAGATCGGAAAAGGTTGTCAGCGCAACCAATTGGCGATCGGTGAAGAGGTCGCCGAATGTAGTTAAGCCGTAGAGCGGTGGAGAAAACCACCGTGGGTTCGCCGGCATCGCCACGTCGGGTTTCCACTCCGGCTTAGCCTCCGAAGGGGCGATCTCATGTTCTTCAGTCGGGGGCAAGTAGACGCGACCGCGTTCGCTTTCCGCGACGATGGCCATCAGACGTGCACCCATTCGACCTGCGTTGGCCTCAGCATAAATATAGTCAGGCGCTATTGGCGCCCCTGACATTAGGCAACGAAAATTGGCTCCACGAGACAGCTTTGTTCCGGTCTTTGCTACCGCTGCATCTTTCGGTTTGCCGACTTTCACGACAAACCGATAGGCGTCCCTCTCTATCACTGGCTCGACATGAGCTTCCTTGCCTGCCTTGGTAGAGAGCATGAAGGTCGACACCAGCGGCACGTCCACGTTCGCAAACGCTGGGTTTGGACTTTTCACCGTACGCGCCCAGAGCCAAGCGACCACGGTCAGGCTCTGGCCAACTAAAGGCTGCAGGTCCGGTCGCGCCCCCGCTACCTCCGAGGTGACCTTGAATCTCGGATACAGGCGCCCGATGCTTTTCTCAGCGTGGTCGCGCATCCACTGCCCATAGTAGCGCACATCGTCGGCGAGTCCTTCAACACCGACACTATTCCAGCGACCACCCCGCGCGACCTCAGCTCTCGCCACCGGATTGACAGGCAGCTTTCCGGCGAATCTGGGCGGGATCTCAATCATCGCCTTGTTAATCAGAACCGCAACCGGATTGAGGTCGCTAGCGTAGGATTCCAACCCCAACCGCTGCGCCTCTAACGGTAGAGCACCGCCCCCAGCGAACGGATCGTGAAAGGCGGGAAGCCTATGCCGGTCGAACAACTCGCGGGCACGCGACTCACCGACATTGTCAGCGCAAGCACGCCGCCAGCTCTGCCAGATTTCGTCCCGCGCTTTTTGTAGCACCGCCTCGTTGGTGGTGTTTTCCCACTTCACCAAGTCCTCAATGATACGAAACAAGCGTGCGCGCTCTTTTTCCTGCGACCTCTCGGTAGGAAACAGATCGGGGAAGGAGGAAGGATCGTCCACCATCTGCGCGAAGATCACGGCGCGCGCCGCCGCCAGCGGACGCCGCGCCCACCACAGATGCAGCGTGCTCGGATGTCCGTGCCGAATGGATTTCTCGCGCGCAGACGCGGCGTTGATTGCATCCAGAGGCAACGCAACTTCAATAAGCTTTCGTCTGGTGCGCGTCATGGTTCGAGCATCTGCTTCGAAAGAGAGTAGAATTGTTTCAGCCGGTTATTCCCGTCTGCCTGAAGATATTCTTGCCGCAGCCAATCGACTAAAGCCTGATCGGGCTGATCGCCCAGAGTATCGATCAAATTCCGCGCGTGCGCGCGTCTACGATCGGTAAGCCGGGAGCAATCCAGGCCTAAATATTCTATAAGATAGGAAGCTTTTCTCGGATCTTTGGCGTTGGCCTGAACGCTTCCATCTAGGAGATACTCAAACATCTCCACAGTTTCCGGGTCATGAGGCGGCAGAAAGCGCCCTGCGTCCCAGGAGCGACCCGACTTATTGTCCTTGTAATGGCCGCAGTGCTCGGTGTGCCCCCCGTTGCAGGAGATCGCGAGGTTCGAATAGTCGTAAGTCCGAGCCTGATTGCGACTGCGCGGTTCCATATGTTCGACATGCCCGTCCCCATCTTCGACCTCCGATTCGCAGTAGCAACAGAGACCTTTCTGCTCCTGCCGCAGGTTTTGGCGCAAATCGCCATGACACTGGGTCCGCATGAACGTGTACCAGTCTTGGCCATGAGGCTGGCCGGCAAGGCAAGCTGGCTCGGCAGAACGGATGATCGTCTTCATCTTTTTCCCAGCGCCTCAATCTGCCGAACTCGCAGGTCGGCGCGACGTAGATCAGGATCGCTCTTCCCGAGCGCATCTTCCAATTCCGCTCGCAAGGCGCGAGCCTCGTCGCCGTCTTGCTTGCGCTCTTCGACCAAACGCAGATAGCGCTGCAATTTCTGGGTAGTATCGACACTCGGTGGCCGCGCGTGCGTTCCGAACACTTCAGCGAGAACCCTCGAGTTTTCGGCGCCGTATGTGCCGACATCGTCCGGCAGGCTTTCGAACTCGTGCTCCGAGGTGAGGAGGTGAATATGTTCTCGGCGCACCGTCGTCAGCACAGCGGGACTGTGCGTGGTGATGATGAGCTGCGTGTTGGGAAAGGCGGACCTGAGGCTGGGAATGACGGTCTGCTGCCATCGGGGATGCAAGTGCAATTCGATCTCGTCGATGAGGAGAATACCGGGCGCCTCAAGCGGGTTTGGCCAAGTCGGATTGGCTTGCACGAGCCGGCGCGCAAAATCGAGGAATAATGCCAGAAGATTGCGATAGCCATCGCTGAGCTGGCCCAGCTCCATGACTTGATGCTCGCCATCCTGCGACCCGAGATCGACCATCAAGCGCGGCGGGTTGCCGTCGAAATAGACGCGCTCCACGCCGGCGATCGATTTCTTCAACACCTCTCGGACAGCGTGGAGATCAGGAAGCTCAGCTGCCTTCGCGGCTTTATTGCTTGCGCGCGCTCGCAGCTCCTCATTTTCACGCAGATAAAGCCATTGACACATCGAGGCGAAACTCTCGCCCGCATCCATCGCGTTGACATACGCCTCGACTCTTCCTTGCGCACCTTTGAAAATTCCGCTGAGTTCCGGCATTCCGTTGATGCGACGGCGCGCGCGGTAATATGCAACTGCTGGAAGAGGGATGAGCGCTTGCGGACCGCTCGTATTTATTTCCTGCCACACGGCGCGGAAATATCTGGCCAACTGAGACAGTTGCTCCGAAGCGCTGGATGCATAGCTGAAATTATTGGGTGGAGTGAAAACGATGTGTTGAGACCATTCCAATATCGGTGCGGAATCGTCTGGGATGAGTGTTCGCGCCGCAAACTCGCCGACGGCATAGAAGTCCGTCGCTTGTGCGCGAACTTGCACAAAGGGTTTCCTGCCAACAGATGGATCCGCAGCATTCCGGTCGATATAGATGTCGGTCGGCTTGAGGGTAGCATTTTGCTGCGTCCGCTGGCGTTGACCGCCGGCGCCGTTCGCCGCAACGATCTCATAGAGAGCGATAGCGATCGCGTCGAGGACGCTGCTCTTGCCGGCCCCATTCGCTCCCACGATGATATTGACGTCCGGTTGCAGAGCGATCGGCAGCGACTCGAAGCAACGGAAGTGCGTGATTTCGACTCGTGAAAGTTTCATCGAGGCATCTCCGCACGCCTTAGCAATTCTGAGAATTCATAGTTGACGCTCGTTACTCCGAAATCCGGCTCTTGGCCGAACGGTCTCCGCAAATAGTAGACCTCGTGCGCCCCGTCTGCGCCGAACGCAACCATAGCCAGGATGAAGTCATCAGGTTTGTTGAGCGAATAAAGGATCTCGTTCTTCGTCACGGTAACGGTGTCCGCTCCCATGACGCGGCCCTTCACTTCGATGAAGCGCAGGCGGCCCGTGCCGGGGATGGCGCTCTCGATGTCGTAGCCGAGCTTCTCGAACTCCCGATCAGTCGGGACGAAGCCGAGACCGCGCTCGATCTCCATCACGATCTCCCGGGCCCGCGCGGCCACAGCTTGGGTATCAACCACGACATGGACCGACGTCTGCGGTTGCCCGCCCATCGCACAGATCAACCCGATAGGCGCCACCAGCAGGCCGCCGAGCACCACTGGCGGCAGCGGCGCCAACTGGCGCTCGCGTTTGATTTCTTCCGTGCGCTTTTGCAGGCGAGCCTGTAGCTCGTCCGCCCGCTTTCGCGCCTCACCCGAGTTCAGCCGCGCATTGGCCTTGCCGGAGCGTTCCTGTTCCTTGAGCTGCTCGGCCCGGAAGTCCCAGTAATTGATCTCTTTGGTCAAGCGGTCCTTGACTGCCGCCTCGGTCTTGTCGAGCAGCGCGAGTTTGCGGTCGCGGACCTCGGCCAAGTGCTCCGGCACCACTTGGGCAATGGCGTGCGCCTGTGCCTTGCTTTCGAGGTCGCGTCCAATCCATGAGGCCTCGGCGCGCGCGAGGATCAGCTCTGCCGTCGGCTCGCCCTCGGCGAGCGGGCGATAGTCGAGATAGGGCGCATAGTTGAGATGCCGCGCTGTGCCCTTGGAGTCGATCTCCACGAACAGCAATCGCTTAGAGACGACGCGGCGTTCACCGGACTTAGTGAGGCTCGCGTCCTGGATCGCGTGTTCGAGGAAAAACAGCACGCGCGGGCTTGTGCCTTGATCGCGCTCGTCGACGAGCACGGCGCCCCGCCGCAACAGGTCGCGGTAGCGTTCCAGGCTTATGTCGATGACGGCATTCAACAGCGGATGGCCCGGACAGACGAACGCCGCCAGAGGCTGTCCCTGCGGCGCCACCAGCGCCTTCTCAAAGGCGATGCGCTCATAGCGCGGCATCACCGGTTCACCGAAGCCGATCAAGCGATCGCGATTGCGCACCGGTGCCGGGACATGAGTGATCTCGTAACGTCTGGGCTCACGCTGCCGAACGGCACCACCCAGACGCTTGAAGGCTTCGAGGAAGAAGGACTCGACATAGTGCGGCTGGAGCCGGCGCGCCTCGGCCCGCTCCATTTCCTCACGAATATGGTAAACGCGCGAGGCGTCCATGGAATCGTGTGCCAGCGCGCGGTCTTCGAGCAACTCCCGCAAGGAGTTCTTGTCGAAAGCGTTCTCGACCACCTTCGTCAGCCGCGCCCGGACCTCTGGCTCATCGCCGTAGCGGATCGCGTCTATTAGCAGTTCGCGGAGCGAGCGGCCTTCGAACTGCACTTTGCCGAGCACGTCGAAGACCTGGCCGCCGAGCGCGCTGCGCGCCTGCGCCAGCTTGTCCAACAGTTTGTGATAGACATCGCCCTCGCGGGTCTCTTCCGCCACCAGATTCCAGAGATGGCAGACCTCGGTCTGGCCGATACGATGAATGCGCCCAAAGCGCTGCTCCAACCGGTTCGGATTCCAGGGCAGATCGTAGTTCACCATCAGATGGGCGCGCTGGAGATTGATGCCTTCGCCAGCGGCGTCGGTCGCCAGCAGCACCTGGACTTCGGGATCGTGCCGGAAGGCTTCCTGCGCATTCATGCGCTCCTCTCGGCCCATGCCGCCGTGGATGGCGACGACCGCCTGAGCACGTCCGAGCAGTGTCCCGATCCTCGATTGCAGGTAGTTCAGCGTGTCGCGATGCTCGGTGAAGATGACCAGCTTCTGATGCGGCGAGGGCGTCGGCTTCGGCGGCTCTGGCACACCCGCATCGTAGGGACCGGCTTCTTCTGCGAGGTGGTTGCTGATCGAAGCAGGGGTGAAGATTTCGCCGAGCAGGGTCGCCAGCTCGCGCCACTTCTTGTCTTCGCCGCTCCGCCGGATCGACAGCGCGAGCGCTTCGAGGCGCTTCAGCGTCTCTATCTCGATGCGCAGCTCCTCTATCGAGCGCGCCGCCGTGGCCTGGTCGACAACCTGCTCCTCGGTCTCTTCCAGTTCGGCGTCGGGCGCGTCGTCTAGATCCTCCACCTCTTCGCGATCGAGCAAAGGCGTCCGGGTGTCGAACACGCCGCCGACCTGGCCACCGCGGTGCAGAACCTCCAACTCCCGCAGCCGGCTTTCGAGCCGTTCTCGCCTGCGCCGCAGCGACTGATAGATGGCCTCCGGGGACGAGGCGAGACGGCGCTGAAGGATGGTCAGCGCGAAGCCGACCGTTCCGGCGCGCTTGTCGTTCTCCAGCGCCTCGGCGCGATTGAACTCTTCGCGCACGTAGTCGGTAACGGCCTTGTAAAGCGCAGCCTCGGCGTCCGAGAGCCTATAGGGTACGGTGTAGGCGACGCGCTCGGGGAAGAGCGGCGTCGCGTCGAATTTCAGCAGATTCTCCTTCACCATGCGCCGCATCAGGTCTGAGACGTCGGCTACATGCACCCCGTCGCGGAACTTGCCCTCGAAGCGGTCGCCGTCGAGGAGCGCCATGAAGAGCTGGAAGTCCTCCTCCTTGCCGTTGTGCGGCGTCGCCGTCATCAGCAGGAAGTGGCGCGTGAGCTGCGAGAGGAGCTGCCCCAGCCGATAGCGCTTGGTGTACTTGACCTCGCCGCCGAAGAAGGTCGCCGAGAGCTTGTGCGCCTCATCGACCACGACGAGGTCCCAGCGGCAATCGGGTGCCTGCAGCTTGAGCTGGACGTCCTCGTTACGGGCGAGCTTGTCGAGCCGCGCAATAGCAAGGTTGGTCTCAAGAAACCAGTTACCCGTGCGCGCCGCCTCCAGCTTGTCGTTGGTCAGAATGTCGAACGGCAAGTTGAAGCGGCGATAAAGCTCGTCCTGCCACTGCTCAGCCAGACTCCCCGGGCAGACGACGAGACAGCGTTGCAAGTCGCCACGGGCGATCAGCTCCTTGATGAGGAGCCCGGCCATGATCGTCTTGCCGGCGCCCGGATCGTCAGCAAGCAGGAAGCGCAAGGGCTGACGAGGCAACATACTCTCGTAAACGGCCGTGATCTGGTGCGGCAGGGGCTCGACCACCGAAGTGTGAACCGCCAGCACCGGGTCGAACAGATGAGCGAGGTGGATGCGCTGAGCCTCGGACACCAGCCGGAACAGCGCTCCGTCCCCGTCGAAGCTCCAGGGCCGCCCTTCCTCGACAATTTCAAGATCGCTTTCGCGGTCCCGGTAGAGCAACTCGTTGCCGACCTTGCCCTCCGCGTCCTTGTAGGTCAGCTCGATCGCGTCCGATCCGAACCACTGGACGTTCACCACCGTCACTATACCGTTGGGTAAAACACCGCGGATCGACGCGCCGGGTTTAAGGTCTTCGAGGAGGCTCATTCAGCGCTCCTCCGTTCGGTCAAACGCGGTCGCTTGCCCCACCTGCATTAGCGCTCTCACAGAATCAAACCTGTTTCCTTCCGACATACAGCCTGACGTTCTTTGTCGCCATTGTCGTCGCAAATTCCACTCTTCGAAGTTCGGCTATGGTCTATAGGCAAAGCTATTGCGCGGCCAAAGTGCAATTGGGCTTCTCAGCAGCCGATTTGACGGGACAGCCGACATGGCGCGCAACGACATTGGTCTTCGGCCAGCCGGCTATAAAGACCGTTTGTCAAATTCTCCCCTGCGATGTGCCCGACACAGCGCGGCGCTGAACTCCCTCTTCGTGAGGTGAGTCAGTGATTCAGCTAAACGCTGACAGCCTCTGGAGCGGGGATAGATGTCAGTGCAGGCCGCCGGCGTCAGGGGGCGGGTCTCGGCAAGTGACCACAGACGTTCATGGCCGTCCGCAATCGCTTATTTGACGAATATTTGACGACTTTTGCCAGATCCGGCTAAGTCATTGATTTTATTGGCGCTCCCTAGGGGAATCGAACCCCTGTTTCAGCCTTGAGAGGGCCGCGTCCTAACCGCTAGACGAAGGGAGCGTGAGGTGAACCGCATAGCCTCGAAATCGCCGCGCCGCAAGACGGGGAATGGGATTTTTGTGGGGGCGGTGGAGGAGAGAGTCCCCGGGGGGACCCCCACCCCCGCCCCCTCCCCGCAAGGGGGAGGGGCGCTCACCGCCCGGGTCGTGGAGGGGAGCGGGTGTCAATGGGGACGGAAACAGCCGGCCGCGAGGGCGGTGGGCTCCCCTCCCCCTCTTGCGGGGAGGGGTCGGGGGTGGGGGCCGCGAGTCCCGCTCGACGTGGAGGCGTCCGCATCGCCTGCCCTTACGGCTCCACGGCGAAGCGGAGGCGGCCGGTGGGTTTCAGGGTTTTGGCGTCGAAAGTACGGATCTCGGTGGTGCCGGCGATGTCGAGCGTGACCGCCAGGCGGTCACCGGCGGTGCCGGTTGCGACGATGCGGGCGCCCTTGGGCAGCATCGCGGTGAGGTCCGGGCCTGAAGCTGTGCTTCCATCGCCGCGGAAAAGGCGATAGCCGATGGCGACCAGAAGCACTGCGATCGCGACCGAGGTGGTCACGCCCGCGATCATCATCATGCGCCGCAGCCGCGCCATCAGCTGGGCCTGCTCGGGCGAGGACGGCTCGGGCGCAACGGTAGAGTTCATGGACATCTCGACTTCACATTCCCACGGTCTGATGACGGTCATTGTCGCCGGCGACGAAGGCTCGCCGCGGCTCGATCGCGTGCTCGCGGCCCGGCTGCCGGAGCTGTCGCGGTCCCGGCTGAAGGCGCTGATCCTGGCCGGCCAGGTCAGCCTCAGCACCGGGGCGGTGCGCGACCCCGCTTATCACGTCGCCAGCGGCGACACGATCACAATCGACGTGCCCGAAGCGGCCCCGCCCGAGCCGAAGGCCGAGGCGATCCCGCTCCACGTCGTCTACGAGGACGACGATATCGTCGTCCTCGACAAGCCGGCCGGCCTCGTGGTGCATCCCGCCGCCGGGCACGAAACCGGGACCCTGGTGAACGCGCTGATCGCGCATTGCGGCGCCAGCCTGTCCGGGATCGGCGGCGTCAAGCGGCCCGGCATCGTCCACCGGCTGGACAAGGATACCACCGGGCTGATGGTGGTCGCCAAGAACGATCACGCGCACGCCTCGCTGAGCGCGCAGTTCGCCGATCACGGCCGCACCGGCGCGATGGAGCGCGGCTATCTGGCGTTTTCCTGGGGGCTGCCGCACCGGCCGCATGGCACCATCAACGCCCCGCTTGACCGGCATCCGCATGCCCGCGACAAGATGGCGGTGCGGCCACGGGGCCGCGAGGCCATCACCCATTACGAGGTGCAGGAGAGCTTTGTCGGCCGCGACGGCAAGCCGGTGGCGTCGCTGATCGCCTGCCATCTCGAGACCGGGCGCACCCACCAGATCCGGGTGCATCTGGCGCATCTCGGCCATCCCCTGCTCGGCGATGCCGTCTATGGCCCGCACTTCAAGACCAAGGCGAACCAGCTGGCGCCAGGCGCGCGGGCGGCGCTGGAGGCGCTCGGACGGCAGGCGCTGCATGCCTATCTGCTGGTGATCGAGCACCCCCGGACGGGAGAAATTCTGCGCTGGGAATCGGAGCTGCCGGAGGATCTTTCCCTCTTGCGGGAGGCGCTGCGAGCGGCGCTATGACGCAGGACCTTCAGAAAAGCGCAAGCATGCCAAGAGGTTATAGCAGGGACACGGGGACGTGACCCCCGGAATCCTTCCACCTCGGGCTGAAAATGGTGTATGTTGCGCCTGCGTCGAATGGTCGACGCGTGGAACGTCGCAAACCGGTTGGCTTTAACCAAGCGACCGCTTTGCCTGGCCCGCCGCTATCGGGGGCCTGAACCAACTGGAGGGCGCTCAATGGCCCGTACAGCTACACTACCGGTTCTCAACGGAGAATCCGGACTTGCACGCTACCTCGCTGAGATCCGCAAGTTCCCGATGCTGGAACCGCAGGAGGAGTACATGCTCGCCAAGCGTTGGCGTGAGCATGACGACAGTGACGCAGCGCAGAAACTCGTCACCAGCCATCTCAGGCTCGTGGCCAAGATCGCCATGGGCTATCGCGGCTACGGCTTGCCGATATCCGAAGTCGTGTCGGAAGGCAATGTCGGCCTGATGCAGGCGGTGAAGAGGTTCGAGCCCGAGAAGGGCTTCCGCCTCGCCACCTACGCCATGTGGTGGATCAAGGCGTCGATACAAGAGTACATCCTGCGTTCCTGGTCGCTCGTGAAAATGGGCACCACCGCGAACCAGAAGAAGCTGTTCTTCAACCTGCGCAAGGCGAAGAGCCGGATCTCCGCGCTGGATGAAGGCGATCTGCATCCGGATCAGGTCAAGCTGATCGCAAAGCGCCTCGGCGTGACCGATCAGGACGTGGTCGACATGAACCGCCGCCTCGGCGGCGACGCCTCGCTGAACGCGCCGATCCGCGACGACGGCGAAGCGGGCGAATGGCAGGACTGGCTGGTCGATACCTCGCCCAACCAGGAAGCCATCATGGCCGAGCACGAGGAATACGACCACCGCCGGCAGGCGTTGAACGGCGCGATCGGCGTGCTCAACGCGCGCGAGCGCCGCATCTTCGAGGCGCGGCGTCTGGCCGACGAGCCGATGACGCTCGAGGACCTCGCCGCCGAGTTCGGCGTGTCGCGCGAGCGCGTGCGCCAGATCGAGGTGCGCGCATTCGAGAAGGTGCAGTCCGCCGTCAAGGGCGCCATCGCCAAGCAGGAGGCGGCGGCCCTGGAGGCCGCGCATTAACGGCGCGGCTTCCTAGCTTAAGGTGGTTTTGATGCGATCGGAGCCGGCGGAGACGCCGGCTTCTTGTTAGGTGAGGCTCGTTAGTCAGGCGCGGCGCGGGCGAGCTCGGCGAGCGCGCAGCCCTCGCAATAACGGGCGTCCTTGTAGTCGATCCAATTATGCGCATAGATCCGGTCCCGCGGAATCCGGTAGCGCAGCCGGAGCAGCTTGGAGAGCACGCGCCATGCGGCGATCTGGGCTTCCGTAGCGGGCGTGGTGACGTCGGGATAGTTGCCGGCGAACTCCACGCCGATGGAATTGTCGCGCACGACCTTGCGATAGGTGGATGCGTTGTCGATATAGCGGTTGTCGTTGCGATTGGCGCCGTCGCCATGCAGCGTGACCATGGTTTCAGGCACCGCCCAATACACCGTGCCGTCGGTTTCTACCCACAGGGTCACGCCGCGCCGTTTCGGGGTCTTGGCCTGCGCCAGCGCCCCCGCCCGCGCCGACCCCGCCGGCCCCTCGGTCTGGTGGACGATGATGTTGGTCCAGGGATGCGCCTTGGCCGGGTCGCCCCACGGCGCCAGCCAGACGATTCTGAGGCCCGGAATATACGGCGTGCCGGATGCGCGGGCCATTGCGGCGAGGTCGTCCGCCGCGGCCGGCCGTGAGAGGAAGAGCAGCGCAAGCGCTGCGTGGCGGGAGAACAGGAGCGGCCTCATGGCCGAACATTAGCACCGCTATTCGGCGGCGGCATCCTGGCGCGGGTGATGCAGGGCCAACGCGGCGATCTGCTCCGGGGCCAAGCTGGGTGCATCGGGCTCGCTTTGATAGACGGCATAACGGTTCTTGCCGTCCTTCTTGGCCGCATACAGCGCCTGGTCCGCCCGCGCCATCACCCGGTCCGGGAATGCACCGAGGTCCCGCGTCCACTCGGCCACGCCGATCGACACCTCGATCGGCACGTCGGCTCCGGCGCAGGCCTCTGCATCGTCGCGGCAGACCTGCAGGATCCGTCGCGCGATCATCGCGCCCTCCCGCAAAGAGGACGACGGCAGCAGGATGCAGAACTCGTCGCCGCCGGTGCGCGCAAGCATGTCACCCGGCCTGAGCCGGGTCTGCGCCATCAGCGTGAAGTGCTGCAGGCAGGCATCGCCCGCCGCATGACCGTGATTGTCGTTGATGAGCTTGAAGCCGTCGAGATCGATCACCAGCAGCGCGAACGGCTTTCCGGACCGCTCTGCGCGCGCGCACTCCTCGCCGAGCCGCTGCATCAGATGGCGCCGGTTGGCGACGCCGGTAAGATCGTCGAGCAGCGCGAGATCGGCGACCTCGTTGCGCAGGCGGTCGACGGCCATCAGCAGAAAACCAAAATTGAGCGACATCGACAAAAAGATCAGCAACAGCACCGCAGCGGCCTGACCGCTGGTGGAATGACTGAAATTGAAGTCCGCGCCAATAAAGGCGCCGATCGTCCGCGCCGCGAACACGGCGATGATCAGGACCGACAGCAATCCGGCGAGTCGCGCCCCTGGATTGATGGGTCCGTTTCTGGCGTCCAGCACCAGCCGCGCGATCACCGCCATCGGGACCGCCTGCCCGAGCGAGTAGCACAGGATCCGTAGCGGTCCGTGGTCGTAGACATAGAGAAAGAAGGCGATCGACGTGCAGGTCAGCGCGACCACGGAGAGGCTCAGTCGCCACGAGGCTGCACGGCCATAGAAGCGCTGCACGCCCATCGCCGCGAGGCAGATCGCGAACGTCATCAGCGAGGCGCCGGCGAGCAGGGGCATGAAGGAGCCGAAATAGAATTGGCCCAGCGCGCACAAGGCGGCCGGCGCGCACATGAACGCAGAGGCTGTCCAGTAGCGCGCCGATGCCAGATTGGGGTAGCTCCGCATCACATAGGCCCAGATCAGGCCCAGTGCGAGGAAGTTGACCACGAAGGCGGTCCACAGCGTCGGAACGTTCAACATCCCGATTGCCGGATGCGATCGATCCTGCCCTCACTGTCTCGCAACGCCACGCTCATGACCATCCCTGTCTTTTACGGGCACCATGAGCGCGATGCGCTTAACGTTTCCTCAAATCCGGAACCAAGATTGCGCCTTGGTTTTGAAACAATGAAGACACGATTAGTCCGCTGTTAACCCTCTCGCGAAGCCCGCGCGAACGCCGCAACGGGCTGCGGCCTCCATCGAGCTGTGGATAAGGGCAAGTTGCCCAGGTGACAGGGTGAGGCAGAGCTTCGCGAATCTGCTGGGATCGTCTCCCGAGGCTGATGCATGGCTCCTCTGCGCCAGCGAGGCCTCGAAGTCGCGTTGCAATCCATCCACTCCTGACGAGGATTCCATGGCGAAGAAAGCGAAGAAGGCCGCGAAGGCGACCAAGAAAGCGGCGAAGAAGACCAAGAAGGCCGCCAAGAAGAAGTAGTCGTACTCCCCCGGGTGGGAGCGCGGCTTCCACCCGGTGTCACCGCCGTCGCGCTGCCGATCGCCAATCGTTCATCGCCCGCCTTCATCTCCCTCGCCACCCCGGCCTACGCCTTCGCATTTCCAGAAATGGTACGACCGAGCCGATCCGTCAAGGCGATCCGGCCCGCCGGCTCACTCCCCCCATCTGCGGGCCATCTCCGGCGCACGCTCCAGCGTCACTTCGGCCTCGCGCAGCACGTCGAGCGGCGCCCACGGCTTGCTCCAGAACTTCGTGCCGCCCGGCAGCGGCTGCGACAGCGGCCGTCCCGATGTCACGACCACGTTGATATGGGGATGGCGCGCCCGCGCGATGTGCGCGAGCTCCACGCCGCTCATGCGACCGGCGAGATTGACGTCCGTCATCATCAGTACGATGCGGTGACCGGGCTTGTTGAGCACCAGTTCCGCAGCCTCGGCGCTCTCGCACGCGATCACGTCGTAGTCGCTCTCCTCCAGCAGCAGCGCGATCATCTCGCGCTGGGTCGGATCGTCCTCGACGATCAGTGCGGTCGCGCGAAACGGCTGCGACTGTCCCATGCCTGTACCTCCACGAAATGTGCCACGGCCCATTGCAATGTGAGTTAAAAGCGGAACAGCAGGATGGTTCGGTTCCAATGCGAAAAACTGGCAGAAAATCCAGCCCGCTTTGGAACGGCGACGCGAACGCGCGAGGGAGGGACAGCGGCGATGACGGCAATCAGCGGCGCGGCGGCGGCCGTGACGGGAGCATCCAGCGGCATCGGCCGCGCCTTGGCACAGGAACTCGCGGCGCGCGGCTGCGATCTCGCTTTGGCCGATCGCGATGAGGCGGGCCTGGCCAGCGTAGCAAGCGAACTCGCCACGACAGGCCGCAAGGTCACCACGCATCGCCTCGATGTCAGTGACGGCCAGGCGATCGGCCAGTTCGCCGAGGATGCGACGCGCGCGCATCCCAGCCTCAACATCGTCATCAACAATGCCGGCGTCGCGCTGTTCGGCGGTTTCAACGAGATCGACCAGGCCGAGATGGAGTGGCTGTTCAACATCAACTTCTGGGGCGTCGTGCACGGCACCCGGGCCTTCCTGCCGCATCTTGCGCGGCAGCGCGCGGCGCACATCGTCAATCTGTCCTCGATCTTCGGCATCATCGCCCCGCCCGGCCAGTCGGCCTATGCGGCAGCCAAATTCGCGGTGCGCGGTTTCTCCGAGAGCCTGCGTCATGAGCTTGCCACCGCCAACAGCCCAATCAGGCTGTCGGTCGTGCATCCCGGCGGCGTCGCCACCGCGATCGCGCGCAATGCCCGCGCCGGCCACGGCATGACCGACAATGCGCGCCGCGTGCAGGCGATCGAGCGCTTCGAGCGGCTGGCCAGGACCACCCCGCGCGAGGCGGCCCAGCGCATCATCCAGGGCATCGAACGCAACGAGCCGCGCATCCTGATCGGCGGCGACGCGCGAATCATGGATCTGCTGCAGCGGTTCATGCCGGGCACCTATTGGAAGGTGATGGCCAAGCGCCTGGAGAAGGCGGCCGCGAAGCAAGGCTGATGCGTCGGTCGAACGCATAAGGCCTCGCGGCGCGTCACGCGTCCGAGTCTTGTGCATTCGCCGCCCTCATCAGGATGGAGGGCGCAGGGAGAGCCAGGCCTCGGCTGAGGCCTGCGGCCCGCGTGCGATAAGAAAATGCACGCGGCGGTTACCACAGGTTCAGCCGGAGCGACCCGGCCCTCCCTGCGCGATGGTCTGACGCGTTATACGTGGTCTCCCTGGTGCGCCGGCGTGTTGGCCACCATTGTCAGTGCGATGCGCGAGCATCGCGACCAACGTGATACCAGCATCGGGGTATCGGGACGCCACGATTTCGGCGTGCGCAGCGCTTCGTTCGTCGGCGCGGCCAAGCCACGCTGCGGAGCTCTACGCCCATCGCATCCTATCAGCCCGCGCCTCGTGACGATCGCGAAACGCCCCTCCGGCGGGCCGGGACGGCGGCAAATGTGCGGCTGATTTGCCCGACGACACAAGAGGTGTTGGTGCGACAAAGCAACACGACGGGCAGTTTGCGCATGACGGGCATGTGCCGAGATCTCTCGGCGTGTCATTCCGGGACGTGCGTGAGCCGCGAGCCCGGAATCCATCACCACGACCGGCTGCGGTGAGATACGGTCGTCGCTCCAGCAGTCGCCAACGACATTTCGTGGTAATGGATTCCGGGCGCGCGCCCTGAGTGCCGCCGCGAAATGACGGCGTGGTTGGGGTTGAGCGCTGTGGCCAGACCCGAAGCTGTCATCGCCCGGCTCGCCCGGGCGATCCCGTATTCACAGCCAATCATTGTCGAGCTGAGAGGTCACGGCGTACTGGATGCCCGCCTTCGCGGGCATGACAGCGAGGGGGAGGCGATCCCCTGCCCTATCGCCCCACCAGCTGATCGGCGAAATAGCCGATGGTCTTGCGATAGATCACAGCCCTGTTCCACTCGCGCATCGCGTCGAAATTCGCCGAGCCCTCGTCATAGGGCGCGCCCATCTTAAAGCCGTTGCTGTGGAGCAGATTGGCGGTCGAGGCCAGCACGTCGGCGGTGGAGTGACGCAGATCGACGCGGCCGTCGCCATCGAAATCGACGCCGTATTTGATGTAGGAGGACGGCAGGAACTGGGTCTGGCCGATCTCGCCGGCGAAGGCACCGATCAGATCGCGCAAAGTGAGATCGCCGCGCTCGACGATCTTCAGCGCCGCCATCAGCTCGGTCTGGAACAGCTCGGTGCGGCGGCAATCATGCGCCAGGGTCGCCAGCGTGCGGATCACCGGCAGCTTGCCCATGTCGCCCTTGCCGAAATCGGTTTCCAGCCCCCAGATCGCGATCAGGATCTGGCGCGGCACGCCATATTGCTGCTCGATGCGCGACAGCAGCGCCGCATGCCGCTGCAGCATCGCGCGGCCGCCATTGATGCGGCCGGGGCCGACGCGGGTCGCGACATACTGCTCGAAGCTCTTGTTGAAGGTGTAGCGCTGGCGGCGGTCGAAGGCGAGCACGGCCGGATCGAGCGTCACGCCCGACAGCGCCTGGCTGATCGTTGCGGACGAGACGCCGGCGCTCTGCGCCTCTGCGGAGAAGCTGGCAACGAACGTGTTGAAATCACCGCCGCAGCGCGCGGCCTGCGCGGAGCTGACCGCCGAGAGGGCCGAGAGCGAGGCCGCGAGCAGCACGGCAAGACGACGCAAGAGCATGCGGGATCCTTGTTGATTCCAGATTGCCCCGATCATGGCATGAGCGAAATGCTGGCGTCAAAACTGCGGCGGTTCAGACAAGGCGTTCACCCCACAACCGGTGCACCCTCTCCCCCGCGTGTGCTATCGCCTATGGCGCTCGACAGAGTGTGCCCGTCTGTTTCCACGTCGTCATGGCCGGGCTTGTCCCGGCATGACGGAGTAACAGATTGGCAGGCGTTCGTGCTGCGGCTTGTCCCATGTGGTGCGGCACGATGAATGACTCCCGCGGTCTGCAGCTTCCCCATACCCGCTTGATCCTCGTCAACATCCGGCCACCGTCCGCTTTCTAAGCTGACCGGCAAAAGGAGACGACGCCATGATCGGGATTACGCTGACCGCCGACCAGATCCGCTCGGCCCCGCCGGAGGTGCGGCGCTGGATCGAGCATCAGGTGCTCGCCAGCCTCGGGCTCGGCGCGGAGGCAGCGCCGGCGACGCCCGCACTGCCGGTGCCGGGTGCGCATCTCGTCGCCTGCACCGCCGATGACGCGGCCAAGATCCTGGCGCAGATCGAGGGCGTGCTGCCGGCGGTCAACGTGTTCTTCGAGTTCAGCCGTCCCGGCATCTCGCTCGGGCAGCCGCCGATCATGATGTTCCGCCTGATCGACATCCTGCATCATACCCGGCTGCAGAACATCGGCCAGGTGATGGCCTCGCTGGAGATGATCAACAAGGCGCTGATCGACGCCAGGAACGATCCGTCAGCACGGTTCTGCGGCTTCGACCATGAAGGCCACTGCCTGATCGCCCCGGAAACCCAGCGCGCGATTGCCAGCGTCTGGCAGAGCGTCATCGCCAAGCAGCATGGCGTGGCCGAGGGCGAGGCGGCGTGAGGCTGCACGGCGCAGCGATTGACGCTGCGCATGTCCCAAAACGAAGCACGGCCAGGGAAGCACGCCCAGGTCGGTTCAGCCATGCCTGTTCCGGGCGGCTCCGGCCTTGAGCCCGCCGGGATCGGTGCTACGATTCCGCCGTCGTTTCCGATCCCAAGGGAGATCGCCGATGCCGCCCCGCCAGCGCCGATTGCTCCAGGTCCCCCTGTTCCGCCTGCTCGCGATCAACCTCGCGCTCGGCCTCGTCATGGCCGTGGTGCTGGTCGGCGGCCTCCTGGCGCTCGATCCCTGGGGCCTGCGTCACCTGATCTTCGCCGACCATTCGCCTGGCGTCGCCATCGGCCTGCTGCTCGGCTCGTTCTTCGTCACCTTCGGCTCGACCGCGATGGGCACGGCGATCATGGCGCTCGGCGGCAGCGACGAGGATGACGGTCCGCAAGGCGGCACGCGCGTACCAGCACGGGTGAAGGTGCGGAGGCGATAGAGGCGAGCTGTCGCCGCAACGGTGCTGCGCCCCCCTCCCCCTTGCGGGGAGGGGAGCTCACCGTCATCGCCGCGACGGCCTTGGCTCAAGCGCGCACGCGCCTCACCAATGCCCCTTGCGCTTGTTCCAGGCGAACAGCACGTCGGCGAAGCGGTCGTAGCCGAACCGGGTCAGCGGGCGCACCAGCGGGTTGCCGAACAGAGTCGCCAGCCAGCCTTCACCCGGCGTCAGCTTCCACAGCAGCAGCGCGACGTCGGCGCCGGTGATCAGCTGGCCGTCCTCGTCGGTCGCATGCAGGCGGCGGCGGACGTCGTCGACATCGGCGCCGAAGCCGCGCAGCGCCTCCGGCTCCGCGTTAATGTCCCTGAACGCGACGCGTCCCGACTTCACCAGCGCCAGCAGCTTGTTGCGCTGCCAGTCGATGCCGGCGTCGCAGACCGGGCAGCGCGTGTTGTACCAGATGGTGAGTTGCGGCATCGACATCGGGGTCCAAGGTTTGCAGGATCCAGGCTTGGCGTTCTCAGGCTTGGGGATCTCAGGTTGGCGTTCATCAAGCTGACATGGAATCGGGCGCATGGGGGCATGCCGATCCGGCAAAATCGAGGAGTCCGCATGCGGCCGCAGGGTCGAAAATCCGGCCCGTGATCACCATATCGACGGGGTCTCAGCGGGCCCGCACCGCGCCGCGCGATGCTCTCGTGACGGTGCCGGTTGCGGCAAGGCATCGCCGCCACGGCGGCGACCGTCCTCAGCTGCGTCCTTAACCATTGTCTTCCGCAAAATCGATGAGCAGACCGGCGTCCGTTCACGTTGACGCGGCGCTTCTGATCCTGGAAAAGCCCCCCATGGCAAAGAAACCCGGCTCCAATCCCAAAGGCGAATTCGCCTTCTTCAACGTGACCTATGAGGACGGCTCGCAGCGCTCCAACCGCCGCGTCCCGGCCGAGCTGCTCGGCGGCCTCGACGGCGACGAGCCCGCGCGCGGCTTCATCATGGAGCAGGACCGCGACATCGCCGAGAAATCCGGCCGCCCGCCGCTGCAGATCAAGTCGCTAGAGCGGGTCGGGGCGAAGAAGAAGTAACTTCACGAGCGGCCATAGGGTGGGCAAAGCGCGCAGCGCGTGCCCACCATAAGCTGCCTGCCGCGAGGCGCGGTGGGCACGGCGCGCGACAGCATCCCCAACCTGACCACCATGCCAGCGCCTTTGCCCACCCTACGGCAGCAGCCTTCCGCGAAGCCTGCTCTCAATCGGGTGACGCGTCATGGCCGGGCTTGTCCCGGCCATCCACGTCTTGACACGGCACGATTTGGATGCCCGGGACGAGCCCGGGCATGACGACGTGGGTAGATCTTCACCTACATCGCCGATCACGCCGCCTCACGATCCGGCTCCCTGACAGGCGGAGCGGCCGACCTGCCTCGCCCCATCTCCCTCGGCCGGTTGATCAGGCTGACCAGCGTGTAGCTGATGATCAGCAGCAGAAACCATGAGCCGAGCTTGGCCGGCGACACCATGGTCCAGCCATGCGCCTGCTGCGGATAGAGCCAGACCCGCGTGAAAGTGCCGACGTTCTCCGACAGCCAGATGAACAGCGACACCAGGACAAGCCCGAGCAGCAACGGCATCGAGCGATGCACGCGCCAGACCTTGAAGTGGACCGTCGCCGGCGCGAACAGCAGCGCGGCCCAGCCGAACAGCAGCAGCCTGCCGTCGAGCCCATAGTGGTCGGTGAAGAAGTTGAGAT
Organism: Bradyrhizobium denitrificans; assembly: GCF_013179005.1. NCBI lineage: Bacteria > Pseudomonadati > Pseudomonadota > Alphaproteobacteria > Hyphomicrobiales > Nitrobacteraceae > Bradyrhizobium > Bradyrhizobium denitrificans. The sequence continues at coordinate 251,523 of NZ_JABFDP010000006.1, read as the reverse complement.
AGATCGCTGCACTCAAACCGATCAGCCAGCGCCGCGACGGATGGCCGGTGAAGCGGAAATCGAACAGCCGCCAGACGCGGCAGAGATAGCTGCCGATGCAAGAATACATGAAGCCGGAAAACAGCGGCACGCCACTGATCCGGATCAGGCTCGGCTCGGGATAGATCCACGAGCCGGTCGCGGTCTTGAACAGCTCCATGGCCGTGCCGACGAGGTGATAGATCAGGATGATCTTCGCCTCCTCCCAGGTCTCCAGGCGCGCAGCGAGCAGCGCGGCCTGGACGGCGAGCATGCAGAGGAAGAGAAAGTCGTAGCGCGCGAGCGGCGCGTTGGCCGGATAGAACCGCCACGTCAGCAGCATCAGCGCCACCGCGATGCCGCCGAACAGGCAGGCCCAAGCCTGCTTCACACCGAAGCGGAGGAATTCGTAGAGGAAGGCGGTCCAGGGTTTCTTTGCCGCGCGCGCGGCCAGACGTGCTTCAGCGGCGATGAAGGGGCGCAGCGGCGCCCAGATGGCGGCGGCGCTTGAACTGCTGTTTAACGAGGGAGATGAAGTTCTGTCGTTGTGCATCGAGGGTAATCCGTGGAGGCCCTCATGCGTAGCAGCGGCTCCCCACGCCATGTCCGTGGAAAAATCGGCCTTCTCCCGGAGAAATGCGGACAAGTGCGGACGCAGATGACCACGCGTGCGAACGTTTGAAAGTCACGACTGATAATGAACGCAGTGCCCGTGACTGCGCCCTCTCCCCTTGCGGGAGAGGGCATGTAGGACAGCGCTGAAAATTCGCTTGGGTGAGGGGTATTTCTCCACAAGCGTTACTCGCGGAGAGAGACCCCTCACCCAACCGCGGACGCGGATGGGTCGTACATGCCCTCTCCCGCAAGGGGAGAGGGCGCTCTATCGCAGAGTGTACGCGCTGTGAAAGCAATGACAGCCTGTATGGTGGGCAAAGCGACGCCGCAGGCTGCGCGTGCCCACCATCAGGAGCGCCGTGCGTGGACGGTGGGTACGGCGTACGAAGCAGCAGTGCGAGCCGATATACTCCGGACACGCCTTTGCCCACCCTACGAACTACGGCCAACGAACAATCGTTTGGAACACAGATCTCCGAATGCGCCCGGATTGCCGATCTCCTTGGCCACGCGTATTTTCCCACTCAAAGATGCCCGGCGCACGGATGTAAGCAACTGCATATTGAGCGAACCTTTAACAGGACGCCCCAGCTTGTCCGAGCCGTCGGGGCTCCTCTCGTGATTAGGATTGTACATCCATGATCTATGAAGAAGGCAGGCAGACAGCGCGCGATCAAAAAGGAGCAGCTATCCACGAGGCAGGTCATGCAATCGTCGCATCTGCATTGGGGTTGCAGGTTGGGCGCCTTGAGATTGCGATCGACGGCGATGATGCAAAGGGTGTAGCAGAAATTGCAGGCAGCGCCGCACTTGGCCTTGTCGACCAGCTGGCAATTTGTGCGGCCGGCATGGAAGCTCAACGGTTGTTTTCAGCACCTACTCACGGCGGCGCCGGTTGGGCGGACCATGGAATGATGATAGCGTTGGTAGAGGGCCTACCCGAGGAGGACAGCCGTACATTGCGCTATGCTGGACATCAACGCGCACATGACATCCTGATCCAGCGCACGAACCAAGTCGAACGCCTTGCAGAACGTCTTTTTGCTGAGAAGCGCTTAGAGCCTAATGAGGTAAAAGATCTTCTTTGCGACGACTAGGGCGTATCATGCCACTCCAGTTGATCGGCATTGGGCCCCGGCTTCGGATGCAAAAACGGCGAACCTTTCGGTCCGCCGTTGTATTTTGATAGATTGCCGGGTCAAGCCCGGCAATGACGTCTGTCTGGAGCGCGATCAGTTGTCCAAGAAGCTCCGCAGCTTCCGCGACCGCGACGGGTGCTTCAGCTTGCGCAGCGCCTTCGCCTCGATCTGACGGATACGCTCTCTGGTCACTGAGAACTGCTGGCCGACTTCTTCCAGCGTGTGGTCGGTGTTCATGCCGATGCCGAAGCGCATGCGGAGCACGCGTTCTTCGCGCGGGGTGAGCGAGGCCAAGACGCGGGTGGTGGTTTCGCGCAGGTTCGACTGGATCGCGGCGTCGATCGGCAGGATGGCGTTCTTGTCCTCGATGAAGTCGCCGAGATGAGAGTCCTCCTCGTCGCCGACGGGCGTCTCGAGCGAGAGCGGCTCCTTGGCGATCTTGAGGACCTTGCGCACCTTCTCCAGGGGCATGCCGAGCTTTTCGGCGAGCTCCTCCGGGGTCGGCTCGCGGCCGATCTCATTCAGCATCTGGCGCGAGGTGCGGACGATCTTGTTGATCGTCTCGATCATGTGCACGGGGATGCGGATGGTGCGGGCCTGGTCGGCGATCGAGCGGGTGATCGCCTGCCGGATCCACCAGGTGGCGTAGGTCGAGAACTTGTAGCCGCGGCGGTACTCGAACTTGTCGACCGCCTTCATCAGGCCGATGTTGCCTTCCTGAATCAGGTCGAGGAACTGCAGGCCGCGGTTGGTGTACTTCTTGGCGATCGAGATCACGAGACGGAGGTTGGCTTCCACCATCTCCTTCTTGGCCTGACGGGCCTCGCGCTCGCCCTTCTGCACCGAGTGGACGATCTTGCGGAATTCGCCGATCTCCAGACCCGTGAGGGCGGCCAGCGACTGCACCTCCTGGCGCAAATCCTTGATGCGGTCCTTCTCGTAATGAACGAAGTTCTTCCAGCCCTTGGCCGACAGCTTGGAGACGCGGTTCAGCCAGCGCGGATCGAGCTCCGAGCCCTGGTAGTTGCGCAGGAAGTCCTCGCGCGCGACGCCGTGGGAGTCGGCGAGGCGCATCAGCCGGCTCTCGAACGAGACCAGCTTCTTGTTGATGTCGTAGAGCTGCTCGACGAGCGAGTCGATGCGGGCCTGGTTGAGGCGCAGCGACTTCACCTCGACGATGATCTCGTCCTTGAGCTTCTTGTACTTGCGCTCCTGCGAGGGCGACAGCGACTCGCTCTGCAGCTGGTTGGCGATGTCCTGCTCCTGCAGGCGGCGCAGCTTCTTGTACTCGGACGCGATCTTGTCGAAGGTCTCGACCACCTTCGGCTTCAGCTCGGCCTCGATGGCGGCGAGCGACATCTGGTTCTCGAACTCGTCGTCGTCCATGTCGGCTTCGGCCGCCGCCTCGCCGGGATCCTTCTCCTCGACAGGCGCGCCGTTGGGCGCGGCACGGAACGGGGTCGGCTGCTGCGGCGCGGCCGGCGGCGCGACCGCCGCCTGGATCTCGCCGCCATCGGCGGCCTCACCCTCGCCATTGGCGGGGGCCGCGATCTGCGGGTTCATGCCGCCCTTGGACTCGGGGCCGGCATAGGTCGCTTCGAGATCGATGATGTCGCGAAGGAAGATCTTGCCTTCGTTGAGCTCGTCGCGCCAGATGATGATGGCCTGGAACGTCAGCGGACTCTCGCAGAGGCCCGCGATCATCGCCTCGCGGCCGGCCTCGATGCGCTTGGCGATCGCGATCTCGCCCTCGCGCGAGAGCAGTTCGACGGTGCCCATCTCGCGCAGATACATGCGCACGGGATCGTCGGTGCGCTCGCCGGGCTCGGACTTCTTGACCTCGGTGACGGCCTTCTGGGTGATCTCGACGAGCTCGTTGTCGGTCTCGTCGTCGCCGTCGTCCTTCTCCTCGGACTCGTCGGCCTCTTCGGCCTCGGTGACGTTGATCCCCATGTCGGACAGCATCGACATGATGTCTTCGATCTGTTCCGGCGAGGTGGTGTCGGAAGGCAGCACTTCGTTCAGCTGATCAAAGGTCACGAAGCCGCGCTTCTTGGCCTGCTTGATCATCTTCTTGACGGCAGCGTCCGACAGGTCGAGCAACGGCGAGGGCGCGTCGGCAGAGTCCTTTTCGGGAGCATCCGCGGCCTTGTCGTCCTTTTCCTTGTCCTTCACCTGCAGCGTCTTTGCCTTCGTGGCCATTCATTGCTCCCGAAACGCGCCCGCTCCGCCTGTGGCATCTTCGCCCTTGGCATCGCGGCGCCCGCCTGCTCTACTCAAACTGTTTTCGACGCGGAAAGGGCGGCGCACATTTGAAGTCGCCACCCCCTATCTCTGTCGCTGGTGTCGTCCCGTTCTGGACCGGCGCGCGTTTCTTGCAAAAGCGATACCGGTTTTGCAATCGCATGCGGCGCGTAAACTTTATGACGCGGCGTCCGACGGCCAACCGACCCCTCACTTGCACAAAATGCCCTGGACCTCTTAAACTTCGATTAACCCTGTTTTTGCAGCCAAACCATGGATTTGGCGAGTCTTTTCGCATGGCCCGGAACCCGCTCGCGCGGACCGGACCGGAATGTGCTCCTCGACGCGAGCGCGCTGCGCGCCAGCTCTACACGTTGCGGTTGGTGCGTCCGGACAGCTCCCCGAAGCCCTCGACCAGCGCCTCGGTGCCGTCGATCTCGGCCATCCTGGCCTTCACGTCCCTCAACCAGCCCATATTCGGCTCGCTCGGCTCCTCGCCCAGCGCCAGCTCGGCATCCTTCAATTCCCTAAGTAATGAGTGCCATTGCCGATGCAAGGTAACGAGCTGATGCCATGTCGCAAGAACGTCATCGCGCGCCGCGCCGGGCCGCGCCGCCCACACCGCAGCGGTCGTGATCGCCCGCTCAACCCGTTGAAGAAGCTCTGAAAAACCGGAGTTCTCCAGATCGGCGCGCATCTTCTCGGCCTGCTCGTCCGGGTCCGGCGAATGGTGATGATCATGGGCGAAGGCGGCGATGATCGCAGCCCGCAGCTTGTGCGCCTCGGGATGGGCAAGCTCCAGCGCGGCGACCTCCTCGAGATGGTCGTGCAGCAGCCAGGGATGGTTAATCAGGCATTGGAGGATCAGCGCCTCGCGGCGCGAGATCGCCGAGCGCTGGCCGCGCATGATCGGGCTCATGGCGAGCTGCGGGCTCGCCGCCATATAGGGGCCGCGGGCCATCGCAGGGCCTGTGGATGGCGCTCCGCCGCGCCGGCCCTTGCCGCCGCCCCCTGTGGATAACCGGCCCGGCTGTCCGGAACCGGGACTGCGGACGCCGAAACGGCGTCCTGATTCGGCACCATAGCCGCGGCCGAAGCCCCGTCCGCCCTCGGGGGCGAACGCCCGGTACAGCCGCTCGGTGAGGTCCTGCTTGTAGTAGCGGCGCACCACCTCGTCGCGGATGCTGTTGGTGAGCTCGCCGATACGCGCCTCCAGCGCGGCGCGGCGCTCCGGCGTGGTGAAACTGCCGCCTTCGATCTCCCGCGACCAGATCACCTCGGCGAGCGGCTTGGCCACCGCCAGCACCTCCTCGACCGCGCCACGGCCGCCGGTGCGGACGAGGTCGTCGGGGTCCTGGCCCTCCGGCAGCAGCGCGAAGCGCAGGCTCTTGCCGGGCTGCAGATGCGGCAGCGCGAGGTCGGCGGCACGATAGGCGGCCTTCTGGCCGGCGCGGTCGCCGTCGAAGCACAGGATCGGCTCGTCGACCATTTTCCAGATCAGCGCCAATTGGCTCTCGGTCAGCGCGGTGCCGAGCGGCGCCACGGCGCCGGCAAAGCCGGCCGCCACCAGCGCGATGACGTCGACATAGCCCTCGACCACGATCATCGGCGCGCCATTATGCGCGGCCTGGCGGGCGCTCTGCAGGTTGTAGAGATTGTCGCCCTTGTGAAAGAGCGGCGTCTCCGGCGAGTTCAGATATTTCGCCGGCACGTCCTTCTGCAGCGCGCGGCCACCGAAGGCGATGACGCGGCCGCGGAGATCGGCGATCGGGAACATCACGCGGTCGCGGAAGCGGTCATAGGGCACCGGGATGTCGTCGCCGCCGACCAGCAGCCCGGCTTCGACCATGTCGTTCACCGGCACGCCCTGGGCGCCGAGAAATTCCTTCAGGCCGAAGCGGTCCGGCGGCGCATAGCCGAGGCGGAACTGCAGCTGTGTCTGGGGCAGGATCGCGCGATCGGCGAGATAGCCTCGCGCCCGCGCGCCGTGGCGCGAGGCCAGGGTGTCGGTGAAGAACTTCGCCGCCAGCTCCATCACGTCATACAGCGTCTTGCGCTGCCGCTCCTGGCGCGCGGCGTCCGGCGTCACCGCCGGCAGCGGCAGGCCGGCGAGCGAGGCGAGCCGCTCGACGGCCTCGGGGAACGAGCAGCCCTCGGTCTCCATCACGAAGTCGAAGATGTTGCCGTGCTTGCCGGAGGAGAAGTCGTGGTAGAAGCCCTTCTGGTCGTTGACGTAGAAGGACGGCGTCTTCTCCTGCTGGAACGGCGACAGCCCCTTCCACTCGCGCCCGGCCTTTTTGAGCTTCACGCGCTTGCCGACGACATCCGAGACCGGAAGCCGGGCGCGCAGCTCATCGAGAAATTGCGGCGTGAAGCGGGCCATCAGCGGGGTGATCGTCCTGTGCCAAACGGGTAGGCTTATATGGGCGAGCCCGGCCTGTCCGGCAATCGCTGCCTTGGTCCGGGCTTATCCGCCCTATGCACAGGCTCACGGCGCCAGAAAGCGGCCCGAGGCGATGCGGGCGGCCGCGTCGACCGGCCAATTATAGACATAGGTCCAGGCCTCGCGGGCGGTGCCGTCGGCGAGCGTGACCTCGAGGCGCTGCCGCAGATATTCGGTCGGCGGCGCAAAGCCCTCGCCGCAGGCCTCGTACATGTCGAATTCGCTCAGCATCGGCGCGGGCTGGCGCAGCCGGAACAGCTCGCCATGGACGAGATCGGCCGCATCATCCGACAGCACCAGGCCGGGATAATGCTGGATGCGGTAGAGCCGGCCGCGGCAGCTGGCTTCACCGACGAAATCGGCATTGGCGGCGAGCAGCCGCGCCATCGGATGGTCGAAGCCGCGCATGAGCGTGCCGTAGACGAAGAGCAGGTCGGAGGTCATTGCCCCTGCATAGCCCCGCGCGCCGCACGAGGCCAGCGCCGCGTCGGTCGCGCCGCCCCCGGGCTCACGCCGCGCCGCGGGCCGCCACGATCTCGTCGCTGACGACCTGGAATTTGGTCAGGATCATGCGCCCGAACGAGGTCGACAGCGCGACGTCGGCGGCGTCGCGTCCGGTCGCCATCAGGATGCGTCCGATCCGCGGGATGTTGTGGCGGGCGTCGAACGTATACCAGCGGCCGGAGAGATAGACTTCGAACCAGCCCGAGAAATCCATCGGCGCGGGGTCCGGCGGCACGCCGATATCGCCGAGATAGCCGGTGCAATAGCGCGCCGGGATGCCCATGCAGCGGCAGAAGGTCAGCGCCAGATGCGCAAAATCGCGGCACACGCCGGCGCGCTGCTGATAGACGTCATGCGCCGATTTCATCGCATGCGCGTGCTCATAGCCGAACGTGACGTGACGGTGCACGAAGTCGCAGATCGCCTGCACGCGCGCCCACCCGGCCGGCGCGCTGCCGAACAGCGACCAGGCGATGTCGGTGAGCTTGTCGGTCTCGCAATAGCGGCTCGGCATCAGATAGAGCAGCAACTCGTCGGGCAGCTCCTCGATCGGCAGTTGCTGGGCGGCGGGATCGGTTTCATCCGGCTTTCCGCTGTCGCGGACGATGGCACTGCCGTGGAAGGTGACGCCGCCGGCGGGCGCCACCAGCCGCCCGCACAGATTGCCGAAGCTGTCATTATAGAACTTGATCGGCACATTGGGCTCGGTCGTGATGGTCTCGGTGCCGACAATGTCCGGAAAGCGCGACGGGTGGATCGACAGCATGATGACCATCGGCGTGGCCGCGGGGGCCGAATAGACAATCTCGAATCCGACCTTGATCAACATCACAGCCTCTCGCCTTCTCCGCGCAGCATGGCGCGCTGGCCCAACGATCGCGGTGGACGGCATGACCAGCGCGAGATTCGGTCTTGTGGTCGATCGCCGGGATCGGCATCGTTCCCGGTCATTATCGTGATTTGCAGCAGCCGCGTCTCCATTTGTTTGTGCTCAATCGGAGATAGGTCTGCTGCTTCATGAAGCAACGAGTGGCCGTATGAGCGTTTCGAGCATGATCGACCTTCCTCTACTCCTTCAGCCGGACGAAGTTCCCCCGGTGCTTGAGCAGAATGCCGGCGGCACGTCGGCCTTCCTGTTCACCTGCGACCATTACGGCCGGCTGCTGCCGCGCGCGCTCGGCGATCTCGGCCTTGATGCGAGCGAGCTGGAGCGGCACATCGCCTGGGACATCGGCATCGCCGGGGTGGCGGAAGCCGTGTCGCGCGCGCTGGATGCGCATCTGGTGGCGCAACGCTATTCGCGCCTGGTGATCGACTGCAACCGCTCGCCCGGCGCACCGAACGCGATTCCGATGATCAGCGAGCGGACCACGATTCCGGGCAATGAGGGCCTGACGCATGAGGACGCCGCGTTGCGGCGGCGCGCGATCTTCGATCCCTATCACGACCGCATCACCGCCGTGCTCGATGCCCGCAAGGCCGCCGGGCGGCCGACCGTGCTGGTCGCCCTGCACAGCTTCACGCCGGTCTATGCCGGCATTGCGCGGCCCTGGCACATCGGCACGCTGTATCAGCACGACCGCGTGCTGCCGCCGCTGCTCTTGAAGGCGCTGCGCGCCGAGCCGGATCTCGTGGTCGGCGACAACCAGCCTTACGCGGTCGGCAACGGCACCGACTACACCATTCCCGTCCATGGCGAGGGCCGCGGCCTGATCACATCCGGCATCGAGATCCGGCAGAACGAGATTGCCGACCCCGAGGGGCAGCAGCGTTGGGCCGAGCGGCTGATCCGCATCCTCGGCGACATCGAAGCCGAGCTGCGCAACAAGGGCCTCGTGTAACCCTACTCCGTCATGTCCGAGGCATCATGGTGTGACAGCAGGCCTGCCAGCCGCCACAGCGCCGTCCGGAGATCGTCATGGCTCGGCAGGCCGAGCGCCAGCCGCACCGCATTGGGTGAATGGCCATGCGCCACCGCAAAGGCACTCGCCGGGGTGATGGCGATGCCGGCCCGCGCCGCCGCCGCGGTCAGGGCCTCGGCGCGCCAGCCCTCCGGCAGATGCAGCCAGACATGATAGGAGCGCGGATCTGCGTCGATCCGAAGCCCCGCGAGGCACTCGGCGACGATCGCCTGCCGCACCAACGCATCGGCGCGCTTGCGCCGCGTGATCTCGGCCGCCGTGCCATCGGCGAGCAGCCCCATGCCGGCCGCCAGCGCCAGCGACGTGACCGACCAGGCCCCGGTGCGCACCGTCGCGGCGAATTTCTCACGCATCGCTGACGGCACGTAGAGGAAGCCGACCGCGATGCCCGGCGCGAGGCGCTTGGCCAAGCTGTCGACGATGACGACGCGCTCCTCCGCCTGCGCCGCCAGAGACACCTGATCGCTGAGGAAACCGTAGACGAGATCCTCGATGATCATCAGTTCGTGCTTGCGCACGAGCCGCACGATCTCGTCACGCCTGGCTTCGCTCATGGTGAGCCCGAGCGGGTTCTGCATCACCGGCTGGATGTAGATCGCGTTCAGCGCGCTTGCGCGATGCGCCTTGGTCAGCGCATCCGGACGAATGCCTTCGCTGTCCATCGCGAGCGGCACCAGGGTGACGCCGAGCCGCGCCGCGATGCCCTTGATCATCGGATAGGTGACCGCCTCGACGCCGAGGCGGCCGCCGACCGGCACCAGCGTCGAAATCGCCGCCGCCAGCGACTGCCGGCCGCTGCCGGCGAAGACGAAGTTCTCCGGGCGTGGACGCCAGCGCTCGCTCGCAAAGAAGGCAGCCGCGGTGCGCCCGGCCTCGACCAGCCGCCGCTGCGTGGTCGGCGCCAGCACCGGCGCGAGCTTCTCCGGCCGCAACCAGGCCGCCAGCGACTTGGCAATCAGCGCCGCCTGGTCGGGCAGCGTCGGAAAATTGAACTCGAGATCAATGCGCCCGTCGAACGGCTCGAGCCGCAAGGCGGGCAGCACCGGTGCCACCTCTCCGGCGACGAACGTGCCCCGCCCCACCTCGCCCACCACAAGCCCCCTGCGCAATAATTCGGCATAGACGCGGGCTGCCGTGGATGCGGCAATTCCCCGCTCATAGGCGAACTGGCGCTGCGGCGGCAGACGGTCGCCCGCCTTGAGCTTGCCGTTGGCGATGTCCTCGGCAATGTCGTCCACCAGGGTCGTATACGAAACATTCATGCTATATTGCACCGAGAGCAATGTTTCAATTGCACCGAGATATGTACTGCGCGATTGCTCTTCGAACAACGCAATTGAAGAGCAATAGGTGACACATGGCTTATTCCCTGGCGCAGCGTTGGGCAACTCCGCAAGTTGCCCACCGGAAGAGCAATTTGCTCCAGGTCCCGCAGCTGTGGCTGCAGCGCCTGTTCTGGCGGTCCGACCTCGCGATGCTGGACCTCGAGCAGATGCGCGACTGCGGCCTTGATCCGGCAATCGTGCGGGAAGAGGCTGACAAGCCGTTCTGGCGCGACTGATCACGATCGAGGAGAACACCGAATGCCGACGCTTCCGTTTCATCAGGTCGACGTGTTCTCCACGGCGCCGTTCAAGGGCAACCCGCTTGCCGTGATCGCCGAGGCCGACGGTCTCGACGACGCGGCGATGCAGGCGATTGCCAACTGGACCAATCTGTCCGAGACGACGTTCCTGTCGCGTGCCCAGAATCCGGGCGCTGATTATCGCGTGCGCATCTTCACGCCGCAGCGCGAGCTGCCATTTGCGGGCCATCCGACGCTCGGCTCATGCCATGTCTGGCTCGCGCTCGGTGGCCGGCCGCAGGGCGAGCATGTCGTGCAGGAGTGCGGCGCGGGCCTCGTGCGCATCAAGCGCGACGGCGCTCGTCTCGCCTTCACCGCGCCGCCGCTGCGCCGCTCCGGCGCGGTCGATGCCGAGCTCACAACCAAGATCGCAGCCGCGCTCGGCATCAAGCGAGAGGCGATGCGGGCCGTGCAATGGGCCGACAACGGGCCGGGCTGGATCGGCGTGCTCCTGGATTCGCGCCAGGACCTGCTGAACATCAAGTTCGACGTCCAGGCCCTGTCGCAACAGCCCATCGGCGTGGTCGCGCCGTGGGATCCCACGCGCGACGGCGGCGACGCGCAGTTCGAGGTCCGCGCCTTCATGTGGAGCGGAGCCGAGGACCCGGTCACGGGCAGCCTCAATGCAAGTCTGGCGCAATGGCTGATCGGCGCCGGAATTGCTCCGAAGCAATACATCGCCGCGCAAGGCACCGTGCTCGGCCGCGCCGGCCGTGTCCATGTCATCCAGGAGGGCGAGACGATCTGGATCGGCGGCGACGTCGCGCCGGTGGTGAAAGGGACGATCAGCCTGTAGGCCCGGCCTGGCGCGGACCGACCGACGGTGGTGCGGCCGTGAGCCATGCTTCCGCCGGCTGGCCGGCTCGCCTATACTTCGGCCGAACAGGCGTTCCTGCATGAACATCAAGGTCGATCCGGCGGCGGTCACGCCCGAGCAATTCTTTTCCTGGGTGACGACACAGGACGGGCGCTACGAGCTCGTCGATGGCGAAGTCGTGATGATGGCCGGCGCCGGCCGGCGCCACGATGCCATCGTCGTGAACCTGACGGCGGCGCTGCACGCACAAACCCGGAGCGGTCCGTGTCAGACCTTCACCGGCGGCACCTACGTGGTGATCACCCCGTCGACCCGCCGCATGCCGGACCTGGGCGTCGATTGCGGCAAGCCTGCCGAGGACTCGCTGGTGGCTGACCGGCCGGCGCTGCTGGTCGAGGTGCTGTCGCCGACCACAGGCGGCTTCGACGTCACCGTCAAACTGGCCGAGTATCAGGCGCTGCCGTGCCTCGACTACATCCTGTTCGTCGACACTGACAGCCCCAATGTCCACCTCTATTCGCGCGGTCCGGACAGCGCCTGGACGGACGCCGTACTGAAGGGGCTCGACGCAATCATCCGGCTCGACACGCTGAACGTCACGCTCCGCCTGCACGACGTCTATGCCGGCCTGGAATTCCGTCCACGACCACGCCTCGTCGAGTAATGGCCCGGGACGCCACGGCGAGAGACGAGCCGAGAACCGGATGCGGACCTATCGTGCCCGCGTCAGGGCCAGCCACACGCCACCGCCGATCATGAAGCCGCCGGAGATGCGGGAGACCAGCCGGGTGCGCCGCGCCGAGAACAGCTTTCGCGCACGACCGGCGAGCAACGCGTAGATCGCATCCGTGAGGCCGGCGACCACCATGAAGGTGACGCCGAGCAGCGCGACCTGCGGCACGTGATCGCGGCTCATGTCCATGAACTGCGGCAGGAAGGCCCCGAAGAACACCATGACCTTCGGGTTCGACAGCAGCACCAGCAGGCCCTGCAGGAAGAAGCCGCCGCGCGGCGGCGGGGGCGGCGCCTCGCCTTCGGCGATACCCTCGACCGGCGAGCGGATCAATTGGATGCCGAGCCAGACCAGATAGGCGGCGCCGATCAGGCGTACCCATTCGAACCAGTAGCCCATCGTCGCCATCAGTGTCGTCAGACCCATCGCGACGATGCCGATCGCGATCGCCAGCCCGGTCTGGACGCCGGCGATGTTGATCAGCGCGGCGCGGGTTCCATGACGCAGCCCGTTGGCGATCAGCAGCGTGACGACGGGTCCGGGCAGCAGCGCCAGCGCGATGCAGGCGGCGACGAAGGCGAGATAGACTTGCAGGGACATGAGACGCCTCGGTGCAGATGATGCGCTCACTAATGCACGGCATCTCTACGGAGGGAAGCGGTGTTCGGCTCACCACCGTGACCGCTTGACATGCAACCTTTTGGTTGCCTATGCTTCGCTGCATGGACGAGGTCTTCAAGGCGCTGGCGGACGCCTCGCGGCGTGCACTGCTCGACAGGCTCCATGCGCGCAACGGCCAGACCCTGACCGAGCTCTGCGACGGCCTCGCAATGACGCGGCAGGCCGTGACCAAGCATCTGGCGATTCTCGAGACCGCCAACCTGGTCACGACACTCCGGCACGGCCGCGAGAAGCTGCATTTCCTCAATCCAGTGCCGATCCACCAGATCGGCGAGCGCTGGATCAGGAAATTCGAGCGCGCCAAGCTGACCGCGCTCAGCGAATTGAAGAAGCGATTGGAGGATGGCGATGACTGATAAGAGCAAGAGCCGAGATCTCGACATCTCGCGCTTCTCGCCGGAGACCGTCTACACGATCTACATCGCGGCCCAACCGGACGAGGTCTGGCGCGCACTGACCTCGGCCAAGTTCAGCCGGCAGTATTTCTTCGGCTTCGCCGTCGAAGCGGACCTCAGGGCGGGCGGCGCCTTCATCGTGCGCGCCCCCGACGGCTCCGAGCACATCAGCGGCGAGGTGATCGTCTGCCAGCCGCCGCAGCGGCTGACCATCACCTGGGACGTCAACTGGCCCGGTCTTGTCGAGGCGCTCGGGCGCACGCTCGTCACCTATGAGATCGAACCGGCCGGCGACGCCGTGCGGCTCACGATGACCGAAGCGCATGATCGGCCGCTGTCGGACGACATCCTATCCGGCGGGCGCCAGGGCTGGCCAGCGATCCTGTCCGGCCTCAAGAGCGTGCTCGAGACCGGCAAACCGCTGGCGGTGAAGATGCCGCCGCCGGCGCGCATGCTCGCGGCGTTGAAGACGCTGGGCGTCAAGCTGCCCGGTTAATCGAGCCTTACGACACCGCCGCAATCTGGGGAATGCACGCCAGCACGCCACCGACCTGGACCGCGTTACTGAGCATGCCGACCCAGTGCAGCCAGCGCAGCCGGCGCACGGCTGCCGCATCACCGGAATCCCTCTCGCGGATATGTGCGTCCATCCGCAACAAAAGCCAGCGGCGCGAGAGCAGCGCGAAGGCGGCGATCGCGCCGATGCCCAGGCCGAGAACGGGACGGCCGTCCGCCAGGACAGCGATCGTGCCGATGCCGCCGGCGATCGCCAGCGCCACAAAGTAGGAATCGAACATGCCGCGCAGCAGCTGCGTGACCTGGACGATGTCGAGCCGCACCAGCAGGAAGGCCGGCGCGGCCAGCAGCAAATAGAACATCGGCAGCAGCAGGATGATCGTGGCAAACAGCGCGATGTTGTCCGGCACGCGGCCCCTCCTGATCCGAACGGCTCCGGCGCGGCCCTTCCCCCGGCTGGATCCAGACCATCATGCGCCGAGCCAGCCGCTCGGCGCAATCTCCCCTCAGGCTGGCGCGACGATGCGGCGATAGAGGTGCCAGGTCGCATGGCCCAGAACGGGCACGGTCACCAGCAGCCCGAGGAAATAAGGCAGCGCCGAGATGATCAGCAGCACGGTGATGATGGCGGCCCAGCCGATCATCGGTCCGGGACTGGCCACCACCGCCCGCACGCTGGTGATCATCGCGGTGACGAAATCGACGTCGCGATCGAGCAGGAGCGGAAACGACACCACGGTGAGCGAGAACAGCACCAGCGACAGCGCCGCGCCGTCGAGATTGCCGATCACGAGGAACAGCAGGCCCTCATTGGTCGTCAGCACCACCGTCATGAACTCCTTGATGCTGGAGAAAGAGGCATTGAGCCCGAGCAGCAGCGCGATCAGGAGGCGCACCTGGTACATCCAGATGACGAAGAAGAACAGCGTGACGAACGCCATCCACCCGATCTCGCCGCGCGAGGTGACGGTGCGCAGGATCGCTCCATAGGAGATCGGCTGACCAAGCTCGCGGCGGCGGCTGACCTCGTAGAGGCCGATGGCGACGAACGGGCCGATCAACGCAAAGCCCGCGGCCAAGGGATAAGCGAGATAGACCATGCCGAAGGCGGTGACACACAGCACGATGCTGATACCGCCAAGCACATAGATCAGGCCGAAAGCGAGGCCGAACAGCGGCTGCGCCTGAAAGTCGCGCAGGCCCTGCGTCAGGGCCTCGGCAATATCGGCCGTGGTGATGCGGCGCACCACGGGGTCTGTTCGTCCCGATACGGATGCGGTCATCGGCGGTCCCTCCTGACTGTTAGTCTTTGGCCTGATGCTAACAGTGAGAGGCCCGCGATTTCAATTTCAACTTGTGGGCAAGAGGACGATTGCGAGGTCTCAAAATGCCTCAGTGAGCGATACAATCTGCCGCGACATGGGCAGTCTGCCCCTCTCCCCGTTCTTCACGGGAGAGGTTGAGGTGAGGGACAGCCACGCCCAGTGATCGGTGTTGTTAGACCTGCCCCTCACCCGGATTGCATCTGACGATGCAATCCGACCTCTCCCCGCAGGCGGGAAGAGGTCAGAAAGCCGCGCCATCGCGCTCAATCCAACGAAAGCCCTACCCCCGCGCCCGCAGCTCGCGCCGCAGCACCTTGCCTGTCGCCGTCATCGGCAGGCTGTCGGTGAATTCCACGTGACGCGGATATTCATGCGCGGCGAGCTTCACCTTGACGAAGTCCTGGATCTCCCGCGACAGCGTGTCATTCGCAACGACCCCCGGCCGCAGCACGATCCACGCCTTGACCGCCTCGGTGCGCACCGGATCGGGAATGCCGACGACCGCGGCGAGCGCCACGGCGGGATGCTTGAGCAGCGTGTCCTCGATCTCCGCCGGGCCGATGCGATAGCCGGCCGAGGTGATGACGTCATCCTCGCGGCTCGCATACCAGAAATAGCCGTCGGCATCCTGGGTGCCAAGATCGCCGGTCAGCAGCACGTCGCCGGCGAACTTCTTCCGTGTTGCTTCGGGATTGCGCCAATATTCGATCATCGTGCAGGGATTGGGCTGGCGCACGCCGATGATGCCCCTCGTGCCGCGCGGCAGCTCCTCGCCCTTGTCGTTGACGATCAGAACGTCGAATCCCGGCGTGGCCTTGCCCATCGAGCCCGGCCGGATCGGAAACAGCTTTGCGTTGTTGCCGACGACGAGATTGCATTCGGTCTGACCATAGATCTCGTGGGCGTCGATGCCGAAGGTTGTGCGCACCCAGTCGAGCAGTTCGGCGCCGAGCGACTCGCCACCGGTCAGGATGCTGCGCAGCTTGACGCCGTCATGTTTGACATTGGCCTGGCGCATCAGCTTCAGCGCGGTCGGCGGCAGAAAGACGTTACGGATCGCATAGTCGGCCATCAACTGCATCGCGGCCTGCGGCACGAACTTCCTGGCGCGATAGCCCACCACCGGGACCGCGTGATACCAGGCCGGAAACAGCGCATCGAACAGTCCGCCGATCCAGGCCCAATCGGCCGGCGTCCACATCACGTCGCCGGGCTTCGGCAGGAAGCCATGCACCATCTCGACATTGGGCAGATGGCCGAGCAGCACGCGATGGGCGTGCAGTGCGCCCTTAGGATTTCCCGTTGTGCCCGAGGTGTAGATGATGATGGCCGGATCATCGCTCGACGTGGCCACGGTTGGGAAGCGATCGGAGGCCCGCTCGAGCGTCGGCCAGAATGGCCGGGCGCCGGCACCATCGCCGTCGATGACGTAGACCGTCTTCAGCTCCGGCAAGTGGTGGCGGATCGTTGCGAGCTTGGCGAGGCCGACAGCGTCGGTGACCACGACCTTGGCGCCGGAATTCTGCAGCCGGAATTGCAGCGCGTCCTCGCCGAACAAAGTGAACAACGGCACGGACACGAGGCCGGCACGGAACGCCGCGAGATGGACGATCGGCAGCTCCAGCGACTGCGAGAGAAACACCGCGACGCGATCGCCCTGGGCGAGGCCATCGGCCTTCAACACATTGGCGAAGCGGCAGGAGAAGTCGCGCAATTCATCGAACGAGACGCGGCGGGCGGTGCCGTCCTCCTCGACGACGATCAGCGCGAGGCGTCCCGAACCGTCCGCATGGCGATCGCAGGTCGCAACCGCAATGTTGAACTGCGCCGGGATCTCCCAGCGGAAGTCGCTATAGAGCAGGTCGTAGTCGGACGTTTCCTTGAGCATGGCGGAGGCGTTTCCCTCTCGGTTGTTAGTTCATCACTTGCACACCTGCTGACGGCGACGGCGTCCGTCGCTTGCGCGGTGCACCTCGCCCCGCCAGGGCGAAGCGAAGCTCGGCTAGGGCGGGGAGAGTTCGGATTGCATCATTAAATGCAATCCGGGTGAGGGGGGCTCTCCGCACGGCCGGTGCGCGTGGCTGCCCCTCACCCCAACCCTCTCCCCGCAAGAACGGGGAGAGGGAGCGCACCGGACGTGCCGACCGGCCGATGCGCACCACAAGCAGCGGTCAACCCGACAGCGCGGCCTTCACCAGCGCGCTGGCCTTTGCGAAATCCATCTGGCCGGTGTACTTGGCCTTCAGCACGGCGATCACCTTGCCCATGTCCTTCATGCCGGCGGCGCCGGTCTCAGAAACCGCGGCGGAAATGGCCGATTTCACCTCGTCCTCGCTCATCTGCTTCGGCAGATAGGCCGAGATGACTGCGATCTCCTCGCGCTCGCCGGCGGCGAGCTCGGCGCGGCCGCCCTTTTCATACAGCTCGACCGATTCCTGGCGCTGCTTGATCATCTTCTGCAGCACCGCGAGCACGTCGGCATCGGTGAGCGGCGGCTTGCCCTCACCGCGCGCGGCAATGTCGGCGTTCTTGAGCGTCGAATTCACCATGCGAAGGGTGGACAGCTTGCGCTCGTCCTTGGCCTTCATCGCCTCCTTCACCGCATTGTTGATGTCGTCGCGCAGCATGATCTCGCCCTTTCGAATTCGGTTGGCGGCGGGTCTAGGCGGTTCGTCCCCGCGAAACAACTCGGTTCCGCATCCGTTCCGGCCTTGCGGGCTGAAATCGGCCCATTTTCAGCGCAAATTGACCGAAATGGCGTGTGAATCGCCCGCTTCCCGCTTTGACGCCGAGCCCTCGCCCCTCTATGTAGGGGCCTCATGACACACATCGATACTGACGCCGCCTGGCCGGACCATAAACCGACCGCGCTCCTCGTGCTCGCCGATGGAACGGTGCTGGAAGGCTTCGGCCTCGGCGCCGAAGGCCACGCCGTGGGCGAGGTCTGCTTCAACACCGCAATGACCGGCTATGAGGAGATCCTGACCGATCCGTCCTATGCCGGCCAGCTCATCACCTTCACCTTCCCGCATATCGGCAATGTCGGCACCAACGACGAGGATATTGAGACGGTGAACATGGCGGCGACGCCGGGCGCCCGTGGGGTGATCCTGCGCACCGCGATCTCGGACCCGTCGAACTACCGCGCCACCCGGCATCTCGACCAGTGGCTACGTGCCCGCGGCATCATCGGCCTGTCGGGCATCGACACCCGCGCCTTGACCGCGCTGATCCGCTCCAAGGGCATGCCGAATGCGGTGATCGCCTATTCCAAGGATGGCCAATTCGATCTCGACGCGTTGAAGAAGGAGGCGCGGGAGTGGCCGGGGCTGGAAGGCATGGACCTCGTCCCGATGGTCACCTCGGCGCAGCGCTTCACCTGGGACGAGACCCCCTGGGTGTGGAACGAGGGCTTCGGCCAACAGACCAAGCCGGAATTCAACGTCGTCGCGATCGACTACGGCATCAAGCGCAACATCCTGCGCCTGCTCGCCGGCGTCGGCTGCAAGGTGACGGTGGTTCCGGCGACGACGTCGGCCGAGGACATCATGGCGATGAAGCCGGACGGCGTGTTCCTGTCGAACGGTCCCGGCGATCCGGCCGCGACCGGCAAATATGCCGTGCCTGTCATCCAGCAGGTGATCGCCTCGGGCACGCCGACCTTCGGCATCTGCCTCGGTCACCAGATGCTCGGCCTCGCCGTCGGCGCCAAGACCAAGAAGATGCACCAGGGCCATCACGGCGCCAACCATCCGGTCAAGGACGAGACCACGGGCAAGGTCGAGATCACCTCGATGAACCATGGTTTCGCGGTCGACCAGGATACCCTGCCGGCCGGTGCGACCCAGACGCACATCTCGCTGTTCGACGGCTCGAACTGCGGCATTGCGCTCGAGGGCAAGCCGGTGTTTTCGGTGCAGTACCATCCCGAAGCCTCGCCCGGCCCGCGCGACTCGCATTATCTGTTCCAGCGCTTTGCCGAACTGATGCGCGAGAACAAGCGCAGCGCGGCGTGACGCCGCCCAGTTGATTGCAAATGCCCGGGCTGGTCCCGGGCATTTTTTGAGCTGCGGACCAAGCCCGTTTTCGGCGAAGCTGGAGCGTTGACCCGGCTGTGGCGCCCGGACAGCTGATCAGGCGCAGTACAACCGGTACAGGGTCTGCAGGATTTCGCGAACCTCGTGGCTCGCCAGCCGGTAATAGATGGTCTGGCCGTCGCGGCGCGTCGCCACCAGATCGAGCGCGCGCATCTTGCCGAGATGCTGCGACAGGGCCGCCTGCCGCAGTCCGACCTGCTCGGCCAGATCGCCGACGGCGCGCTCGCCATCGATAAGGTTGCAAAGCACCATCAGCCGCTTGGGATTGGCCATGGCCGCGAGCAGGCCGGCCGCCTCCTCCGCCTTGTCCTCTAGCCCCGCCACCGAAGCGTCCCGCCGATTCCGCGCTGTCCGACTTGACATGATCGTTACTTCTCTATTTTCGTACATAAGCAATAATGCACATGATAGCCGATTGCAACGAACGATGCCTCGAGGAATCAGGAGCACATGACGACCGAATATACAGCCATTGCGGCGCTCGCTGGTGGCGCTCTCATCGGCGCGGCGGCGGTCATGATGATGGGCCTGACCGGGCGGATCGCGGGGGTGAGCGGGATTGCCGCAAGACTGCTGCCGCCCTGGGACGGCGCACTCGCCGGGCGCATCGCGTTCATCGCCGGGCTGATCGTCGCGACCCTGGTGGTTCGTCTCACGACCGGACGCCTGCCGCCGCTCACGCTGGACATCGGCCCCATCGCACTGATCGTCGCCGGGCTGCTGGTCGGCTTCGGCGCGGTCTGGGGCAATGGCTGCACCTCGGGCCACGGCGTCTGCGGCATCGCCAGCCTGTCGCCGCGCTCGATGGTCGCCACACTCGTCTTCATGGCCACGGCTGTCGCAACCACTTTTCTCGTTCGGCATGTGATGTGAGGCAGCCGATGATCATCGTGATCCAGTTCGTGGTCGGGCTCGTGTTCGGATTCGGACTGCTGCTGTCCGGCATGTCCAATCCGGAGAAGGTGCTGAACTTCCTCGACCTCGCCGCCATCCCTTCCGGCGGCTGGGACCCGAGCCTGCTACTCGTGATGGCCGGAGCCGTGGGGGTGACCTTCGCGGGCTTCCAGCTCGTCCGCCGGCGGCAGCGTCCGGTTCTTGGCGAGCGCTTTCACTTGCCACCGTCGCAAACCCTGGATTGGCGGATCGCGGCCGGACCGGCGATCTTCGGCATCGGCTGGGGGCTCGCCGGCATCTGTCCGGGTCCGGCCTTCGTGGCGCTCGGCTACGGCTCGCCCGCGATCCTGCTGTTCGTGATCGCCATGATGGTCGGAATGGCCGCGGCACGCAGGGTCGCGGACCGACAGCCATCACTCGCGTCTGCGCTGACAGAATGAACCAGAAACAGCTTGCGCCAGAGGGGCAAATGTCCAACGTTCCGCACGCGGTCGACCTGTCGGTGAAGCCCGACATCACGCCGTTCTTCGATCCGGCGACCAACACCGTCAGCTATGTGGTCAAAGATCCGAGCTCGGCGGCCTGCGCGGTGATCGATTCCGTCATGGACATCGATTATGCGTCCGGCCGGATCGCGCCGACCTCCGCTGACACCATCATTCGCCTGATCGCGGATCGCGGCTGGTCTCTGGAATGGCTGATCGAGACCCATGTCCACGCCGATCATCTGTCGGCGGCGCCCTACATCCAGTCCAGGCTGGGCGGCAGGATCGGCATCGGCGCAGGCATCCGGATCGTGCAGGAGACGTTCGGCAAGATCTTCAACGAAGGCACGGAATTTCAGCGTGACGGCAGCCAGTTCGATCGCCTGTTTCACGACGCCGACAGCTACCAGATCGGCGGCATGACCGCGTTCGCGATGCACACGCCGGGCCATACGCCGGCCTGCATGACCCATGTGATCGGCGACGCCGCCTTCGTCGGCGACACGCTGTTCATGCCCGATGGCGGATCGGCGCGGGCCGATTTTCCCGGCGGCGATGCCCGCACATTGTATCGCTCGATCCGCCGCGTCCTGCAGCTGCCGGAGACGACACGGCTGCTGATGTGCCACGATTACGGTCCCAACGGCCGCGATATTCGCTGGGAGACGACGGTGGCCGAGCAGCGCGCCCACAACATCCACGCGCGCGACGGCATCACCGAGGACCAGTTCGTCATGGCGCGGGAAGCGCGCGACCGCACCCTGGACATGCCACGGCTGATCATTCCCTCACTGCAGGTCAACATGAAGGCCGGGCAGCTGCCGTCTCCGGATGCCAGCGGCCGGCGCTTCCTGAAGGTCCCGCTCAACGCGCTCTGAGCGACGGCCGGCCGATCCACAAGCACAGACGATCGCGGACCGCGTGGCCACCCGCCGCGGCGCCCGGCCCGCAACGCCTCACGACAATCCGGAGCATCGCAGGATGAATTTGCCCGCCGCCGAGCTCGCGCTCGGCTCGCTCTCCGGCTCGCTGGTCGGATTCACGCTCGGCCTGATCGGCGGCGGCGGCTCCGTGCTGGCCGTGCCGCTGATGGTCTATCTGGTGGGCGTCGGCAATCCGCATGTCGCGATCGGCACCAGCGCGGTGGCCGTGGCCGTCAATGCGGCTGCCAACCTCGTCAATCACGCCCGCTCCGGTCACGTCAAATGGCCCTGCGCGCTGATCTTCGCGGCCGCAGGCATGGTCGGCGCGCTGGCCGGCTCGACGCTGGGCAAGATGGTCGACGGTCAGAAGCTGCTGTTGCTGTTCGCCCTGGTCATGATCGTCATCGGCCTGCTGATGCTGCGCAAGCGCGGCACTGACAGCCAATTGGACGTCAGACTGTCACGCCGCAATCTGCTGCCACTGCTGGCGTTCGGGCTGGGCACAGGAACACTGTCGGGCTTCTTCGGCATCGGCGGCGGCTTTCTGATCGTGCCGGCCCTGATGTTCGCAACGGGCATGCCGATCCTCTCGGCGATCGGGTCTTCGCTGGTCTCGGTCACAACCTTCGGCCTGACGACTGCTGCCAATTATGCGCTGTCGGGGCTGGTGGATTGGACCCTCGCGGGGATCTTCCTGGTCGCCGGCATCGCCGGTGGTCTTGCCGGCGCCAGGCTCGCGGCGCGCCTGTCCGCAACGCGCGGCACCTTGAACAAGGTGTTCGCGACGATGGTCTTTGCGGTGGCGGCCTACATGATCTATCGCAGCCTGCTCGCGATGAGCGGCTCTGGCCAGAGCTGAGAAACGCGCCACGTCGTCGCAGCGCGTCTCTCGGACCGTGCCAGGCGATCAGCTCAGGCGGCGTTGCTGCCTTCCTGGCGGCTGGCCTCGAACAGGAACCAAGTGCGGCGCTCGGTCTCGTCGATGAAATTCTCCAGCAGGCCCGCGGTCGCCGGATCGTCATTGTCGTCGCACAGTCCATGCGCCTTCCGCATCGCCGCGGCGATGTGCTTGTTGTCTTCCATCAACTCCCGCAGCATCTCGCGCGGCGGCACATACTCTTCGTTGTTGTCCTTGATCGTCTGCAGCTTGCTGATCTGGCTGATCGATTTCAGCGTGGTGCCACCGAGCTTGCGCACGCGTTCGGCGAGCTGGTCGGTGGTGGCGAAGATGGCGTCCGATTGCTCGTCCAGCATCTCGTGATAGTCATGAAAATGCCGTCCACTGACATGCCAATGAAAGTTCTTGGTCTTGAGGTAGAGCGCAAAGGCGTCGGCCAGCAGCGTGTTCAGCGCCGTGGAGATCTTGTTCACCGCATCCGGCGACAGATCGGTCGGCGTATCGAGTTCGGGGGCGGTCTTGTCGGTCTTTGCTTTACTCACGGCTTAACCTTCCTGTTAGAAGCAGCAATGGACACGGGTCAACGGACCCGTTAACGCTCGCTGACCCCTGCAGTTCCGTTCAAGGAACTGTGTTTGCCGGAACCCCGCCATGGACGATTGGATCGATTATTACGATTCCACGCACACGATCTATGCGAGCAAGCTCCACCGCGACCTGCATTTCCAGGTGATTGCACGCGATATCGTCGGCTACATCCCCTCGCCCGACGCCGTCGTACTGGATTATTCCTGCGGCGAGGCGCTGTCGGCCGCAAAGGTCGCCGAATCCTGCATGACGCTGATCCTGGCCGAGCCGGCGCCGGGCGTGCGGGGCCGGCTGATCGCGCGCTTTGCCCCGAACACCAAGATCCGCGTGCGCTCGCTCGACGAACTGCGCAACATGCAGGAGGGCTCGATCGACCTCGTCGTCATGAACTCGGTGGCGCAATATATGAGCGAGGCCGAGTTCGACGCTGCCCTGGCCGTGATCCGTCGGCTGCTGAAGCCCTCGGGCAAATTCGTGCTGGGCGACGTCCTGCGCCCGGACGTCGGCATGCTCCGCGACGTGCTGGCGCTGCTGATGTTCGCCGCGCGCAACGGTTTCCTGAAGGATGCGCTGGTGGGGCTGGTCGCAACGGCGCTGTCCGATTACCGGCAACTCCGCACCAAGGTCGGCCTGCAGCGCTACAGCGAGGCCGACATCCTGGCCCGGCTGAAGAACGCCGGCCTCAGCGCCGTCCGGGCGCCTAAGAATATCGGCTACAACCCCTGGCGCATGACGTTCGAGGCCAGACCAGCCCCTGGCCGGGCCTGACCTGGCGGCGCCGGCGGCGATCGGCCGGGGACACAGCCAAGTTCGGCAATGCAGTTAGGGTTAACTGTAACACGGGCTGGCTCACGGGCCCGTGAGAGGTAAGATCGCGTTCGGCCCGGTGGCGGAAGCTACGACGCGAAGAGCGGTGCAACGCTCTTGAACCTGGTTCAAGTCCAGGCCGGGCCTCCAGATCTCGCAGCCGTCATCCTGCCCTCTGCCCAGAGCCCGTTTTGGCCCCGCCCCGCCAAATTGGCCGTTGATTTCGACCCAAAACCCTTTTCGGTCAGCGGAAACTGGTCTAAAGACCGCTCGCGCGCGAGCACAGGTCGCGCCTTGGCCTTACGGGGACGCGCGATACGCGCGCCCTTTTTTTGTGCCCAATTCCTGCCCGTTTCTTGCCCGTGAGCTTGAATGCCGAAACGCACCGACATCTCCACAATCCTGATCATTGGCGCCGGCCCGATCGTCATCGGCCAGGCCTGCGAGTTCGACTATTCGGGCACGCAGGCGGTGAAGGCGCTGAAGGAGGAGGGCTATCGCGTCGTCCTCGTCAACTCCAACCCGGCCACGATCATGACCGATCCGGAACTGGCCGATGCGACCTATATCGAGCCGATCACGCCCGAGATCGTCGCCAGGATCATCGAGAAGGAGCGGCACGTCATCCCCGGCGGCTTTGCGCTGCTGCCCACGATGGGCGGACAGACCGCGCTGAACTGCGCGCTGTCGCTGCGCCGGCAGGGCACGCTGGAGAAGTTCGACGTCGAGATGATCGGCGCCACGGCTGACGCGATCGACAAGGCGGAAGACCGCCAGCTGTTCCGCAACGCGATGGAGAAGATCGGGCTGCAGACGCCGAAGTCGCGGCTCGCCAACGCCTCCGCGCTCAAGAAGCAGTTTCGCGACAAATATCTCGCCGAGCGCGAGAAGCTGTCGGGACCCGCGCGCGACGAGCTCGACCGGCAATGGAGCTTGGGTGAGAACGAGCGCCGCAAGCGCTATCAGGAATACGCGCTCGGCGAAGCCATGATGGCGCTGTCCGAGATCGGCCTGCCCGCGATCATCCGTCCGTCCTTCACCATGGGCGGCACCGGCGGCGGCATCGCCTACAACAAGGAAGAATTCCTCGACATCATCGAGCGTGGCCTCGACGCCTCCCCCACCAACGAAGTGCTGATCGAAGAATCGGTGCTCGGGTGGAAGGAGTATGAGATGGAGGTGGTCCGCGACAAGAAGGACAACTGCATCATCATCTGCTCGATCGAGAACCTCGATCCGATGGGCGTGCACACCGGCGACAGCATCACGGTTGCGCCAGCGCTGACCTTGACCGACAAGGAATATCAGATCATGCGCGACGCCTCGCTGGCGGTGCTGCGCGAGATCGGCGTCGAGACCGGCGGCTCCAACGTGCAGTTCGGCGTCAACCCGGCTGACGGCCGCATGGTCGTGATCGAGATGAATCCGCGGGTGTCGCGCTCCTCGGCGCTGGCCTCAAAGGCGACCGGCTTCCCGATCGCCAAGGTCGCGGCCAAGCTCGCCGTCGGCTACACGCTCGACGAGATCGCCAACGACATCACCGGCGGCGCGACGCCGGCGTCGTTCGAGCCGACCATCGACTATGTCGTCACCAAGATCCCGCGCTTTGCCTTCGAAAAATTCCCGGGCGCCTCGACCACGCTGACCACCTCGATGAAGTCGGTCGGCGAGGTCATGGCGATCGGACGGACCTTCCAGGAGAGCCTGCAAAAGGCGCTCCGCGGTCTGGAGACGGGCCTGACCGGCCTCGACGAGATCGAGATCGACGGGCTCGGCCGCGGCGACGACAAGAACGCGATCCGCGCCGCCCTGGGCACGCCGACGCCGAACCGGATCCTGCAGGTGGCCCAGGCCATGCGCCTCGGCTGGTCGGACGAGGAGATCTTCAACTCCTGCAAGATTGATCCCTGGTTCCTGGCGCAGATGCGCGGCATCGTCGAAATGGAAGACAAAGTGCGCCGGCACGGCCTGCCGCCGAACGCGAACGGGATGCGCAACCTGAAGGCGATGGGCTTCTCCGACGCGCGGCTCGCCGTGCTGGCCAACACGACCGAAGCCGAGGTCGCGGCCAAGCGGCACGCGCTCGGCGTGCGTCCGGCGTTCAAGCGCATCGACACCTGCGCGGCGGAGTTCGCGTCGCCGACGGCCTACATGTATTCGAGCTACGAGACGCTGTTCGCAGGCCACCTCGCCGACGAAAGCGCTCCGTCCGACAAGAAGAAGGTTGTCATTCTCGGCGGCGGACCGAACCGCATCGGCCAAGGTATCGAGTTCGACTATTGCTGCTGCCATGCCTGTTTCGCGCTGGCCGACGCCGGCTACGAGACCATCATGGTCAACTGCAATCCGGAGACCGTGTCGACCGACTACGACACCGCCGATCGTCTGTATTTCGAGCCGCTGACGGCCGAGGACGTGCTGGAAATCATCGCGACCGAGCGCAAGAACGGCACCTTGCACGGGGTCATCGTGCAGTTCGGCGGCCAGACGCCGCTCAAGCTGGCGCGCGCGCTGGAGGCGGCCGAGGTGCCGATTCTCGGCACCTCGCCCGAGGCAATCGACCTCGCCGAGGACCGCGACCGTTTCAAGCGCATCCTCGACAAGCTGCATCTGAAACAGCCGAAGAACGGCATCGCCTATTCGGTCGAGCAGGCCCGCCTCGTCGCCGCCGATCTCGGCCTGCCGCTGGTGGTGCGTCCGTCCTACGTGCTCGGCGGCCGCGCGATGCAGATCATCCGCGAAGACAACCAGCTCAGCGATTACCTGCTCGGCACCCTGCCTGAGCTGGTGCCGGCCGATGTCAAGGCGCGCTATCCGAACGACAAGACCGGCCAGATCAACACGGTGCTCGGCAAGAACCCGCTGCTGTTCGACCGCTACCTCTCCGATGCCACCGAAGTGGATGTCGACTGTCTCTCCGACGGCAAGGACACCTTCGTGGTCGGCATCATGGAGCACATCGAGGAGGCCGGCATCCATTCCGGCGACTCCGCCTGCTCGCTGCCGCCGCATTCGCTCGACGAGACCACGATCGCCGAGTTGGAGCGCCAGACGCGCGAACTCGCACTCGGGCTCGACGTGGTCGGGCTGATGAACGTGCAATATGCCATCAAGGACGGCACGATCTACGTGCTCGAAGTGAACCCGCGCGCGTCACGCACGGTGCCCTTCGTCGCAAAGGTGGTCGGTACGCCCGTGGCCAAGATCGCGGCCCGAATCATGGCCGGCGAGAAGCTCGCCGATTTCGGCCTGACCAAGCGCGCGCTCAAGCATGTCGGCGTCAAGGAATCGGTGTTTCCGTTCGCCCGCTTCCCCGGCGTCGACACCGTGCTCGGCCCGGAGATGCGTTCGACCGGCGAGGTCATGGGCATCGACCGATCCTTCGAGGTGGCCTTCGCCAAAAGCCAGCTTGGCGGAGGCACGCGGGTCCCGCGCAAAGGCACGGTGTTCGTCTCCGTGCGCGAGAGCGACAAGGCCCGAATCACCGAGGTCGTGCGGATGCTGCACGAACTCGGCTTCAAGGTCGTCGCGACCTCCGGCACCCAGCGCTACCTGGTCGATCAGGGGGTCCCGACCGAGAAGATCAACAAGGTCCTGGAAGGCCGTCCGCATATCGTGGACGCCATCACCAATGGCGACATCCAGCTGGTCTTCAACACCACGGAAGGCCCGCAGGCGCTCGCGGACAGCCGCTCGCTGCGGCGCGCTGCCCTCTTGCATAAAGTGCCGTATTACACCACTCTTTCGGGTGCTGTGGCGGCCGCGCAAGGCATCCGCGCCTATCTCGGGGGAGACCTTGAGGTCCGCACCTTGCAGAGTTACTTTTCCGAAAACTAATCGCGCCGCGCGGGCAACCGCCGGCTAAGCGATTGGCAATAATCGGCAATAAAGCCTCACGGCAGGAACTCGCCGCCCCGTTCGATGTTGGTCCGGCCTTTCGTGGTCCGGTATGATCGGGGTTTCGGGCTTTGCATTGGGCCGCAAAGGCCTATTCTGAAGATGCTGATCGTGCGCGCCCCTTGCCCGCACGACTGAAGGACGAGAAGAAATGGTCGAAAAGGTTCCCATGACCTCGGGCGGCTACGCCGCGCTTGAGAACGAGCTGAAGCAGCGCCAATCGGTGGACCGCCCGCGCATCATCGAGCACATCGCCGAGGCGCGCTCGCATGGCGACCTGTCGGAGAACGCGGAATATCACGCCGCCAAGGAAGAGCAGTCGCACAATGAAGGCCGCATTGCGGAGCTTGAGGACAAGCTCGCGCGCGCCGACGTGATCGACGTCACGAAGCTCTCCGGCGAGACGATCAAGTTCGGCGCGACCGTGACCCTGATCGACGAGGACACCGAGAAGAAGACGGTCTGGCAGATCGTCGGCGAGGTCGAAGCAGACGCCAAGAAGGGCAAGATCTCCATCACCTCCCCGCTCGCCCGCGCCCTCATCGGCAAGAAGATGGGCACCACGGTCGAGGTGATGGCGCCCGGCGGCGCCAAGTCCTACGAAATCGCCAAAGTCGAATGGCGCTGAGGCGCGGCCGCATCGCGGTCACGAAACCAAGGGCCGCGCGGATCGCGCAGCCCTTTGTCGTTTCAGCCCTTTGTCGTTTCAGCCCTTTGTCGTTTCGGCGCTGGGTCGTTTCAGCCCTGGCAACGACCGAGACCGTCAGTTCGACAGTACACGTTCAATTCATCGCAGGTGGCGACACACCCGCGTGACGCAGTACCGCTAATGGGCTAATTCATGGCAGACGGCCGCCGCAACGATCGGTCCGGCCGCCACATCATGATTTTTCTGGTTGGGGGACAATCACACATGGAGCAGATGCTCTCGAAATGGCAGCCGGCTGTGCTCAGCCTGTTTCGCTTCATCACCGGCCTGCTGTTGTTTCAATACGGCGTGGCCAAGATCTTCAAGTTTCCGGTCATCCCGTACTTCGCCAACATCCCGCCTCTGATTTACACGGCAGGCATGCTCGAACTCGTGCTTGGCGCGCTGCTCATCGTCGGCCTGTTCACCAGGCCCGTCGCGTTCATCCTCTCGGGCGAGATGGCCTTCGCCTATTTCATGGGCCACATGTTCAAGACCGGAGAGCCTGTCTGGCTGCCACTCCTGAACAACGGCACCGCGGCGATCGCGTTCTGCTTCTCCTGCCTCTACCTTGCGACCGCGGGCGGCGGCCCGATCAGCCTGGATGCGCTGCTGCGCAAGAAGAGCTGAGCTCCCGCTCCGTCGATGATCATTCCGGGGCGTCGCGACAGCAGTCCCCGGAATGCCAGACCGGTCCAGGTCATGATGCGTTTTCACGGAACCGCATCATGACCTTATCTCTTTGTTTGAGAATGATCTTTGGATCATGCTCTAGCTGCGCACCTTCACCTCGAGCGGCACCGCGGCATCATATTTGGAATTGTGCAGCACCAGCGAGGTCCGGACGTTGCGCACGTGCGGCGCCGCAGTCAGGTGCGTTACGAACTCCTGAAAGGTCGCCATGTCAGGTGCCACGCATTTCAGGATGAAATCGACCTCGCCGGACAGCATCCAGCATTCCCGCACCAGGGGCTCGGCGCGAACGAACTCCTCGAAGGCCTTCAGGTCGGCATCAGCCTGACTCGACAGATGCACCGAAGCGAAGACGGTGACGTCGAAGCCAAGCTTGCGCGGATCGAGCAGACCTCGATAGCCGGTGATGTAGCCCTCTTCCTCCAGAGTCCGCACACGCCGCAGACAGGGCGGCGGCGAAATTCCGACGCGCTTGGCCAGTTCCACATTGGTGATCCTGCCATCGGCCTGGATCTCGCTCAGGATTTTGAGGTCGATTTCGTCAAGATTCTTGGACACGGGGCGCGGGGGGCTGGCGGGAACAAGCGGGAGACGTGATCCGCGGGTGGGTGGCAACTCTCTTAGCGCAAGCCGGTCAATTTGCGCAATTTTATTACTCTAGATTTCCCCTGTTGACCGGCTCGTGAAGGGAAAATTCGCCGAGATGCGTTGCAATTCTTGCATAGCTTGCCAGATGGCTTAGACTTGGATTTGACATTTTCGATGGGGCTTCGGGGGCGTTCTTTGCGCATTCCGCTCGCTGCGTCGTCAATCTCCCCCTTTTCCAGCGAGTCATCGTTCCCATGCAAGCTCCGATCCATGCCAAAGTCGTCATCATCGGGTCCGGCCCTGCCGGCTACACGGCGGCGATTTACGCGGCACGGGCGATGCTGGAGCCGGTGCTCATCCAGGGCATCCAGCCGGGCGGTCAGCTGACCATCACGACCGACGTCGAGAACTATCCGGGATTTGCCGACGTCATCCAGGGCCCCTGGCTGATGGAGCAGATGGAAAAGCAGGCGACCCATGTCGGGGCGCAGATCAAGATCGACCTCGTGACCAAGCTGGAGCTGGCGCAGCGCCCGTTCCGCCTGACCTGCGATTCCGGCGACGTCTATCTCGCCGAGACGGTCATCCTGGCCACCGGCGCCCAGGCGCGCTGGCTGGGGCTCCCCTCCGAGGAAACGTTCAAGGGGTTCGGCGTCTCGGCCTGCGCCACCTGCGACGGCTTCTTCTATCGCGGCAAGGAAGTCATCGTCGTCGGCGGCGGCAATACGGCGGTCGAAGAAGCGCTGTTCCTGACCAACTTTGCCTCGACCGTCACGGTCGTGCATCGCCGCGATCATTTCCGCGCCGAGCGGATCCTGCAGGAGCGCCTGTTCAAGCATCCCAAGATCAAGGTCGTCTGGGACAGCGCGCTGGACGAGATCTGCGGCGCCAGCAATCCGTCCAAGGTCACGCATGTCCGGCTCAAAAACGTCAAGACCGGCGCCGTCTCCGAACTACCGGCCGACGGCGTCTTCGTCGCCATCGGCCATGCACCGGCGACGGAGCTCGTCGCCGGCCAGCTCAAGCTGAAGCCATCCGGCTATGTCGAGGTCGTGCCAGGCACGACGGCCACCTCCGTCCCCGGGGTGTTCGCAGCCGGCGACGTCGCCGACGAAACCTATCGGCAAGCGATCACCGCCGCCGGCATGGGATGCATGGCCGCGCTCGAGGCCGAACGCTTCCTCGCCCACGCCGCGAGCGAACGCGCCGCTGCTGAATGAACTGAAGATGCCACGATCACGGGATGGATTTACGGATATGGATTGGGACAAGCTGAAGGTGTTTCACGCAGCGGCGGAAGCTGGCAGCTTCACGCATGCCGGGGAGCAGCTCGGGCTGTCGCAATCGGCAGTGTCACGCCAGGTCAGCGCGCTCGAGCAGGAACTGGCGGTGTCGCTGTTTCATCGTCACGCCCGCGGGCTGATCCTCACCGAGCAAGGCGACCTCTTGTTCCGGACCGCGCATGACGTCTTCATGCAGTTGCAGGCGGCGCGGGCCAAGCTCACCGACAGCCGCGAGCGGCCGAGCGGCGATCTCAAGATCACCACCACGCCGGGCGTCGGCATCAACTGGCTGATCCCACGGCTCGGCGAATTCACCTCGCTCTATCCGGAGATCCGGATCTCGCTGATCGTCACCGACGAAGAGCTCGATCTCTCGATGCGCGAGGCCGACGTTGCGATTCGTACCCGCAAGCCGACGCAGCCCGACCTGATTCAGCGCAAGCTGTTCGCGATCAGCTTCCACGCTTACTGCTCCCCGGAATATGTGAAGCGGTTCGGCACGCCGAGGACACTCGACGAACTCGACGACCACCGCATCATCATGCTTGCGGACGGCCAGGTCGCCCCGCATCTGCAGAACCGCAGCTGGCTTGTCGATGCCGGGCGTAACGGCTCTGGTCCTCGCGAAGCCTATTTCAGGGTCAACAATATCCTCGGACTGGTGCGCGCCTGCCAACAGGGTCTCGGCATCGCCGCGCTGCCCGACTATCTGGTCGAAGAAAACAGCCGGCTGGTGCAGCTGTTCGGCGAGTCCGATTCAATCCAGCTCGACACCTACTTCGTCTATCCCGAGGAGTTGAAAACGGTGGCGCGCGTGCAAGTGTTCCGTGACTTCGTCGTGAGCAAAGCGCAGCGCTGGCCGGCCTGAAATTGTGCATGTCTGACATGCGACCTACATGGTTGCTGCAACGCCGTGTCGAAGCCCATACTGCAACTGTGCTGAGCGTTGGCGTTGCGCATTGTCCCCCTCCTCCAGTGGCGCGAGCGCTCAGAATCCCTCTTGGAAGGTGATTGTGTCGGCCGCGTTGGCCAATACCTCCAGCCGGGCTCATTGGGCCCGGCTATTTTTTTGCTCAGCTGGTTTTCTGCTGAGCTGTTTTGCTGTTCGTTTCTGCGTGTCCGCCAATGCCGCATTGACAGCATCGGCAGCTCCGCGCATGTAGGTGGCATGTCCACATTTTCGAGCGCCACCTTGTCGTCGAAAAAAGCTCCCCTTCCGGGGACATGTGGACGCGCGCGCTAGAATCGTTCCAAACTTCACCGCCGCATCACCAAGCCCCGCCGCTCAGACGGGGTTTTTTCATGTCCCGTCTCCGGCACTCAGACCCAGGGAGATGGACCATGACCACGACGCGAACGCAATTGCAGGGACTTTGGCTGCCACTGATCACGCCGTTTCACAACGGCGCGCTCGATGAAGCATCGCTGCGCAGCCTGATCCGCCACTACGCCGCCAAGCCCATCGACGGCGTGGTGCTGGGCGCGACCTCGGGCGAAGGACTGACACTGTCTTGGGACGAGCGCATGCGTGTGGTCAGCGTGGTCCATGACGAGGTCGCCGCGGCTGGCCGGCCGCTGCCGCTCTGCCTCGGAATTGGCGGGGTGGCGACGTCCGATCTGATCGAGGCGCTCGATCGCACCACCTCATGGCCGATCGATTTCTATCTGATCTCGAGCCCGCCTTATGTGCGCCCATCGCAGCGCGGACTGCTGGCGCATTTCACGGCGCTGGCTGATCATGCTGCGCACCCGATCATCCTCTACAACATTCCCTATCGATCGGCGGTCGGGATCGACAACGACACAATGCTGCGGCTCGCCGAACATCCGATGATCGCGGGCCTGAAGGATTGTTGCGCCAACCGCGCGCAAACGCGCGACCTGATCGCGCGCCGGCCAGCGCAGTTCCGGATCCTGACCGGAGAGGACGCTCAGAGCTTCGATGCGCTACAGGCCGGCGCGGACGGCGCCATCCTGCTCTCGGCCCATCTGGAGACGGAGACATTTGCTGCGATCCTGCGGCACGTGAAGGACGGTCGACATGATCACGCCGCGGCGGGCTGGGCGCAGGTCGAGGATCTCACACGCCTGCTGTTCACCGAGCCGAGCCCTGCGCCTGCCAAGTACTGGCTGGCGCGGACAGGCGTGATCGCCAGCGCCGAAGTGCGGCTGCCGATGGTGGAGGTGAGCCCCGAGCTCGCCGCCCGGCTGGACCAGGAGATCCAGCACCGCACGGCGATGGCGCAAAGCCGCGTCGCCTGAAGCGTCTCCGCCGCGTTCGTCGGCTCTGCCCCGAACGCGGCCCGGACGCTCGGCCGCAGCAGCGCGCTACCGCGGACAACGAGCGGGGACGACTTGCGTGGTTAATCCGAACTAACGGTCACGATCAAATGCCGCGCCGCCGGCAACCTGATGTTTAAAGATGTTCGGCTATGGATGTTGAAAACGTCAGAGAACGCGGGGGCGTCGTGGCTTTGCAGGATCATCCATACCCTGAGCAGCAGGGGTTCAGCACCGAAGACATTCTTTGGGCCGTCGGGATCTGGTCTGTCATCCTGACCCTGACGCCGGCGATCGCCTTCTATCTGCTGATGATCGCCTGAGCGCCATTTCGCGGCGCTGAGCGGCCCATCGTCGGCCCT
Source organism: Bradyrhizobium denitrificans (assembly GCF_013179005.1). Lineage (NCBI taxonomy): Bacteria > Pseudomonadati > Pseudomonadota > Alphaproteobacteria > Hyphomicrobiales > Nitrobacteraceae > Bradyrhizobium > Bradyrhizobium denitrificans. The sequence continues at coordinate 218,064 of NZ_JABFDP010000006.1, read as the reverse complement.
CGCGAGACGGCTGATTCCCCCGAAAGGGACGAAAGTCATCCGAAACGAAAAACGCGCGGAAGCCCGCGCGTCGATGCGTGATGACAGGCCGCGATCAGGCCGCCTGCTTGTGCATGGCGCCATTGGCCGACACGGTGCCGCGAATCGCCTTCACCGAACGCTCGATCGCCGCCCAGAGACGCGCGATCTCGGCAGCAGCCCGCCCTTCGGCGTAGTATTCGCGCACGCCTTCACCCTGCCCCAGCGCCATCAGCAGATCGGCACGGTTGGTGATCTGCCCGCCCCACACCGGCGCCTTGAACTTCGCCAGGGCCTCGCGGGCGATGGTGACAATCGGGCTCTCGGCGTCGTCGCGGCGCGCCGGCGCACCGTTGAGAACGACGGCATAGGGCTTGCGCGCCGAGCGGCAGGTCTGAATGGTTTCCTGGACCGCATTGACGTCGAACACACCGGGACGAGCCGGGATGATCACCATGGTCGCGTTCTTGATCGCATCTTCGACGACGGCCGATACGGTCGGAGGCGTATCGATCAGCACCCATTCGACGCCGTCGCGGCGGGCCGCGGCGACGATCGCGCTGACCGAGTTTACCGCCGTCTTGATCGGCGGCTCGTTGGTGCCGCGCAGCTTGTGCCAGAGCGTCAGCGACCCCTGAGGGTCGGCATCGATGAGCAGACAAGACTTGCTCGCCTTGATCTGCGCAGCGAGATGGGCGGCCAGGGTGCTCTTGCCTGAACCGCCCTTACGCGATGCGAAAACAATAACGTTCATACCTTGGCCTCCAGATTGACCCCGGCAGCGAAAATGAATCAGCGGACTGATTCGCGGAAGATAAATTTAGCGATTGTTAAGGCGTAACTCCTGATTGCCGAAACGGATTGGTTTTTGAGTCACACCGAGAGCAACACTCCAGCGGATCCGGGGCTGCGCGCCGTGACAACATGAGGTCTGCCGTGACCGTCTTTGCATGTTGAAGATGCATCGCGCGTGAACAGAACGAGTCCGCGCATCGACATCCGTTCCATCTGCTTTCCAATGCAGTTGCATGCCGGTCTCCCCCCGCATCGGGTGGCCTTGCCGAACCGGGGCGAGTTCCCACCGGATGTCAGCCAGAATGCCGTCGGATCTCGTGGAGGTTGCATGTGACCGTCGACGCGAGTTGAGCAGCGAAGGACATGCGGACCCTGGTTCGCGCGCTGCGTGGGTGGGCGCAATGGCCGCGTTGGGATGGTCGGGACAGGCCAGCCACGCAACTCGCCAAGTCGCTTCGGCGACCACGCGCCTGCCTTCGTGCCAGGTTGCCGTAACGGCCCAGAACGCCGCGATCTCCAGCACCACCCAGACCACCGGGATCCCGCTCCGATCCATGACGACGTCCAGGTGATACGGATGCACATCACGTTTGCGGCATCTTGATACCGCGCACCGAAACGCCTTGTTGTTCCTAACGACAATCTCGATCGCATGGGGCCGAGGCAGTACACCGCGCTGGATGCGACAGATGAAAGCACGCGAGCTCAACAAGGACGACTCCCGAATACGACTTCCGGATACGACTTGGCGGATGACGCTCGTGGCGGATGACACGCCGCGCGCCTAAGGCGCTGGGTTCAAGTCGCAAGACGACCTGATCTGCGCAATCGCAAAGACGAACGCTGTATCGAGCGCCATCCGATCACCTGTCGATATCAAGTCCTTTGACGCGCCCAACAAACATGATTGAGCAGATTGCCACGGGTAATGTTTGGCATCCGGAACCGCTTTGAACTATCGCCCCCGCTGTAGCTCCAACTTTCAGCGTCGAGCTGGTCGACTCAGCAGCTACACGCCCCCGCCAGAAACACGCACCGCTCGATCAACGCAGGCCACCCGCCGATCATTGACCTGTTTATACACCTATCACGAACCTCTACTGATGAAATCTCATCACCCACAGCACACAATCGACGTAAGCCTTGTGTAAGGCACGCAGCCGACCAAATACGCATGCTATTCGCAATGACTATTCGTCATAGTGGCCCCCACGACGCTCCTGCCCAACAAACGCAGAACGGCCCCCCCTCGACCAACACGGAAGATACAACTGTTCGCCCTCTATCTGGTCTGCATGTCCTTGCACTTGCTCGCATTCGAGCGAGCCCATCGCCCGGACGCACCGGGAGGCAAGACGGCGCGATCGGGCAAGTAGAAGAACGTCGCAAGCGCGCGACCGTAAAGAGGACAATCTTCACGGACAACCGCCCGAAACTAGAACAAGATCACACTCGAACAGCCTGTCCCCTTACCGCAATGCAGGGCCTGCATTCGCGGCAAGACGCCAATCTTCAGCTAGCCCGATCTGTCAATATAGAATTTTCACCGGTTGCCGACGGATATGCTCTGTCCCATAAGTGGCATCCTTCGGCCAAACACATGCATCGCCGTGTGATCTGCACCAGATGCACAAAGATACGCAGCAACCGCTCAACGGTTCCCAAACAGAAGCACTCCGCTCTCTGGCCAACTAGCCCCCACTCACAATAAGGCGTTCAGCACACGGCGCTCTCCCGACTCAACGAGACTCACCACATTATGGAATGAATCGATGCCAGCCGTGATGGTCCTCTCCAGCAGCACCTCGACATCGTCCCTCATGCAAGATCAGCTGAACTCACTCCGTTACAGCATGATACATCACTCCTGCTACGACGTCGGATGGACGATCCAGCCCTCTGCTTTGACAGGCATCGACGCTCTGATCATTCTGCTGGATCACCAAACGACCGACGGTATCGCCCTGATCGACCACTGGAGAGGCGCATCGATCGGCCATCCCGTTCTTGCGGCGGGCACATCATGCACCAAGCAACAGATTGTCGATGCGATCGATCATGGCGCTGACGACTACATATCGCTGCCATGCGGATTGATGGAGTTGGCGACGCGGTTGAGCGCAATGTTGCGCCGGTGCAGATCAGCCCGCAAACTCATTCGCACGATCGACCACGTGAGCGTGGACGAGGATCAAATGCAGGTTATCGTCAGCGGAATTCATATTCACGTCACTCCGTTCGAATATCGCCTCCTCCTCGCACTCATGCAGCGACCAAATTCGGTTCTGTCGATCAAAGAGCTTCGTAAGGAAATATATGGAGAAGACTCACGAACTCCCCCGGGGGCAGCCGAAATGCTTGTCGCCCGACTCAGACGAAAAGTCGGACACGACTTCATCAAGACGCAACGAGGTGCCGGCTACTACGTCGTCGAGAACCCCACGTCGATGTCAGCGAATTCTCGCCAGTCGGGATCCTCTTGCCCCGCCGAGCCTCGCGCAGCATGCCATTCCTGACCTGACGATCAAATAACTCCCCTCCAACACCAGCACCAAAGATGCGCATTCTCATTGCGGACTGCGATACAGCAACCACTCGGCTGCTCGCGCCAGCGCTACACTCTGCGGGGTTTGTCGCCGAAAACGCCTCCACGCCAGACGATGCATGGTTCTTGGGCGATACCGAAGAGTATTCTGCGACGATACTCGGTGTCCGGTCGGGTGGAGCGTACCGCGAGCTGTTGCAACGCTGGCGACGATCTCATCGATACTTTCCTATATTGGCTCTTGGTCGAAACACCAACTTGGACACTTGGATCGACGTCATTGATCGAGGCGCAGACACTTTTCTGCCGCTGCCCTTTGTCCGGGAAGAACTACTTTCACGGCTGGAAGCCATTGTGCGGCGGTCTTATGGGCATCTGTCATCGCGGCTCACAGCCAATGAAGTTCAACTCGACCGGCGAAAAATGGTCGTGACCGTCTCCGGGCGGGTGGTCAACCTCACAGCAAGAGAGTTCTCCGTCCTCTCTCAACTGATGTATAAGCGAGGAACAATCGTATCCAGCCACGAACTCGCGGAAAGCACATTCCACGAATCGTCACGCACGACGAATGCGGTCGAGGCCACGATTAGCCGCTTGCGTCGAAAGATCGGCCATCACATTATCGAGACACGAAGAAGCGCCGGCTATTTGATAAGGCGGTGACGGCTCGCTGCTGATCCTGCCATGTCGCGCCGATTGAACAGCATCTGGCGTGGTCGTAAATCTCTTTGCGGATCCAACGCAGCGTCATCTCGTGCAGATGCGCGCCAGTTTCCTCAAAGGCTCAGCCTATCTGCCCCGTCTCATCGCACGTCAGCAATTGCTCGCTCAAACTCTGCACCAGCACCTCAATGTTGCCATCAGACATGACGTCATCATGTGCCCCGGGTATCTGAATGGTAACAATCTGATGCTCAGGCAACACCTCTTTCCATCCTCTATGCGCATCTTCATTCGGGGCCTCTGCCACAAATAGACATATCTTGATCGGAATATATTCGCTTTCATACACATTATCGGCGTTTATCAACCGGCGTGTCGTCTGCCTTAACGCCGGACTGAGCGATGAGAGAAAGCGATCCATCACCTCTTCGGAAATCCAAGTCGGTCTCCTGTAATAGGTATCGATAAGGCCAACGAATTGAACGTCGTTATCGGCCGACAGAAGTTGACGAGCGACTTCGTAGGCCAGCTTACCCCCGAACGACCACCCTGCCAGGCGGTAAGGACCGGCGGGTTGGATTTGCTTGATGATGGCCACAAAGCAGGCTGCGATATCTTCCACAGTTCGCAGATGATCCCGTCTTTGTCCGTCGCTTGTCAGACCGTAAATCGGAAAGCCATCGGGAAGTCGTGCTGCCAGCTTAGCTCCGTACAACACGCTTCCCTGGCCCTGGCTCATGATGAAGAGTGGCTTCGCCTCCGTAGCCGCGGGCGAGCGAAGCTCAACCACGTGCGATTCGAAATCGAGAGTGGGTGAATTGCCGTCGTTCTGGAGGAGACTGGCAATCGTTGGATTTGCAAAAATTCGCGGGATCGATAGGGATAAACCGGCTTGACTTAATCTCACCTGCATCTTGGCCAGAAGCAGCGAGTGTCCGCCGAGCGCGAAGAAATTGTCGTGTCGCCCGATCCGCTCAACGCCCAGCAGCTCCGACCAGATCCGGGCGATGACCTCCTCGGTCTCGCCCTGCGGCGGCTCATAGGCCTGCGCCGCGAACGCTGTTCCTTCCGGCGCCGGCAACGCCTTGCGGTCGAGCTTGCCGTTCGGCGTCAACGGCAGCCGATCCAGATGGACATACGCCGCA
>NZ_JABFDP010000006.1:212566-212810 GCF_013179005.1 Bradyrhizobium denitrificans | reverse complement strand
GATCCGCTCGACACCGAGCAGCTCCGACCAGATCCGGGCGATGGCCTCCTCGGTCTCGCCCTGCGGCGACGCATAGGCCTGTGCCGCAAACGCATCGCCCTCCGGCGCCGGCAGCGCCTTGCGGTCCAGCTTGCCGTTCGGCGTCAGCGGCAGACGCTCCAGATGCACATAGGCCGACGGCACCATGTAGTCCGGCAGCCGCGCCGCAAGATGGCCCCGTAGTTCCTCCGCTCCAATCGCCGCA
>NZ_JABFDP010000006.1:206640-212557 GCF_013179005.1 Bradyrhizobium denitrificans | reverse complement strand
GCACCATGTAGTCCGGCAGCCGCGCCGCAAGATGGCCCCGCAACTCCTCCGCCCCGATCGCCGCGTCGCTCACATAATAGGCCACAAGACGCTTGTCGCCCGCGACATCCTCCCGCGCGATCACCGCGACATCGCGCACAGCCGCATGCTCCGACAGCCGCGCCTCGATCTCGCCGAGCTCGATCCGGAAGCCGCGGATCTTCACCTGGAAGTCATTGCGCCCGAGATACGCGATCGTTCCGTCTTNCACCTGGAAGTCGTTGCGCCCGAGATACGCGATCGTTCCGTCGCCAAGCCACCGCCCGAGATCCCCGGTCCGGTACAGCCGCGCTCCCGCTTCTCCCGAGAACCGGTCCTCCACGAACCGCTCCGCCGTCAGCTCAGGACGGTTCAGATAGCCCCGCCCCACCTGGACGCCACCGATATGGATCTCGCCCGCAACACCGATCGGTGCCGGCNCCCGAGATCCCCGGTCCGGTACAGCCGCGCTCCCGCCTCGCCGGAGAACCGGTACTCCACGAACCGCTCCGCCGTCAGCGCGGGACGGTTCAGATAGCCCCGCGCAACGCCGGCTCCGCCGATGTAGATCTCGCCGGCAACACCGATCGGTACCGGCTCGCCATGCTCATCCAGGATGTAGATCTGCGTGTTCGAGATCGGACGGCCGATATGCGCAGCGAATGGCTCGCCACGACGCATCAACACCGAGGTTGAATAGACCGTCGTCTCCGTCGGACCATATAGATTGCGTAGCAGCTCCACCTGCGTCGTTGCGAACAGTTGCTCTGCCAATGATCGTTTTAGNCCGCATGCTCCGACAGCCGCGCCTCGATCTCCCCGAGCTCGATCCGGAAGCCGCGGATCTTCACCTGGAAGTCGTTGCGACCGAGATAGGCGATCGTTCCGTCTTCAAGCCAGCGCCCGAGGTCCCCGGTCCGGTACAGCCGCGCTCCCGCCTCGCCCGAGAACCGGTCCTCCACGAACCGCTCCGCGGTCAGCTCGGGACGGTTCAGATAGCCCCGCGCAACGCCCGCCCCGCCGATGTAGATCTCGCCCGCAACACCGATCGGCGCCGGCTCGCCATGCTCATCCAGGATGTAGATCTGCGTGTTCGAGATCGGACGGCCGATTGGAACGCTCGCATCCGACGCTTCCTTTGCGCAGCGCCACGCCGTCACGTCCACCGCAGCTTCCGTCGGACCGTAAAGGTTATGCAGCTCTGTTCCTTCAAGCCGCTCCAGCAACCGCGCCGCCAAGACCGGGGGCAGCGCCTCGCCGCTGCACATCACCCGCTTCACGCTCGTGCAGCTACCGGCCTCCGCATACTCCACGAATATCTGCAGCATCGATGGCACGAAGTGCAGCGTCGTGATCCGCTCCCGCCGGATCACCTCCACCAGATAGGCTGGATCCTTGTGGCCCTCCGGCCGCGCCATCACCAGGCGCGCTCCCGCGAGCAACGGCCAGAAGAACTCCCACACCGACACGTCGAAGCTGAACGGCGTCTTCTGTAGCACCGCATCGCCACCATCGAGAGCGTAGGCGTCCTGCATCCACAGCAGGCGGTTCACCACCGCGCGATGACCGTTCATCGCGCCCTTGGGCGTGCCGGTGGATCCAGAGGTGTAGATCACATAAGCCAGATGGTCCGGCGTGAGACCGACCTCGCTCCGCGCCGGATTGCGCGCGGGCGCNNNAGCCGCGCTCCCGCCTCGCCCGAAAACCGGTCCTCCACGAACTGCTCCGTGGTCAGCTCAGGACGGTTCAGATAGCCTCGCGCAACGCCGGCTCCGCCGACGTAGATCTCGCCCGCAACACCGATCGGCGCAGGCTCACCATATGCATCAAGAATGTAGACCTTGAGATCCGGGATCGGTTGCCCGATCGGGCTCGCGCCGTGCCTGTCCGCATCGGCTGCCTGGAGCGCATAGTATGTGACATGGACCGTCGTCTCGGTGATCCCGTACATGTTGATCAGGCTCGTCGCCTGATTGGCCTCGCGGCGGTACCAAGACTTCAGGGCCGCAGGCTCCAGCGCCTCACCGCCAAAGATCACAGTGCGCAGATGATGTGTCTCCACCGCCTCGGCTTGAGCCGCGATCAATTGCCGGAACGCGCTCGGCGTCTGGTTCAGGACCGTCACCCGCTCGCGGCAGAGGAGGTGATAGAAGTCCTCCGGAGATCGCGCCGTCAGCTGCGGCACCACCACCAGCCGACCGCCATAAAGCAGCGCTCCCCAGATCTCCCACACCGAGAAGTCGAACGCATAGGAATGAAACAAGGTCCAGACATCGGCCGGGCCGAACTGGTACCAGTGCTCCGTCGCGTGGAAGAGCCGGGCAACGTTCCGATGCTCGACCATCACCCCTTTCGGCGTGCCGGTCGATCCGGAGGTATAGATCACATAAGCGAGATGGCTCGCCGCGAGCCCGACCTCGCTCCGCGCCGGATTGCGCGCGGGCGCATCGGCCCACTGCGCANATCCAGGATGTAGATCTGCGTGTTCGAGATCGGACGGCCGATATGCGCAGCGAATGGCTCGCCACGACGCATCAACACCGAGGTTGAATAGACCGTCGTCTCCGTCGGACCATATAGATTGCGTAGCAGCTCCACCTGCGTCGTTGCGAACAGTTGCTCTGCCAATGATCGTTTTAGCGGCTCGCCCCCAACATTGACCGTCCGTACCGTCTCTGGAAAACTCTCGTTCTTCAACAGCGCATCCAGTGCGGACGGGACGGTATTGAGAAATGTCACGTTCGACTGCTTCGTCAGCTCAAGCACGTTCCGCACGACATCGACCGCTCCGCCGACCGTCAGGGGGACAAACCATTCACAGATCGAGATATCGAAATTCAGCGAGGTCGACGACAAGGTCCGCGCCAAGGCCTCACCGACAAAGGCCGGTGCAGCCCACGCGATGAAGTTGACGACATTGCCATGTTCAACGGCGACCCCCTTGGGCTGACCGGTCGATCCGGATGTGTGGATCACATAAGCGAGATGATCCGGCGCAAGGCCCACTTCGCTCCGCGCCGGATTGCACGCCGGCGCCTCCGCCCATTGCGCCNNNAGGATGTAGATCTGCGTGTTCGAAATCGGACGGCCGATATGCGCAGCGAATGGCGCGCCACGACGCATAGCGACCCATGTCGAATAGGTCGTCGTCTCCGACGGCCCATATAGATTGCATAACAGCTCGACCTGCGTCGTTCCGAACAGTTGCTCTGCCAATGACCGTCTTAACGGCTCACCTGCAACATTGACGACCCGTACCGTCTCAGGAACACTCCCTCTCTTCAACAGTGCATCCAGTGCCGATGGAACGGTGTTGATCAACGTCACCCGCGACTGCTTCGTCAGCTCAAGAACATTCTGCACCACGTCCACGGTCCCGCCGACCGTCAGCGGAACAAAACATTCGTAGATCGAGAGATCGAAGTTCAGCGAGGTCGACGACAAGGTCCGCGCCAGATCCTCACCGACAAAGGCCGATGCAGCCCATGCGATGAAGTTGACCGCGTTGCCATGTTCAATGGCAACCGCCTTGGGCTGACCGGTCGATCCGGAGGTGTAGATCACGTAAGCGAGATGATCAGGCGCAAGGCCCACTTCGCTCCGCTCCGGATTGCGCGCCGGCGCCTCCGCCCACTGCGCCGCATCCANCGCCTCGATCTCCCCGAGCTCGATCCGGAAGCCGCGGATCTTTACCTGGAAGTCGTTACGACCGAGATACGCGATCGTCCCGTCGCCAAGCCACCGACCGAGATCCCCGGTCCGGTACAGCCGCGCCCCGGCCTCGCCCGAGAAGCGATCCTCCACGAACCGCGCCGCCGTCAGTTCGGGACGGTTCAGATAGCCCCGCGCAACTCCGGCCCCGCCGATATAGATCTCGCCCGCGACACCGATCGGCGCCGGCTCCCCATACGCATCCAATATGTAGATATGCGTGTTCGAGATCGGTCGCCCCAGAGGAATGCTGCCCGCACGTTCATCGACCTCGGTGATCTCGTGCGTAATGGCAAAGGTCGTCGTCTCCGTCGGTCCATAGCAGTGAATGAAATGCCGGGGGGCCGCGCCGCTGATGACTTTGCGGAAACATTGAGGATCGGCACGCTCGCCGCCCGTCAACAGGAAACGTAACCCGGCGAACAGTTGCGGAGACACTTTGACATAGTGGTTGAACAAGGACGTCGTCACGAAGAATGCCGTAACACGCTGCTGTTGGAAAGCATCCGACAACTGGAGCGGATCCAGCACCGCCTCCTGCTCGATCACGACGATGCAGCCGCCGTTCAGCAGCGGCGCCCAGACCTCCATCGTCGTCGCGTCAAACGCAGGATTGGCGGCAAAGGCAACGCGATCCGACGCATTGAAATCCGCATAGCCGTTGTTGATCACCAGACGCCCGATCGCCCGATGCGGAATCACCACCCCCTTGGGCGTCCCCGTCGAGCCCGACGTGTACATGATGTAAGCGTCGCTGCCGCTGTCCCGCGACACGCCGGGATTGGAGTCGTCTCCGGCAACTCGCAGGACATCCCCGACATCGATGCTGTGAACCTCAAGCCCTTCCGGCAGCACCGCGCCTCGTGCCGTCAGCACGAGGGATGCTTCGCAATCCTCGATCATGAACGAAAGCCGCTCCGCCGGATAGGCCGGATCCAGCGGCACGTAGGCTGCGCCGCATTTGAGGATCGCAAGCTCCGCAGCGACCAGATCGATCGAACGTTNNNCACGAACCGCTCCGCCGTCAGCTCGGGACGGTTCAGATAGCCCCGCGCAACGCCCGCTCCGCCGATGTAGATCTCGCCCGCAACCCCGATCGGCACAGGATCGCCATACGCGTCAAGAATGTAGATCCGCGTGTTCGAGATCGGACGGCCCAGTGGAATGCTGCTCGCACGTTCGTCGACCTCGGTGATCTCATGCGTAATGGCAAACGTCGTCGTCTCCGTCGGGCCGTAGCCATTCAGCAGATATTGCGGACGGCTGTGCCGGAGAACATGACGGATGCTCCGTGGATCCAGCACGTCGCCGCCCACCAACAGATAACGCAGTCGCCGGAAGACGCCACCGAGCAGCTCCGCATACTGCTGGAACAGACCCGCCGTGAGCCACAGAACCGTCACCCCGTCCCGCTCCATGACGCTGACCAGCCGCTCGGGCTCCAGCACCGACGCCTGGTCGATCACCACGACGCATCCGCCGTTCAACAGCGGCCCCCATACCTCCATCGTCGTCGCGTCAAACGCAGGATTGGCGGCAAAAGCAACGCGATCCGACGCATTGAAGTCCGCATAGCCGTTGTTGATCACCAGCCGCCCGATCGCTCGATGCGGAATCACCACTCCCTTGGGCGTTCCCGTGGAGCCCGACGTGTACATGATGTAGGCATCACTGCCGCTGTCCCGCGACAAGCCAGGATTGGAGGCGTCTCCGGCACCTCGCAGGACATCCTCGATATCGATCCTGTGGGCCTCAAGCCGTTCCGGCAGCACCGCGCCTCGTGCCATCAACACGAGGGATGCTTCGCAATCCTTGATCATGAACGCCAATCGTTCCGCCGGGACGTCGCGATCCAGCGGCACATAGGCTGCGCCGCATTTGAGGATCGCCAGCTCCGCAGCGACAAGTTCGATCGAACGCTCGATACAGATCGCCACCCGGTCGNGTCCGGCGTGAGACCGACCTCGCTCCGCGCCGGATTGCGCGCCGGCGCATCGACCCACTGCGCCGCATCCACGCCGATGTCGACCACCGGCATACGGGCGGCCGCTAGCTCGGCCTCCACCACCGGCAGCACATCCAGCGCGCCGCCGTCCACCAGCAGCGCCGCCGGCGCGCTGTCCTGAAGCATGAACGCCAGCCGCTCCGGCGGATAGGCCGGATCGAGCGGCACATAGGCCCCGCCCGC
>NZ_JABFDP010000006.1:205907-206629 GCF_013179005.1 Bradyrhizobium denitrificans | reverse complement strand
CACCGGCACGCCGCTGGCCGCAAGCTCGGCCTCCACGACCGGCAGCACATCCAGCGCGCCGCCGCCCACCAGCAGCGCCACCGGCGCGCTGTCCTGAAGCATGAACGCCAGCCGCTCCGGCGGATAGGCCGGGTCCAGCGGCACATAGGCCCCGCCCGCCTTCAGGATCGCCAGCAGTCCTACGATCATCTCCGGGCTGCGCGCGATGCAGATCGCCACACGGTCANCTGAACCATGAACGCCAGCCGCTCCGGCGGATAGGCCGGGTCAAGCGGCACATAGGCCCCGCCCGACTTCAGGATCGCCAGCAGACCCACGATCATCTCCGGGCTGCGCGCGATGCAGATCGCAACACGATCGTCCGGCTTGACGCCAAGCTTGCGCAGATGATGCGCCAGCCGGTTCGCCTGGATGTTCAGCTCCGCATAGCTCAGCCGGCGATCCTCATGCACCACCGCCACCGCATCGGGCGTCCGCTCGGCCTGCTNGGTGTTCAGCTCCGCATAGCTCAGCCGGCGCTCCTCATGCACCACCGCCACCGCATCCGGCGTCCGCTCGGCCTGCGCCTCGAACAACTCGTGCACGCACACATCCTGCGGATAATCCGCCGCCGTCGCGTTCCACTCCACCAGGACGCGATGACGCTCCGCCTCGCCCTGCAGCGGCAGACGATCAACCTCCGCATGCTCGTCCGCCACCATGCCTTCCAGCAGCCGGACAAA
>NZ_JABFDP010000006.1:205580-205894 GCF_013179005.1 Bradyrhizobium denitrificans | reverse complement strand
TCGCGTTCCACTCCACCAGGACACGATGACGCTCTGTCTGGGGCAGCACGTCGATCTGCCGCAGCGGCCGCTCCGGTGTCCGCTCCAGCGCCGCGACCAGTCCCTCCAGCGCCGTCGCCATGAACGCACAGACCCGCTCCGCCGCGACCGATGCCGCCACCTGCGCCGTCAGCGCAAAGCCAGCCCCCAGATCGTCCACCGACAGCGCCAGCGGATAGTTCGTCCGCTCCTCCGCGTGAAGGACCTCGATCCCCTCCCACTGAGCCTGCTCCGCAGCGCCGCCCGCCGCACTGTGCCGGTAGTTCAACAGCGCT
>NZ_JABFDP010000006.1:204678-205571 GCF_013179005.1 Bradyrhizobium denitrificans | reverse complement strand
CCACTCCACCAGGACACGATGACGCTCTGCCTCGGGCAGCACATCGATCTGCCGCAACGGCCGCTCCGGTGTCCGCTCCAGCGCTTCGACCAGTCCCTCCAGCGCCGTCGCCATGAACGCACAGACTCGCTGCGCACCGACCGCCGCCTCGACCTGCGCCGTCAACGCAAAGCCCGCGCCCAGATCGTCCACCGACACCGTCAGCGGGTAGCTCGTCCGCTCCTCACCCCCGAGCCCCTTGATGCCTTCCAAACCACCCGATCCGGTCCCCGAACCCGATCCGCTGTGCCGATAGTTCAGCAGCGCCGAGAACAGCGGCGCCGGCGGCGTAACCCTGCTGCAGCGCTGCNCCAGCGGATAGTTCGTCCGCTCCTCCGCGTGAAGGACCTCGATCCCCTCCCACTGAGCCTGCTCCGCAGCGCCGCCCGCCGCACTGTGCCGGTAGTTCAGCAGTGCCGAGAACAGCGGCGCCGGGGCGGCCACCCCGCTGCAGCGCTGTGCCAGCGCCAGCGGCGCATGCTCGTGACGCAGCAACTCCGCAAGATGCCGCTGCACCTCGCGCACGCTCGCTGCAACGCCCTGCCCGCCGACCTCCACCCGCAGCGGCAGCGTGTTGATGAACAGGNCCCAGATCGTCCACCGACAGCGCCAGCGGATAGTTCGTCCGCTCCTCCGCGTGAAGGACCTCGATCCCCTCCCACTGAGCCTGCTCCGCAGCGCCGCCCGCCGCACTGTGCCGGTAGTTCAGCAGTGCCGAGAACAGCGGCGCCGGGGCCGCCACCCCGCTGCAGCGCTGTGCCAGCGCCAGCGGTGCATGCTCGTGACGCAGCAGCTCCGCAAGATGCCGCTGCACCTCGCGCACGCTCGCCGCAACGCCCTGCTCGCCAACCTCT
>NZ_JABFDP010000006.1:203768-204663 GCF_013179005.1 Bradyrhizobium denitrificans | reverse complement strand
CTCGTCCACGGTTCGCAACCGGGCTACCGATCACCACATCCTTCTGCCCCGACAGCCGCGACAGCAGCGCCGCCCAGCCTGCCAGCAGCGTCATGTACAATGTCGTGCCGTGACGATGGCTCAGCGCCTTCAATGCCTCGGTCAGCCTCGCATCCAACCGGATCGGCACCACGGCCCCGGCATGGTCCTGCTCCGCCGGACGCGGCCGGTCCCAGGGCAGTTCCAGAAGCGCAGGCGCGCCCGACAACGCCTCCTTCCAATACGCACCCCNCGCCAGCGCCAGCGGCGCATGCTCGTGACGCAGCAACTCCGCCAGCCGGATCTGCACGGCTCGCGTCGCATCCGCAGCTCCTGTCTCGTCGATGCAGATCCGCACCGGCAACGTGTTGATGAACACTCCGGGCGTACGCTCCGCACCCTCTCCGCCCTGCATCCGCCCGAACAGCACCGTCCCGAACACCACCTCGCTGCGCCCGCAGCTCCGCGCAAGCAGCTGCGCAAATGCCACGTGGAACAGGCTCGCCGCGCTCACGCCCAGTACCCGCGCCTGCCGCCGCAGCCGCTCCGCGAGTTCGCTCGACAAGACCTGACGAGCCTCTTCCACCGACGAGCCGTCGCCCTGAACGTTCAGCAGCCCGAACGCGNCAGCTGCGCAAACGCCACATGGAACAGGCTCGCCGCACTCACACCCAGCGCACGCGCCTGCGACCGCAGCCGCTCCGCAAGCTCAGGCGCCAGTTCGAGATGTGCCTCCGCGATCTCAGACCCGTCGCCCTGCACGTCCAGCAGCCCGAACGGCGCCGTCGGCTCCTCGACCTTGCCCAGCATCTCGCGGAAGAACGTCTCGTGCTGCTCACGGCTCATCCCCAGCCGTGCCTGCGCCACAAAACTCCGG
>NZ_JABFDP010000006.1:203406-203763 GCF_013179005.1 Bradyrhizobium denitrificans | reverse complement strand
GCCGCCCTGCAGCCGCCCGAACAGCACCGTGCCGAACACCACATCGCTGCGTCCACAGCTCCGCGCAAGCAGTTGCGCAAACGCCATATGGAACAGGCTCGCCGCACTCACACCCAGTGCCCGCGCCTGCGACCGCAGCCGCTCCGCAAGCTCAGGCGCCAGCTCGAGATGTGCCTCTTCAACCCCCGCCCCGTCGCCCTGCACGTCCAGCAGTCCGAACGGCGCCGTCGGCTCCTCGACCTTGCCCAGCATCCCGCGGAAGAACGCCTCGTGCTGCTCACGGCCCACGCCCAGCCGCGCCTGCGCCACAAAACTCCGGAACGGCAGCGGTGCCGCAAGCCGCTCCGCCTCGCCACG
>NZ_JABFDP010000006.1:202897-203399 GCF_013179005.1 Bradyrhizobium denitrificans | reverse complement strand
CCAGCCGGCCTCGGATCAGCGGACCACGCTCAAGATCGAATGGCGCGGTCGCTTCCACAGCCACCAGTCGCTGCAACTCGCCTGCCGTATCCGCCATGCCCCGGAGGTCGTGCTGCACCAAGGCAAAGCCTGCCTCCGCCGCAGCAACCTGCTGCACCGGCAAGCCGTCGTCACCCTGATAAAATACGGTCCGCAGCGCCTCGTGCCGCGTCACGATCCGGTCCAGCGCGCACACCAGCGCCTCTCGCTCAAGCCTCCCGATCAGCCGCAATCCACNNNTCCACAGCCACCAGTCGCTGCAACTCGCCTGCCGCTTCCGCCATGCTCCGGAGGTCGTGCTCGCTCAAGGCAAAGCCCGCCTCCGCCGCAGCAACCTGCTGCACCGGCAAGCCGTCGTCACCCTGATAAAATACGGTCCGCAGCGCCTCGTGCCGCGTCACGATCCGGTCCAGCGCGCACACCAGCGCCTCTCGCTCAAGCCTCCCGATCAGCCGCAATCCAG
>NZ_JABFDP010000006.1:201823-202892 GCF_013179005.1 Bradyrhizobium denitrificans | reverse complement strand
GCGGCTATGTGATACGCCGCGCTCGCTCCCTCGAAACGTGACAGAAACCACAGCCGCTGCTGCGCAAACGACAGTGGCTGCGCCCCTTCACGCCCCGCTGGCGTGATCTCCGGCAGCGCACTGCGCGCCGCCCCCGCAAGGCTGGCCGCCAGCTCCGAGATCACTGGGCGTGCAAACAATACGGCCAGCGCTAGCTCCACACCCNNNCCAGCGCGCACACCAGCGCCTCTCGCTCAAGCCTCCCGATCAGCCGCAATCCAGCGGCTATGTGATACGCCGCGCTCGCTCCCTCGAAACGTGACAGAAACCACAGCCGCTGCTGCGCAAACGACAGTGGCTGCGCCCCTTCACGCCCCGCTGGCGTGATCTCCGGCAGCGCACTGCGCGCCGCCCCCGCAAGGCTGGCCGCCAGCTCCGAGATCACTGGGCGTGCAAACAATACGGCCAGCGCTAGCTCCACACCCAGCGCCTGCCGCAAACGTGACACCACCTGCATCGCCAGCAGTGAGTGCCCGCCGAGCGCGAAGAAGTTGTCGTGACGACCGATCCGCTCGACACCGAGCAGCTCCGACCAGATCCGGGCGATCGCCGCCTCGGTCTCGCCCTGCGGCGGCGCATAGACCTGCGCCGCGAACGCAGCGCCCTCCGGGNGCCGCCCACATCGAGCTCGACCTCTTCCACCGGCAGCGGCGCTTGCCGCAACACCACCTGCACCGGCTCCGGCAGTTCCTCCCACAGCACCGCCGTCCGCAGGATGTCGTGACGGCCGATCACCGCATCGAACGCCGCCAGAAAACCGTCCAGCCGCGCCCGGCTGTCAAAGCCCAGTAAGCCGGACAACAGATAGACGTCGCCCTCTCCCCCCAGCAGATGATGGAACAAAATGCCTTCCTGCAGCGGAGCCAGCGGATAGATGTCCTGGATGTTGCCACAGCCGCCCGGCACAGCCGCCGCGATGCGATCGATCTCCGCCTGGCTCAGCGTCACCAGCGGCAGCATCTCCGGCGTGATCCGCTCGCAGCCCGCAGGGATCAGGTTGGCCGGCACCGCAACCGTAACCGCGCCACCC
>NZ_JABFDP010000006.1:0-201816 GCF_013179005.1 Bradyrhizobium denitrificans | reverse complement strand
CTGCAACTCGCCTGCCGCTTCCGCCGCGCCACATAGGTCGTGCGCGCTCAAGGCAAAGCCCGCCTCCGCTGCAGCAACCTGCTGCACCGGCACGCCATCATCACCTTGCACAAACACCGTCCGCAGCGCCTCATGCCGCGCCACGATCCGGTCCAGCGCGCGCACCAGCGCCTCTCGCTCAAGCCTCCCGATAAGCCGCAATCCAGCGGCTATGTGATAGGCCGTGCTCGCTTCCTCGAAACGAGACAGAAACCACAGCCGCTGCTGCGCAAACGACAGAGGGATAACTCCAATTCGTTCGGTCGAAATTATCGGCGGCAGTGCATTTCGACTCTTTAAGCCTTTTGACCGTGCCAGCCGAACCAACTGTTCGCGCTGCGAAAGGCTCGACCGATATAGCTCTGTCGTGTGGACTGACATCTTAGCAACTCACTTCATCCTGGAAGAGCACTGTCAGTTCGTTTTGGTCGAACTGAGCGAGTTGTGCATTCACAACTCTATCGGCCAATTGGCTTAGCCCGTCGTTTAAGAAGATTTCGGACAGAGGTAGCTCTACATCAAGGCTTCTCCTGAGCCGGACGACCAACATGACCGCCAGCAGTGAGTGCCCGCCGAGCGCGAAGAAGTTGTCGTGACGACCGATCCGCTCGACACCGAGCAGCTCCGACCAGATCCGGGCGATCGCCGCCTCGGTCTCGCCCTGCGGCGGCGCGTAGGCCTGCACCGCAAACGCATCCCCCTCCGGCGCCGGCAGCGCCTTGCGGTCCAGCTTGCCGTTCGGCGTCAACGGCAGACGCTGAAGATGCACATAGGCCGACGGCACCATGTAGTCCGGCAGCCGCGCCGCAAGATGGCCCCGCAGCTCCTCCGCCCCGATCGCCGCTTCGCTCACATAGTAGGCCACCAGACGCTTGTCGCCCGGAGCATCCTCCCGCGCGATCACCGCGACATCGCACACACCTGCATGCTCTGACAGCCGCGCCTCGATCTCTCCGAGCTCGATCCGGAAGCCGCGGATCTTCACCTGGAAGTCGTTGCGCCCGAGATACGCGATCGTCCCGTCTTCAAGCCAGCGCCCGAGATCCCCGGTCCGGTACAGCCGCGCGNNNCCGCCGAGCGCGAAGAAGTTGTCGTGACGACCGATCCGCTCGACACCGAGCAGCTCCGACCAGATCCGGGCGATCGCCGCCTCGGTCTCGCCCTGCGGCGGCTCGTAGGCCTGCACCGCAAACGCATCCCCCTCCGGCGCCGGCAGCGCCTTGCGGTCCAGCTTGCCGTTCGGCGTCAACGGCAGACGCTGAAGATGCACATAGGCCGACGGCACCATGTAGTCCGGCAGCCGCGCCGCAAGATGGCCCCGCAGCTCCTCCGCCCCGATCGCCGCTTCGCTCACATAGTAGGCCACCAGACGCTTGTCGCCCGGAGCATCCTCCCGCGCGATCACCGCGACATCGCACACACCTGCATGCTCTGACAGCCGCGCCTCGATCTCTCCGAGCTCGATCCGGAAGCCGCGGATCTTCACCTGGAAGTCGTTGCGCCCGAGATACGCGATCGTTCCGTCTTCAAGCCAGCGCCCGAGATCACCGGTCCGGTACAGCCGCGCTCCCGCCTCGCCCGAGAACCGGTCCTCCACAAACCGTTCCGCCGTCAGCTCGGGGCGGTTGAGATAGCCGCGCGCAACGCCGGCTCCGCCGATGTAGATCTCGCCGGCAACACCGATCGGTACCGGCTCGCCATGCCNCGCCGTCAGCTCGGGACGGTTCAGATAGCCGCGCGCAACGCCCGCCCCGCCGATGTAGATCTCGCCCGCGACACCGATCGGCGCCGGCTCGCCATGCTCATCCAGGATGTAGATCTGCGTGTTCGAAATCGGACGGCCGATATGCAGCACCGCCTCATCAGCCCCGAGCAAACCGGACGTGGCCACCACCGTCGTTTCCGTGGGACCGTAATTGTTGACCAGCGCGAATGGCAGCGCCTTGGGCAGCTTCCGCAAACGGTCGCCCCCCGTCAGCAGAACACGCAGATGCCGGTTCACGAGCCCCTGCGACAGCACAAACTCCGCCATCGGTGTCGGCAGGAAGCTCACGTCCAGCGGCTGCGTCTGCCACCAGGCCATCAGCGCTTCGGGATCCCGCGCCGTCTCAGGCCGCGGCACCACCAGCACGCCGCCGCAACACAGCGCCGGCCNCGCCGGCAGCGCCTTGCGGTCCAGCTTGCCGTTCGGCGTCAACGGCAGACGCTCAAGATGCACATAGGCCGACGGCACCATGTAGTCCGGCAGCCGCGCCGCAAGATGGCCCCGCAGCTCCTCCGCCCCGATCGCCGCGTCGCTCACATAATAGGCCACAAGACGCTTGTCGCCCGCGACATCCTCACGCGCGATCACCGCGGCATCGCGCACATCCGCATGCTCCGACAGCCGCGCCTCGATCTCCCCGAGCTCGATCCGGAAGCCGCGGATCTTCACCTGGAAGTCGTTGCGCCCGAGATAGGCGATCGTCCCGTCGCCAAGCCACCGCCCGAGATCCCCGGTCCGGTACAGCCGCGCTCCCGCCTCGCCCGAGAACCGGTCCTCCACGAACCGCTCCGCCGTCAGCTCGGGACGGTTCAGATAGCCGCGCGCAACGCCGGCTCCGCCGATGTAGATCTCGCCCGCGACACCGATCGGCGCCGGCTCGCCATGCTCATCCAGGATGTAGATCTGCGTGTTCGAAATCGGACGGCCGATATGCAGCACCGCCTCATCAGCCCCGAGCAAACCGGACGTGGCCACCACCGTCGTTTCCGTGGGACCGTAATTGTTGACCAGCGCGAATGGCAGCGCCTTGGGCAGCTTCCGCAAACGGTCGCCCCCCGTCAGCAGAACACGCAGATGCCGGTTCACGAGCCCCTGCGACAGCACAAACTCCGCCATCGGTGTCGGCAGGAAGCTCACGTCCAGCGGCTGCGTCTGCCACCAGGCCATCAGCGCTTCGGGATCCCGCGCCGTCTCAGGCCGCGGCACCACCAGCACGCCGCCGCAACACAGCGCCGGCCACACTTCCCAGCTCGAAGCGTCAAAGCTCAAACCAGCTACTAAGGAGCTGTGCGTCCCCAGACGCAGCGCGAAGGCCTCGCAGTGCCAATGCACCAGGTTGGCGAGACCGCGGTGCTCGACCATCACCCCCTTGGGCTGACCGGTCGATCCGGACGTGTAGATCACATAAGCGAGATGGCTCGCCTTGAGGCCTACCTCGCTCCGCGCCGGATTGCACGCGGGCGCCTCCGCCCATTGCGCCGCTNGCTTGCCGTTCGGCGTCAACGGCAGACGCTGAAGATGCACATAGGCCGACGGCACCATGTAGTCCGGCAGCCGCGCCGCAAGATGGCCCCGCAGCTCCTCCGCCCCGATCGCCGCTTCGCTCACATAGTAGGCCACCAGACGCTTGTCGCCCGGAGCATCCTCCCGCGCGATCACCGCGACATCGCACACACCTGCATGCTCTGACAGCCGCGCCTCGATCTCTCCGAGCTCGATCCGGAAGCCGCGGATCTTCACCTGGAAGTCGTTGCGCCCGAGATAGGCGATCGTCCCGTCGCCAAGCCAGCGCCCGAGATCCCCGGTCCGGTACAGCCGCGCTCCCGCCTCCCCTGAGAACCGGTCCTCCACAAACCGCTCCGCCGTCAGCTCGGGACGGTTCAGATAGCCCCGCGCAACGCCGGCCCCGCCGATGTAGATCTCGCCGGCAACACCGATCGGCGCCGGCTCGCCATGCTCATCCAGGATGTAGATATGCGTGTTCGAGATCGGACGGCCGATATGCAGCACCGCCTCGTCAGCCTCGAGCAAACCGGACGTGGCCACCACCGTCGTTTCCGTGGGACCGTAATTGTTCACCAGCGCGAATGGCAGGTCTTTCGGACATTTACGCAAACGGTCGCCGCCCGTGAGCAAAACTCGAAGATGTGGATTTGTGGCTCCTTGTGAGAAGGCGAACTCCGCTATGGGTGTCGGCAGGAAGCTCACGTCCAGCGGCTGCGTCTGCCACCAGGCCAGCAGCGCTTCCGGGTCCCGCGCGATCTCCGGCCGTGGCACGGCAAGCGTTCCGCCGCAGCAAAGCGGAGGCCAGGTTTCCCAGGTCGCGGCATCAAATCCTGAACCAGCCACCAGGGAGCTGCGCGTCTCTGCCTGGAGATTGAACGCGGCGCAGTGCCAATGAACCAGATTGGCGAGACTGCGATGCTCGACCATCACCCCCTTGGGCTGGCCGGTGGATCCGGAGGTGTAGATCACGTAAGCGAGATGGCTCGCCTTGAGGCCTACCTCGCTCCGCTCCAGATTATTCGCGGGCGCCTCCGCCCATTGCGCCGCTTCCGCGCCGATATCGAGCACCGGCACGCCGCTGGCCGCAAGCTCGGCCTCCACGACCGGCAGCACATCCAGCGCGCCGCCGCCCACCAGCAGCGCCGCCGGCGCACTGTCCTGAACCATGAACGTCAGCCGCTCCGGCGGATAGGCCGGGTCNCCGAGCTCGATCCGGAAGCCGCGGATCTTCACCTGGAAGTCGTTGCGCCCGAGATAGGCGATCGTCCCGTCGCCAAGCCAGCGCCCGAGATCCCCGGTCCGGTACAGCCGCGCTCCCGCCTCCCCTGAGAACCGGTCCTCCACAAACCGCTCCGCCGTCAGCTCGGGACGGTTCAGATAGCCCCGCGCAACGCCGGCCCCGCCGATGTAGATCTCGCCGNNNTCCTCCACAAACCGCTCCGCCGTCAGCTCGGGACGGTTCAGATAGCCCCGCGCAACGCCGGCCCCGCCGATGTAGATCTCGCCGGCAACACCGATCGGCGCCGGCTCGCCATGCTCATCCAGGATGTAGATATGCGTGTTCGAGATCGGACGGCCGATATGCAGCACCGCCTCGTCAGCCTCGAGCAAACCGGACGTGGCCACCACCGTCGTTTCCGTGGGACCGTAATTGTTCACCAGCGCGAATGGCAGGTCTTTCGGACATTTACGCAAACGGTCGCCGCCCGTGAGCAAAACTCGAAGATGTGGATTTGTGGCTCCTTGTGAGAAGGCGAACTCCGCTATGGGTGTCGGCAGGAAGCTCACGTCCAGCGGCTGCGTCTGCCACCAGGCCAGCAGCGCTTCCGGGTCCCGCGCGATCTCCGGCCGTGGCACGGCAAGCGTTCCGCCGCAGCAAAGCGGAGGCCAGGTTTCCCAGGTCGCGGCATCAAATCCTGAACCAGCCACCAGGGAGCTGCGCGTCTCTGCCTGGAGATTGAACGCGGCGCAGTGCCAATGAACCAGATTGGCGAGACTGCGATGCTCGACCATCACCCCCTTGGGCTGGCCGGTGGATCCGGAGGTGTAGATCACGTAAGCGAGATGGCTCGCCTTGAGGCCTACCTCGCTCCGCTCCAGATTATTCGCGGGCGCCTCCGCCCATTGCGCCGCTTCCGCGCCGATGTCGAGCACCGGCACGCCGCTGGCCGCAAGCTCGGCCTCCACGACCGGCAGCACATCCAGCGCGCCGCCGCCCACCAGCAGCGCCGCCGGCGCACTGTCCTGAACCATGAACGTCAGCCGCTCCGGCGGATAGGCCGGGTCCAGCGGCACATAGGCTCCGCCCGACTTCAGGATCGCCAGCAGACCCACGATCATCTCCGGGCTGCGCTCGATGCAGATCGCAACACGATCGTCCGGCTTCACGCCGAGCTTGCGCAGATGATGCGCCAGCCGGTTCGCCTGGGTGTTCAGCTCCGCATAGCTCAGCCGGCGCTCCTCATGCACCACCGCCACCGCATCCGGCGTCCGCTCGGCCTGCGCCTCGAACAGCTCGTGCACGCATGTATCCTGCGGATAATCCGCCGCCGTCGCGTTCCACTCCACCAGGACACGATGACGCTCCGCGTCCGGCTGCAACGGAATCCGGACGATCTGACGTCGTCCGTCACCTACCATTTCCTGAAGAACATTCACCCAGTACTGCGACCATCGCTCGATCGTAGCCTGATCGAACATCTCTGATGCGTAATCAAAGAAGCAAGAGATCTCGTCATCGACCGGTATCGCCGTTACGAACAACTCGATCTTAGGCCCACGCCCCGCCCCCATCGGCGTGCGCCCGAAACTAGTCAGCCGCAATCCTCCCCACGGCACGGACGCTGCGCCGCTCTCACCGCCGATCAACTCTGCCAAACCATCCTCACCTCGCGAGTTCTGCATCGCGAACAGGGTCTGACAATAAGGCTGAAGCGAAGATGCTCTCGACGGATTGAGACGCTCAACCAATTCTGCGAACGGATATTCCTGATTGATCATCGACTGTCGGGCAAGCCGACGTACCTGCTGCAGGAGTGCAGCCACGTCCATCTCTGCTGTGAGCACCGATCGTAAGACGACCTGATTGACAAACGTGCCAACAACATCCGCCCACTTCCGACGCCCTCGGCCGGGCATGATGGTTCCGACAGCAACACGCTCTTGGCCCGTGAGCCGGTGGAGCAAGGCGAAATATCCGGTCAACAGCACGACATACATTGATGAGCCTGTCACCCGCGCAAGCTCATTCAACGCTGAAGTGAGGTTGCGGTCGATCGTGACTCGCACGATGCCTCTGTCGGACAAATCTACATTCGAAGCCGCTTCTTTCGGCAGATCGAGGGGAGGAAACTCTTCAGTGAGCGCCTCCCGCCAATACTCGAGCTGGCGACGCGATTCGCTGCTCTTTAACCAACGCTCCTGCCATTCAACATATTCAAAGTACGCCGGCTTCTTGGCGATCGAGTTACTTGGTACCGCCTCGATGCTCCCGACATCCGCCTCGTACATCGAGCCAAGCTCGGCAATCAGACGCCACATCGACCACCCATCGAACACGAGGTGATCACAGATGATCTGAATGACTGCCTCTTCTTCGGCGCAATCGTAGACGACGACCCGGACCAACGGAGCCACGTCGAGATCGAAGGGCTTGCACCAATCATCCCTCAGAATATCTTCAAGTGCGTCTGAGCCGACTCCGCGCACATCCCGCCGCGAAACCGCGATCTCAGCTCCCCACTCGATTGTCTGTTTCGGCTCACCGAACGCGTCGATGAACCGGACGCACAACATTGGATGCTTGAGCCGCAGGACGTTCAAGACCCTATGCAGGCGCGCCAGATCCAACTCGCCGAAAATACGCGCGCAGAAGCTTATATTGTGTGTTCCCCGCGCGTGAGGATACAATTTATACGAGAACCAAAGGGAACGCTGGATTCGAGACAGAGGACTCCAAATCGAATCGCCAGAATTGCCTGCACGACGCTCCGGAACAAAGTTGCGATTCATCGACATCCCCTCAGCGTCAACGACAAAGGGGGTAGACTCGGCAGTCCAACCAATTACTACCGGAACAGCCCACCCAAGTTGCGAAGAGCGCTCTCTCCTCGGCCATTCTAAGAAAAGCGACGGCTTCGACTTGGGATGATCCTAACTTAGTCTTCATATCCAGAAGCTGACAGATCCAAACTACGCAATACAACCTTAAATAGAATATTATCGATTGATCGAGTAGAAATCTCGTCCTGCCAACAATGGCCGCAGCAACAGGGCTGCCGCAGACCGACAACGCCCAGCAGAAGCGCGCGATTACCCGAAGCGAAATCACCAGGGCGCGCGGCTACAACTATTGTCCCGCGCCAGATACTACGCGGATCTTGTTAGCTACCGGAAGCACTGCGTCGACATCACCCCTGAATTCACGCACGCTCGACACACTCTCTCCAATCGCCGACGACGGACAACGTGGATGTGCGGCGCGCAGACCCCGTCACGACGAGACTGGCAGTCTGCTGAAGAACCGGCGCGTGGTCACGGATCTCGGTGATGTTGCGTTCCGGACGAGAGACCGCTGTCGGCGCGATGATCTCCGCCACGGACGTGGCCTCATGCGCCAATCAGCTTGAGCATCCGGGCGACGTTAGAGCCGATCAGCTTGAGGAGGACATCGCTAGGCACACGGTCGCGACCCCGATGCTTGGCTTGGCGTATGGTTCCGTGCTGCTTGATCATGGCCAGACATGGACGGGGCGATATCCGTACCTCACCCGTGTCTGACAGACGTCCTTGATCCGATTCTTGAGAGCCGCCTGGTCGCCACGCTTGGACTTGTAGACGTACCGTGCGCGATCGATCCGAAGTGCCGAACAGGCCCGCCTGATCGAGACCTTCCAGTCGTTCCGCACCTTGTCGACAAGCTCACGCTTGCGGCCAGGCTTCAGAGCTTGTTTTGAGAGCACATCCTGCAGCATGGCCTTTGCCTCCACCAGGATCGGCACGCGGACACCGCACGCCTTGCGGCGGGTACGGCGCTTGCGCACTGCGAGCCCTTCCTCCCGGTAGAGCCGGTGGATCCGATTGATCCCGGACGGCTCGCCCTCACGCGGCAGCAGGATGAACAGCCGCCGATAACCGAAGCGCCGCCGCTCGCAGGCGAGCTCACGCAAGCGCCGCCGAAGCCCGGTGTCAGGTGGCCGACGGAATCCGTGCGCTTCGACCTCAAGGATTTACAACCGGATCGACCGTGGCTATGCGGCAACGATCCACAAGGCGCAGGGCATGACTGGGGACCGCGTCCATGTGCTGGCGATGCCGGGCATGGACGCCCACAGCCGCTGGATCGCAGATCCGGTCGGATGGCGACCCAGAGATCGATTCCCAGACTCAGGCCACAACCAGAGGCTCGAGTCGTGATGAACACGAAATAGCTTGGTCCGGGTGCAATCAGGAGACGTGACTACCCGCCGTCGTGCCATCCCGCAATTGCGGCTTCGGAGCTCTTGGGCCGTCGACCGAGCGGTACTGCGAAGCGCGGATGATGCGTCGGCAGATTTTTCCGACGGACTTGGCAACAGCAGTGCTTCGCTCGCGTGTGGTTGCTGGACGGTAACCAGCCCGAGCGGTCAGTGCGCGGAACTTCACGCAAGTCATTGATTTCATTGGTACAGTTGGGTGGGCTCGAACCACCGACCTCCTGTTCCACAGACAGGCGCTCTAACCAACTGAGCTACAACTGCATCCGTCATGACGCCACCCCGCAAGGGGGCGCCGAACGGGCCGGAAACTAGGTGCAACGCGCGAATTTGGCAAGGCCGAGAACGGATAAAGTCGCGCGCCATACCTCCGTTTGTTTCACCCCACGGGACCGCCCCGAGACCGGTCTCCAAAAAATCGAGCTCGCAAACGGCAAATTTGCGAGCCCCAGAAAGCTGAGAATTGCCGTTCCGGCAGCGCCGCGCGCTCCACGGACAAGCCGCCGGTCTCAGGCCGCGGTCTTGAACAGCTTGGTGGCGCTTTCCTTGATCGGCTCCACGGTCTCGGTCGCAACCTTCTGGCCGAGCTCGGCGAGTTCCTTGGCCTGACCGGTGAACGTCTCGAACTGCTTGCGCACGAAACCGCTCCACAGCTCCAGCGCCTCGGACGGCGACTTCACGCCGAACAGCTCCTGAGCGAAGTCGAGCGAAGCCGTCGTATTCGCCTTGGTGAACTCCATGACCTTGGACGAATAGGTGCCAGCGCCCTTGCTTGCGTTGGCAAAAAACGCCTCGATGGCCGAATTGTGGGTCTCGGCTGCATCCTTGAATTTGGCATAGTTTTCGCGGGCCTGCGACACGCCTTTTTCGGCGAGCGCGCGCACCTGCTCGGGAACCTCGAATGGAATGATGGACGCTGAGAAAGGATCGGTGGCATTGGTCATGGCATGCATCCTTCGAACATTGACGTTGGACCGGCCCGGCAATCGGGCGTCACTTCGGATCACGCAGAGGAACCGCCCCTGGGAGGTAGCAACAACCTCGCGTAGAGCTATATCGTGTCGAATTTGTGCAACGCAATGAAAATTCCACAATCAGGAACTCCCGCCGGATTCGGATTTGCAGGATAGGCTTGATTGATCGCGCGCTTCGACAGTGCTCAGGGCCTGCAGCGCGCCGAACAGCGGGGGCACCACGACTGCCGCCTTGGTCTGTTCAGGCTCTGCCATACTCAACCGCGTCGCCATCCTTGTGGCAGGGCAGCGGCCTTACCGAGCTGACGGATGTCCCCACTGGGGCGCGGCGGGAACACATTAAGGTTATCCAAGCTTTAGCACGCCAGGACCTCGGGCCGGCCGTGGACCTCGGACGGCAACATGCGCGATAGTAACGAATTCTTAACGCTGCCGTTGCGGCGCCGATCAACGTCATGAGAGCCACCGCCGTCGTCGCGCCATGAACCACGCCGATTTCGAGTTGCAGGCCTTGAGCGACCTCCGGCTGGCCGTCCATGCCGCGGGCAGCCTGCCGGCATGGCTGTGGTCGGCGGACGGCAGCCGCGTATTGTGGGCCAACGCCATGGCTGCGCGGGCTCTCGGTGCGGCCAACAGCTGGGCCCTGGTCGACAAGAGGTTCGGACCGGCCGATCAGCACCGCCGTCAAGTGGCTCAGCTGGCGCGCCGGCTGCCGGAAAATGGCGCCATTCGGCTCGAGCGCCTGCGCGGGTTCGGCGCGCCGCTCGGCGCGCTTGCGACGTGCGGTTGCGCGATGATCGACCTGCCGGACGGCATGCGCGCCGTCCTGATCACCGGCACGGACAACAGCGGCCGCAGCTGGCCGCTGACGGAGCGCCTGAGGCGGCTTGTCGAGAACAGCGGTCTCGCGCTGATCGCCTTCACCGCGCATGGCGAGTTCGCCGGCATCAGTACAGCCGGACGGCGCCTGTTCGGCATCCACGACCTCAGCGCGCCGCTGTTTGCGGATGTCCGCAACGAGGCGCTGACCGCTGGCTTCGCCGAGATACAGTTCGGCGACGAGCGCGCCGTGCTCCACCGGGTCGGCGCTGGCAGCCAAATCGGGCTGGTCGCAGTCCCGGCGCCCACCCCGGCCGTCAAGCAAGCGGAGCCGAACGCCGACGTTCCCGTTGACGCCGTCCCTGTTGCCGAGACGGCTGCAACACCTCCCCACCCCGCCAATCCTGCCCCCGAGGTCGCGGCCGAGTGTCCGCCTCCTCCCTCGATGGATGCAATGACTGAACGCCCGTTGGACGACGAGACATCAGCGCAATCACGCGAAGCGGCTGCCGCATTCGCTCCGCTCGACGAACCCGCCGTGCAGGCGCCGCCGGTCGTCGGCATCGACCGCCCGGAGCCAACGTCTTCCATCGCGGCCGAGACGGCTGACGCTGACGCGACGGCTTTTGCGCAATCCGACCTTGCGCCGGCCGCAGATGCGCCGCCACAGCAGGACAACATCACCGTGTCGACCCGTGACGGGTCCGTCGCGTCGGACGCGCCTCCCATCGACAATGGTGGGCTCGAAGCGGCGGGCAATGTCGTGCCTTTCCGCCCAGCCGGCGAAACCAAACATCCGGCGCTGACGCCGGTGGAGAACAATGCCTTCCATGAGCTCGCGCGCCAGCTGTCGGCAAGGCTTGAAGGCGACAACCGCAATGCGCCGGCGGACGCGGCAGCGGCGACGCATGAGCCGGCGGCGCAAGTGACCGAACCATTCGACGCGCCGCATGTCCCCACGTCATTGCTCGGCAGCGATGCGAGCGATCAGCCCACAGCCGGGCTGCAGGCCGAGTGGCTCACGCCCGAGCAACCGCCCGCCCAAGGCGACAGCCAGCGTGACCGCATCCTGCTGGATCTGCTGCCGACGGGAATGCTGATCTATCGGCTTGACCGCCTGCTCTATGCCAATCCGGCATTTTTCAAGCAGATGGGCTACACCGATCTCGCGACTCTGGAGCAGGCCGGGGGCCTCGATGCGCTCTATGTCGGACCCGGCGCGCCCGCCGGCTCTGGCAAGCCCGAGGTCGGCACGCCGGTGACGATCTCGGCGGCCGACGGCTCCTCCAGCGAGGAGATCAAAGCCGAGGCGCGTCTGTTCACGATCACCTGGGACGGCGACAGCGCGCATGCGCTGATCTTCGCGCCCGCACCTGGCCCGGCGGCCACCGCCGTGTCCGCTCCGGCCGAGACCGGATCGGCCCCCGCTCCTGCACCGGCCGCACCGGCGCCGCTGGTCCTCGCGCCGCCGCCCGTCGCCGGTCATGCCGACGCGGAAGATCTCGCCGCCATCCTTGACGTCACCGCGGAGGGCATCCTGATGTTCGATGCTGGCGGCAATATCCACGCCTGCAATCGCAGTGCCGAGGCCATGTTCGGCTATGACGGAACGGAGCTCGTCCGCCGCAACATCATCGAATTGTTCGCGCCGGAAAGCGCAAGGCTGGTGCTGGATCATCTCGACCGTGTGCAGCAGGCGGGGACCGCCAATGTGCCGGAGCCGAGCCGCGAAGTCTTGGGCAAGGTCGCCCAGGGCGGCGCCATCCCGCTGTCGATGACGATCGGCCGGACCAGACAAGACGGTCCGAATTTCTTTGCCGTGTTCCG
The DNA here is from genome assembly GCF_013179005.1 of Bradyrhizobium denitrificans. Lineage (NCBI taxonomy): Bacteria > Pseudomonadati > Pseudomonadota > Alphaproteobacteria > Hyphomicrobiales > Nitrobacteraceae > Bradyrhizobium > Bradyrhizobium denitrificans. Next base: position 189,412 of record NZ_JABFDP010000006.1, on the reverse strand, counting down.
CGACCTGTCGCAGCTTCGTCGCGGTGAAAGCGAGTTGCTGCAGGCGCGGCGCGTCGCCGATCGCGCCGCCAGCGCCAAGGCCGACATGCTCGCGCGGATCAGCCACGAAGTGCGGGCCCCGCTCAACGCCATCATCGGATTTGCCGAGGTGATGATCGGTGAACGCTTTGGAACGCTCGGCAACACGCGCTACGCCGAGTACATGAAGGATATCCGCGCGTCCGGCGAGCGCGTGGTATCGCTGATCGACGATCTGCTCGAATTGTCGCGCATCGAGACCGGCAGACTGGAGCTTGCCTTCACCAGCCAGAATCTGAATGAGCTCGTCGAGGGCTGTGTGGCGGTGATGCAGCCGCACGCCAACCGCGCCCGCATCATCATCCGCACCTCGCTGTCGCAGAGCCTTCCGCCGGTCATCGCCGATGCCAGGGCGCTGCGCCAGATCGCCATGAACCTGATCTCGACCTCGATCTCGCTCGCCAATGCCGGCGGCCAAGTCATCGTCTCCACGGCGACGTCGGATTTTGGCGAGGTGGTGCTGCGCGTGCGCGACACTGGCCACGGTCTCAACGACCAGGCGGTGGCCGCCGCGCTCGAACCGTTCCGCGCGACGGCGGGGCCCGAGCAAGGCCATGACGGCTCGGGTCTCAGCCTCTCTCTCACCAAGGCGCTGGTCGAGGCCAATCGCGCGCAGTTTCACATCAAGGCGGCGCCGAAATCCGGCACCTTGCTCGAGGTGGTGTTCTCGCGCGCGGTGGCGCGCAATCAGAGCACCGCCTGAGCCGCTCCCGATGCGCGAACCGCCAGTGCGCGCAGCTTGAGGCCGAGCAGCAGCGGTCCGAACGCCAGCGCATAGCCGGCAAAGGCCACGATCCAGGCGAACGCAGCCACGTGCAGAAGCCCCTCGGCATGGCTCGGCGCCAGGACCGCGCAGATCCGCGTCGAGGCGGCGATCAGGATGGCCAGATAGATCGCCTGGGTCGCAGCCGACGCCGTCAACGGCTGTCCAGTATGGCCGAGTGTGGCGCGTGTCATCACTGCGAGCGTCGTCACGCCGGCGGCCCCCGCCATCCATGCATGCAGCCCGGCGCTCGGCAGCACCCATCCGAAGCTCGCCGCCGCACTCATCAGGAAGCCGAGTGGCACAAAGGCGTAGCCGATATGCAGGATCACCAGCAGCCGCTCGCGGAAGGTCCGATCGCCGGCCCAGCGCCCGAGTCTCACCACATGCATCACGCCCGCCGCCGCCAGCACGTAGCCGGTTGCGACGCTCTCCGGCACCACGACCCAGCCGGCCAGACTGAGCGCGCTGAACAGCACGACGGCCATATCGAAACGGCCGAACGGCACCGGCAGCCGCCCGGGATTGTGCTTCACCAGCCAGTTGCGCGTGAAGCTCGGCGTGATGCGACCACCGATCAAGGCCAGCAGCAGCACAACGACCGCGACTCCGATACGGATCGCATAGTCGGCCGAGCCGTGCAGATGGGCTTCGACATGGAACGCGACGTTGCCGGCGCACAACACACCCACGATGGCCACGACCGGCAGATTGTGCCAATTCCGTCCCGCAGCGATCTCGCGCGCTGCAGCGAGCACGACCAGCAACAGAAAGCCCGCATCGATCAGCAGCGCGGCCCACCAGGGGCCGAAGGCCGAGAACGTGACGGCGATCCGCCCCGCCAGCCACAGGGTCACCAGCATCAGCAGAGGCATGCCGCGAATCGGCAGGCGTCCGGTCCAGTTCGGAATTGCAGTGAACAGAAATCCGGTCACGATGGCCGGCAGGTAGCCATAGAGCATTTCATGCACGTGCCAGTCGCGAGGGGCGAAGCCTGAGCTCAGCTTCAGCTCTCCGTAGAAGGTCGGAAGCCAGACCAGGATCGTCAGCGCGGCCTGGATTGCGCCGAGCAGGAAGAATGGCCGGAACCCATTCGCGAGGAAAGTCCAGCCCTGATAGTTGCGTGGATTGGCCATAGGCGTGCTCGCTTGCTTGACGACGGGAACCGCGCCCCGATGGACGCCGTTTTCCAGATATAATCGACGTTCGGCGATGAGGGGTTGTGCCAGCACAAACTTCCGATCACGCCAGAAAACATGCTATGGGAGCGGCGCCATCTGGCGTGCATCGCCGCGGAGAACATCATGGCTGCCATCGACCGCTCACTGGTCGCACATCTGCCGCTGTTTGCCGGCCTCTCCGCCGAGGACCTCACCGAGGTGCTGCGTGAGGCGCGCTCCATCCGGGTACCCCGCAACGCCGCAGTGTTCGAACAGGGCGCGGATGCGACCTCGTTCTTTCTTCTGCTGCACGGCCATGTCCGCGCCAGCAAGACGACGCCGACCGGCGACCAGATCGTGGTGCGCTATGTCGTGCCCGGCGACACATTCGGCGTCGCGCCCGCCATCGGCCTGCAGCATTATCCGGCGACGGCGACCGCCGTCGACGACAGCATCGTGCTGGCCTGGCCATCGGCCGCCTGGCCGCGGCTGGTCGCGCGGTTTCCGTCGTTGGGGGCGAACACGCTCCAGACCGTCGGCCAGCGGCTCCAGGAAACGCATGCCCGCGTGATCGAGATGTCGACACAGCAGGTCGAGCAACGCATCGCACATGCGCTGTTGCGGCTCGCCAATCAGGCGGGCCGCAAGCTCGATCGTGGCGTGCAGATCGATTTTCCGATCAGCCGGCAGGACATCGCCCAGATGACCGGCACGACATTGCACACAGTCAGCCGCATCCTGTCCGGCTGGGAGCAACTCGGGCTGGTCGAAAGCGGGCGTCAGAAGATCGTGCTGCGCGAACCGCACAAGATCGTGCTCCTCGCCGAGCAGAGCGCAGGCGACACGACGGCCTCCCGCCCCTGATCACGTCGCGGCCGACAAGGCCGAGAGGAACAGGTCGGGATCGACGCCATGCTCGCGGCAGGCATCGGCGACATTGTGAAAACAGGCGATCGGGCAGCCGACGCAGCGCATCTGGAATGCGAGGAAGACGCGGATCGTTTCCGGCTTTCGCCGCATGACGTCGTCGACCAATTCATTAAAGGAGATTGGCATGCGTGCCTCCATTCCAAACGAATGGTAGCAGGCATGCCGTTAGTGGTCTTTGTCGCGGCACAACCACCGCGTCTTATCAAGATTAGACGGCGCGGCTGTGCAACTGCTTCGACGCGTCGAGATGAGCATCGAAGGCCGCAGCCACGCTTCGCACCAGGAACCGGGAATGTTCGGTCACGGCGAGCGAACCGCCCCTGAGCTCGACCACGCCGTCAGAGATCAATGACTGCAGGCGCGGCGCAGATTCCAGCATCGCGTCGGCGGCCATGCCGTGACGGGTGCAGATGACATCAAGGTCGACGCCATAGTCGCACATGATGCGCTCGATGATGTCGGCGCGCAGCCGATCATCGTCGGTCAGGCCGTAGCCCTTGACCGTGGCGAGACTGCCGGAGGCGATCTTCTCCTCATAGGCACGCACCTGCGGCGCGTTCTGGATATAGCCTTGCGGCAGTTGGCCGATGGCCGATGCGCCGAAGCCGATCAGGAGGTCGTTGGCGTCGGTCGTGTAGCCCTGGAAATTCCGATGCAGCCTGCCTTCGCGGAAGGCAATGGTCATCGGATCGGCCGGCAGCGCAAAATGATCGAGCCCGATCTGCACGTAGCCTGCGTCCTTCAGCGCTTCGCCGATCACGCAGGCCTGATCGTAGCGTTCCAGACTGTCGGGCAATGCGGTATCCTGGATCTTGCGCTGGTGCGTCTTGAATGACGGCACATGCGCATAGCCGAACACCGAGAGCCGGTCGGGACGCAGTTCGATGGAGCGCCGGACAGTGTCGAGACAGGACGCCACGTTCTGATGCGGCAGCCCATAGATCAGGTCGAAATTGATCCCGGCCACCCCGACCTCGCGCAAACCATGGGTGGCCGCCGCCGTCTGCTCGAAACTCTGCACCCGGTTGATGGCCTTCTGCACCAGCGGATCGAAGCTCTGTACGCCCAGGCTGGCGCGGTTGACTCCGCTGGCGCCGAGCGCGGCGATCATCGCCCGCGTCAGCGTGCGCGGATCGATCTCGATCGCGATCTCGGCGGACGGCAGCACGAAGAAGGAATGACGCAGCGATCCGACCAGATCGACGAAGGACTCCGGCGCCATGATGGTGGGGGTGCCGCCGCCAAAATGGATATGCCCGACCTGGAGCCGCCGGCCGATCTGGCGCGACACCATGTCGATCTCGCAGCGCAGCGCGGATTCATAGACCGCGATCGGCTCGTCGCGCTTGGCGACCATGGTGTTGCAACCGCAATACCAGCACATCGATCGGCAGAACGGCACATGCAGGTACAGCGATGCCGTGGCGGTCGTCGGGATCGCCCGCAGCCACTCCGCATAGGTGGACGGGCCGACCGCCGCCGAGAAATGGGGCGCCGTGGGATAGCTGGTGTAGCGCGGAAGGCGCTCCTGCCCGTAGCATGCCGCAAGATCTGGTCTCATGTCCTGCCTGTCCACCTGGTTGGGACGTCGTTAACGTTGACTGTCATTGGCACGGGGCTGGCGCTGCCGCCTTGAGCCTGCTCAAAGCGGAGCCGGCCAGATCCCCTCAGACTTTCAGTAAATCGCCGGCTTTCATCCTCGACTTTGCGCTTCCTCAAAGTGACCCGGTTATTTCACGGCATCATCCGGTCGTTGCCGATTCGAGGGACCCGCAATGGATGTTCTGGACTTGATGATCCGTATCTTCGCCGTCGTCTCCAACATCCGTGGCCATATCCCTCAATCCGACGGGTTCGATTCCTTCCGAGACGATCAGGCGCCGGTCGGGCTGCTCGGCAATCTCGCGATGTTTCTGACGACCGTCTTCTGCGTCGCGGCCGGACTGGCCTTCGTGACGCTGCTTGCGATCCGCTGGCTCGGCTAGTTCGACAGGACGACCGTCGCGCCGAGACCTGAAAGCATCACGTGCGCCTGACATGGCCGCGCGGACGGCCGCTTCGTTCTTCGGTCTGGCTTCGGATTCAGCAGCCGCGGTCCGGCCCTGGCCTGACACCGATTCCTCAGGCGATCAGGCCGGACATCGCGCGGCGCGCCCCCCTTCTTCTCATACTGCGAATGATATGCGGATGAGCGCAGATCCAACGGATCCGCATGAGGCACTACTCTTCTCGCGATTGCTAAGTTGCTTGTTGCAGCACAAACAAGTCCGGTTCCAACAGGCGCATGCTGATCGCGGCCCACAACAGATCCAAACGAAGGAGCGATCCATGTTGACCCGCCGCACCGCCATGTTCAGTGCAGCCATCGCCGCGATGATGCTTGCGGCTCCCGCTGTTGCCGAAGACCTCAAGCTGCCGCGCCAGAAGGTCGACCTGGTCGCCCCGCCGTTCGTGCATGCGCACGAACAGGCGACCAAGCAGGGCCCGAAGATCATGGAGTTCAAGCTCGTGGTCCAGGAAAAGAAGATGGTGATCGACGAGAAGGGCACCACCTTCCAAGCCATGACCTTCAACGGCTCGATGCCCGGACCGCTGATGGTCGTGCACGAGGGCGACTATGTCGAGCTGACCCTGGTCAACCCGGCCACCAACACGATGCCGCACAACATCGATTTCCATTCCGCAACGGGCGCGCTCGGTGGCGGTGCGCTGACGCTGATCAACCCGGGCGAGCAGGTCGTGTTGCGCTGGAAGGCGACGAGGACCGGCGTGTTCGTCTATCACTGCGCCCCGGGCGGACCGATGATCCCCTGGCATGTGGTCTCCGGCATGAATGGTGCCGTCATGGTGCTGCCGCGCGACGGTCTCAATGACGGCCGAGGTCACGCGCTGCGTTACGATCGCGTCTACTACATCGGCGAGCAGGATCTCTACGTTCCCCGCGACGAGAAGGGCAACTTCAAGTCCTACGATTCCCCCGGCGAAGCCTATACTGACACCGAGGAGGTCATGCGCAAGCTCATCCCGACCCATGTCGTGTTCAACGGCAAGGTCGGTGCGCTCACCGGCAAGAATGCGCTCACCGCCAATGTCGGCGAGAACGTGCTGATCGTGCATTCGCAGGCGAACCGCGACAGCCGTCCGCATCTGATCGGCGGCCATGGCGACTATGTCTGGGAGACCGGCAAATTCTCCAATGCGCCGGAGACCGGGCTCGAAACCTGGTTCATCCGCGGCGGCTCCGCAGGCGCCGCGCTGTACAAATTCCTGCAGCCTGGCATCTACGCCTATGTGACCCACAATCTGATCGAGGCGGCCAATCTCGGCGCAACCGCGCATTTCAAGGTCGAAGGCAAGTGGAACGACGACCTGATGACGCAGGTGAAGGCTCCGGCGGACATCCCGGCCGGTTCAACCAACTGATCAGCTCAGGGGGCCGGCCTGTCCGGCCCCCTCTCGCTTCGATGTGCTGCCATGCTCCTCGCCTTCAAAATCAAGCTCACCCTCGCCTGCATCGTGGGCCTGGCCGGTCCGACGGCCATGGCGCCGATCATCGCCGGGCTGCATAGCCCGGCCGCGAGCCTCGATGGTCCGGCCCTGACCGAGATCGCGCCCGGATCTTTCACCTATCGCGACGCGGGCGACCATGTTCGCAACGGCCGCCCGGCCGAGGCCCCCCTCTCCAGCGTCCGCTTCGAGCGCCCGCTGAGCATCATGACCAACCAGGTCAGCGCGAGCGACTATCAGAGCTGTGTGGACGCCCGCGCATGCCGCGCGCTGGATCGCGACGTTGCCATTGCCATCGATCGCCCGGCCGTCCAGGTCAGCTGGCATGACGCCGTCGCCTATGCCGAATGGCTGTCGCGCAACACCGGGTACACCTATCGCCTGCCCACGGATGCGGAGTGGGCCTACGCCGCCGGCAGCCGCTTCAAGGACGATGGTGTGACGATCGATGCTGCCGATCCGTCGCGGCGCTGGCTCGCCCGTTACGAGCGTGAAGCCACGCTGCCCGACGATCCCAAGACGCGCAGCTTCGGCGGCTTCGGCACCAACGAGCACGGCGTGGCCGACATGGCCGGCAATGTGTGGGAATGGACCTCGACCTGCTTCACGCGCAATGTGCAGGATCAGGCCGGACGCGTCGTCAAGACCGTCAGCAATTGCGGTGTCCGTCTGGCCGAAGGCGCGCACCGGGCCTACGTCACCGACTTCATCCGCGACGCACGCGCCGGCGGCTGCGCGTCGGGCACGCCGCCGAGCAATCTCGGCTTCCGCCTCGTTCGCGAACAACTGCCGTGGAGCCACATGGTCAGACAACGCGCCAGATCGGCCCTCATGTTGTTGCGCTCCTGACGACGAGGCCTGCTGCCCTTTGTCCCGGTCTCGCGCCCGAGACTGGGACAAATGACAGTGACCTCTTATCAACTTTTGGTTGCGAAGAGACGGCTACAAACGTTACAAAATGTTTCGAGCAACGTCGCGTAAGGAGACCAGGAGGCGAGCGTGATTCCTCGACATCCCCCGGTCTTCTTCGCGTCAGACCTGCACGGTTACGGAATCGGCAACACCAGCTGGTTCGATGATATGTCGCCCCGCGCGCTCGCTGGTCGCTGCCTGCTCGATGCGCTGGAATATCTTTGCACGGCCCCCAAATTCGCCGCCAAGGATTGGCAGCTGATCAATGCCAACGCGGCGCGCATCGTCCACCAATGCCTGACCGATCCCGCGCTCGCCCGCCACGACATTGTCGATCGCGTCGCGCCCGCCATCGAGGAGATCTGCGCGGGCATCGTGGCCAGCCGCCAATATTGCATTCCATTCTACGGAGATGATTACTGGGATTGGGCCAGTGTCGTCGACGCACTGTGCGAGGTGCAGAGGGTCTCGCGAACGGCCGCCAAGGTTGCCCGGCGCGAGCTCGATCAGATTCGCCGCACGATCCAGATCCGTGTACCGGGTGAGCTTTCGACCGGGGACACCGCGCATGAATGGTTTGGACCGGCCGTCGCCACGCGCGCCTATCGGTTGCTCGATAAGCGATCGCCGGGCTTCGACGCAGATCTGCGGCACGAACTGCAGGCCCAGGCCCTGGAAAGGATCGAACGCGGCAGATATCGCGGGCGGCAGGTGACGCCCTGGCAGATCGGCTGGCACTACGGCCAGGTCGTCGGTGAGTTCCAGCGCGCAGCCAGCGAACAAGCGGTCGAGCTGGCCGATTTCGCCTGGATGGCCATGCCGCTCGAGCCCGGCAAGCGGGCGCTGGTGCTCGCGCGCGTTCTGCAGGGCGCCTGCGCGGTCAAGGATCGCCGCACCGTGCTGCAGGCGCTCGAAGAGCTCTATCGTTGCGAAACCACTGCCCGTCCGTTTGGTCAGGGCATCATCGGCGCCAGCGTGGTGGCGTCGCTGGACGTGCTCGAAGCGCTGTGGCCGCAGCTCGACCAGCGCGAAAAAGCGAGCCTGAACGCAATGCTCGAGGCGCTGCGCTTTCTGCATGCGAAAGCCAACACGATCGGTTTCCTGGTCGAGCGGCCCGAGGACATCGAGGGCCTCATTCAGGCCATGGGCCAGGGCACGCTGATCGAGCAACGCAATGCGGGACGCGCGATCATCCGGCACCCCTCGTTTCACGCGGTGATCTGCCTCGGACGCTCGATCACGGAGGCCGCGAGCGCGACAGCGCTGGCCGTCGAGGAGCATGGAGCGCGCTGGCTGATCATGCCGGGGCAAGCCCATGCGCTGGGCGAAGCATTGCGGCATGTCAGCGGCGGCCCGCATTTCTCCGGGGCCGGTCCGGGCGCGCTCGTCATCGCGAGCTCGGTGGCGCCGTTCGGCATCAAATCCGAACTTCAGGATGCGTTGAGCGTCGCCGAAGCGCCGTTCAGCGATGGCCGCAGCGCGATCATACCCGCGGACCCAGCGCTTCATCGCCTCGCGCATGATGCGGCCGAAACCATGCTGGACGAGATCGGCCAGTTCTTCGAGGGGCAGACGGTCACGCGCAAGGGGGATTGCAGTGACGACGCCGTTCTGGCCGCGTTCCCCGGAGCGCTGGGTGCAGACGAATCCGCCTATGTGGCCGGACTGATCTGCCTCAGCCGCTCCGTGCCGTTTCTCTCGATCCGGATGCTCGCCGACCGCGCTGGCCACACGCCAGCAGCGATGACGCGCAATGCCGCCTGCCGGCTCGCGGTGAAGATCGCGGAAACATTGGGCCGGCGCATGTAGCGCACGGCGCCCGTCGTGACCTGCAAGGCCAAACCAGCAAAAAGCGGAGAACGCGATCGCGTCTCCGCTTGGTGCCACGCATCAGCGCCAGCGTGCGTCAGGTGTTTTTCAGTGCGACGCGGAATTCGGCTTCGGTCTTGGCCTTGACCTCGTCGAGCGTCACGCCGTCAGCGAGCTCGATCAGGGCCATGCCCTCATCACCGTGCTTGTCGATGGTGAACACCGCAAGGTCGGTGACGACCATATCGACGACGCGTTCGCCGGTCAGCGGCAGCGTGCACGACTTCAGCAGCTTCGGACCGTCCTTGGCGCTGTGCTCCATCACCACGACGACGCGCTTGACGCCGGCGACGAGATCCATCGCGCCGCCCATGCCCTTGACCATCTTGCCGGGGATCATCCAGTTGGCCAGATCGCCGTTCTGCGCGACCTGCATCGCGCCGAGAATAGACAGATCGATATGGCCGCCACGGACCATCGCAAACGAATCGGCCGACGAGAAATAGCTGGTGATCGGCAGCTCGGTGACGGTCTGCTTGCCGGCGTTGATGAGGTCTGGGTCCTCTTCGCCCTCGTAAGGGAACGGACCCATGCCGAGCATGCCGTTCTCGCTCTGCAGCGCCACATCGACGCCGGGCGGGATGTAGTTGGACACCAGCGTCGGAATACCGATGCCGAGATTGACGTAGTAGCCGTCACGCAGTTCCTTGGCGGCGCGCGCCGCCATCTGCTCTCGCGTCCAGGCCATCAGACTTCCTCCCCGGCTGCAGCCGCGGCTTCACGCTTGCGCACGGTGCGCTGCTCGATGCGCTTGAGCGCGGTTCCCACGTGAACGATGCGCTTCACGAAGATCCCGGGCGTGTGAATGTGGTCGGGATCGATCTGGCCGGCCGGCAGCAGATGTTCAACTTCGGCCACCGTCACCTTGGCCGCAGTGGCCATCATCGGATTGAAGTTCCGCGCGGTCTTCCGATAGACGAGATTGCCGGCGGTATCGCCCTTCCACGCATGCACGATCGCGAGATCGGCAAACAGGCCGCGCTCCATCAGATATTTCTCGCCGTCGAATTCGCGCACCTCCTTGCCCTCGGCCACGAGCGTGCCGACGCCTGTCTTGGTGAAGAAGGCCGGGATTCCGGCACCGCCGGCGCGGATGCGCTCGGCCAAAGTGCCCTGCGGGCAGAACTCGAGCTCCAGCTCGCCCGCCAGATATTGCTGTGCGAACAGCTTATTCTCGCCGACATAGGACGAGATCATCTTCCTGATCTGCCGCGTCTCCAGCAATCGGCTGAGGCCGATACCGTCGACGCCGGCATTGTTGGAGATGACGGTGAGATCCTTCACCCCGGAATCGCGGATGGCATCGGACAGGGTTTCGGCGATGCCACAGAGGCCAAACCCGCCGGACATGATCGTCATACCGTCCTTCAGGAGGCCCGCAAGGGCGGATTTGGCGTCCGGATAGACCTTGTTCATACGAGAATAACCTGATGGAATATGGAGGGCGCGCAGATATCGACCGGATTATTAGGCGAAATCTTCGCAATGCGTCAATGACGCCTTCCCAACGCATCCATCCTGCTCTAGCACTCGAATCGGTCGGCGGGTCCGCACTGATCCGGGATCCGGTTTGGGATGTCTGCGCCGCAATCCGGCCACATCAGCGGCGCGGCCTTGAAAGCGTCAAGAAAACGCATCAAGTTGTTGATGTTGGCAAGGGTTTTCGGCGCGCTTTGCCCGTCCACAGCAACCAGCGATCGGATGATCCCAGGACATGTCGGTGACTATGGCTCAAGGAATGAGGCGCCTCGGCACGCCGATTGCGGTGCTGCTCGGCGTCGCGTTTATCGGGCTTTTCGTCAGTTCATGGCTGGTCAACCGCGACGCGTTGCGGCGGGCAGTAGAGACGCAGATCCGCGCCGTGACCGGCCTCGAACTGGTCGTCAAGGGACACATCGATGTCTCGCTGTTTCCGGGCAGCTATGTGTCGTTTCATGACGTGGGCCTGAAGGGCGGCGGCACCGCAGATCCCGCATTGCGCGTCGATGTGCTCACGGCCAATCTCCAGCTGCTGCCGCTGCTGTTGCAGCGGTTCGAGATCGCCGATCTGATGCTGCTGCGGCCGCAGATCAATGTGATCCGCGAGGCCAATGGCAGCAGCAACTGGACGCCCTTCATCGCCACGATCGCACATACGATGCGGCCTGGGCCGGACAGTCAGATGTCGTTCTCCGAGATCCGGATCCAGGACGGCGTGCTGGTTTTCGACGACAACGGCACGCGCTCCCAGGAGCGGCTCGATGACATCGACCTGTCGCTGGCTTGGCCGTCGATTTCGCGCTCTTTCGCGGCCACCGGCCAGTTCGACTGGCGCGGGCAGCGCATTGAAGGCTCGATCAGCGTCAGCGACTTTCTCGCCGCGCTGTCGGGAGACCGCTCTGGACTGAAGATGCGGCTGGCCAGCCCGCCGCTGAAGGTCGCCTTCGACGGGACGGTCGCGAACCGCACCAGCGCCCTGATGGAGGGCACGCTGACGGTGGACAGCCCCTCGCTGCGCGAGGCGTTGCGCTGGACCGGCCAGACGCCGCTCGGCAGCGGCGGCTTCGGCCGCTTCGCGCTGCGCGCGCGCGCCAATGTGGTCGGTGCCTCGATCGCGCTCACCAATGTGAATGTCGAGCTCGACGGCAACACCGCCGAGGGCGTGATGACCTACGCCAATAATGGACGGCAGGCGTTGCAGGCGACGCTCGCCGCCGATGCGCTCGATTTCACACCCTATATTTCCACCGTGCGGCTGCTCGCCAACGGCGCCCGCGACTGGAACCGGCAGCTGTTCGACCTCAAGGCGTTGTCGACGACCGATCTCGATATGCGGCTATCCGCCGCAAAGGTCACCGTCGGCCCTTCGAAGCTCGGGCGGACCGCGTTCGGCGCCAATCTGCGCAACGGCGTGCTCGCGCTCTCGGTCGGCGAAGCGCAGATGTATGGCGGCATCGTGCGCGGCTCGGTCGGCATTGCCCGCGCCGACGCCGTCGCCGACGTCAAGGCCGAGCTGCAATTCGCCGATGTCGATCTGCAGTCCTGCGCCAACGAGCTGTTCGGCGTGTCGTCCATCTCGGGACGCGGCAACCTGAATGTCTCGCTGACGGCGTCCGGGTCGAGCCCGTTCGGGCTGGCGCAATCGCTCGACGGCAGCGCGACATTGCAAGGCCGCGACGGTTCGATCTCCGGCTTCAATGTCGAGCAGCTGCTCAAGCGCCTGGAGCGCAGTCCGCTGTCGCGCGGCGGCAATTTCCGCTCCGGCTCGACGCCCTATGATTCATTGACGGTCGCGGTGAGGTTTTCCGACGGCGTCGCAACGGCCGAGGATATCCGGGTCGAGAGTCCGACCGCGCGGATCACCATGACCGGCACGGCCTCGGTTCCGACCCGCGAATATGACTTCAAGGGCGTTGCAAGCCTGTTGTCGTCAGGCAATGGCGGCAATGGCTTCGAGCTGCCCTTCGTGGTGCAGGGCCCCTGGGAGGATCCGCTCATCTTCCCCGATCCCGAAAGCCTGATCCGCCGCGCCCCTGCGGCCGCGCCGCTGCTCGACGCCGTCAAGGACCGCAAGACGCGAGATGCCATCAACTCGGTGCTCAAGCGGTTCACCGGCGGCGGGCTGTCGTCTGGCCAGCAGGACACCCCTCCGCCGCAGGCTGATGCGCCGGCAGGCAGTCCCGCCAAACAGAACTGATGATGCGTCGGCGCATCCACCAAGCGCTCAGACCCGACCTATGTCTGATATATTACTTCTGGATCGCGTCCGTCCCGTGAGCTAGTCTCCGCCGCAACCGATCAAGCAAGATCGGCGGATCAGGGAGAGACACGTGAAATCCAGGGGAATGGGTGCGCTTTCAATCGCAGTCGCAGCCGCCGGGCTTTTTTGCGCTGCAGCACCAGCCATCGCTCAGGACACTATCACCATCTGGTGGAGCAAGGGCTTCTACAAGTCCGAGGACGATGCGCTGCTCAACGTCGTCAAGAAATTCGAGGCCAAGACCGGCATCAAGGTCGAGCTGTCGCAATACGCGATCCAGGACATGATCCCGAAGACGGTCGCGGCGCTCGACTCGGGCACCGTGCCCGACGTGGCCTATGCCGACACCTACGACGTTCAGGCCCAGGGCAAATGGGCGTATGAAGGCAAGCTCGAGGACCTCACCGACATCCTGGAGCCGATGAAGTCGGCTTTCGCTCCGAACACGATCGAGACTGCCTATCTTTATAACAACGTCACCAAGAAGAAGGCCTATTACGGCTTTCCGCTGAAGCAGCAGAGCATGCATGTCCAGATCTGGGGCGACATGCTGGAGAAGGCCGGCTTCAAACAGAGCGACATCCCGACCAAGTGGGAGGATTACTGGACGTTCTGGTGTGACAAGGTGCAGCCGGGAATCCGCAAGGCCACCGGCCAGCGCATCTATGGTGTCGGCCAGCCGATGGGCGTGGAATCCACCGACTCGTTCCAGTCGTTCTACACCTTCATGGACGCCTACAACGTCAAGCTGGTCGATGACGACGGTAAGCTGCTGGTCGACGATCCCAAGGTCCGCGAGGGCCTCGTCAAGGCGCTGAAGGACTATACCGACACCTACATCAAGGGCTGCACGCCGCCCTCCTCCACGACCTGGAAGGATCCGGACAACAACGTCGCGTTCCATAACAAGACGATCGTGATGACGCACAATTTCACGATCTCGATCGCCGCCAAGTGGTTCGAGGACTCCACCAACCAGGCGCTGACGCCGGAGCAGCGCGCCGCCGGCAAGAAGGCCTATGAGGAGGACATCATCACCGCGTCCTTCCCCAACAAGCCCGACGGCACGCCGATCAAGTATCGCTCCGACGTCAAGACCGGCCTGATCTTCAGCAACGCGAAGAACAAGGCGCAGGCCAAGGAGTTCATCAAGTTCCTGATGCAGGAAGAGAATCTCGGCCCCTATGTCGAGGGCGCGCTGGGCCGCTGGTTCCCGGTGACATCAGCCGGCCAGAAGAGCCCGTTCTGGCAAGCCGACCGCCATCGCAAGGCCGTCTACACCCAGTTCACCGGCGGCACGACGCCTTTCGACTTCACCAAGAACTACAAGTTCACGATTCTCAACAACGAGAACGTCTGGGCGAAGGCGATGAACCGCGTGGTCAGCGAGAAGGTGCCGGTCGAGAAGGCCGTCGACGAGCTGATCGCGCGTTTGAAGGAGGTCGCAGGCTAGTCTGTCGCGACGCGATGCACTAGCTTGAGATCCTGACACCGACAATACCGGCCGGCCGCAGCTCTGCGGCCGGTTCGGTGATAGGCGGGAACAGACGACCCGGGACAAAACGACCATGGCGATCACGCTCTCAGCTTCCGATTCCGCGCTCGCGGAGGCGCCGCGCCCGGTGCTGCTGACACCGTCACAGGTGTGGGGCATCGTGATGCTCGCACCCTACCTGCTCATCTTCATCGCCTTCGTCGTCTACCCCGTCGGCTACGGCCTGTGGCTGGCGCGCGATCCGGCCAGCTATGTCGCGCTATTCAACGATCCCATCTTCGCGCGTGCCGCCGTCAACACGCTGATCTTCCTCCTGGTCGGCATCAATCTGAAGATGGTGATCGCGCTATTCCTGTCCGGCTTCTTCATTCAGCAGCGCGGCTGGATCAAATGGCTGTCGGTCATCTTCATCCTGCCCTGGGCCGTGCCGTCGATCCCGACCATCCTGTCGGTGCGCTTCATGCTCAATCCCGAATGGGGCATGGTCAACCATTTGATCTTCAACCTTACCGGCGATGACGGCCCGAACTGGCTGAACGACCCGACGATCGCGCTCTCGATGGCAATCGGCATGCATATCTGGAAGTCGCTGCCGTTCTGGACCCTGATCCTGATCACCGGGCGGCTGGCGATCTCGCAGGACCTGTTCGAGGCCGCCGAGGTCGACGGCGCCACCTGGTGGCAGAAGTTCCGCTACATCACCTGGCCGTCGATGCAGACGCTCTACATCACCTGCACGCTGCTCTCGATGATCTGGACGCTCGGCGACTTCAACAGTGTCTATCTCTTAACCGGCGGCGGCCCGGCCGATCTGACCCACGTGCTGTCGACGCTCGGCATCCGTTATCTGCGGCTCGATCAGCTCAGTCTCGCGATGGCCTCGATCGTCTGCGCGATGCCGCTGGTGCTCCCCCTGGTCTATTTCATGATGAAGCGGTTGTCGCGATGAAGCTTCCCACCCTCCGCGAAGTCGGCACCGAGGCCCGGCTGCTGCTGATCGGCATTCCCGTCTTCATCTGGACGATGATCCCGATCTATCACATGTTCCTGTTCGCGATCTCGCCGAAGGAGGACGCGTTCTCCGGCAAGCTGTGGCCGGATCATCCGACCCTGCACAATTTCTCGATTGTGTTTCACCAGCAGCATTATTTCCTGCGCGACTTCTGGGTGCAGTTCGGCAACTCCGTCGTGATCGCCGTCGCGGTGGGCGCGCTGACCCTGATCATCGCCACCTGCGCGGCCTACGCCATCTCGCGCCTGCGCGTGCCCGGCAGCCGCGTGGTGATGAATCTCGCGCTGTTCACCTATTTCATTCCGGCCGCATTCCTCGCCGTGCCGATGTATCGCACCATGGGCAAATACGGCCTGCTCAACAATGACTGGTCGCTGATCCTGGCGATGGTCACGATCGCCTCACCCTATGCGATCTGGGTGCTGAAGCAGGCCTCGGACAAGCTGCCGGTCGAACTGGACGAGGCCGCCGTGATGGACGGCGCGAGCCCGCTGCAAATCTTCCGCCTGGTCTATGTGCCGCTGATGATGCCGTCGCTGGTCGCGATCGGCACCTATGCCGTGCTGTTGGCCTGGAACGAATATCTCTACGCCTTCCTGCTGCTCTCCAACGACAAGGCGATCACCTTGCCGGTGGCGCTCGGCAACTTCCTCGCCGCCGACGATTCGCCGTGGGAACTCCTGATGACCACGGGCTTCATCTACGCGCTGCCGCCGGCTGCGGTCTATTATGCCTTCAAGCGCTACATGGTCGGCGGGCTGACCGCGGGCGCCGTGAAGTCGTGATCCCTTGATGCGCGTCGGATTTCGCCAGGGCCATATCGCGGATGCCTCGCGGCCGAACTGGGATGGCGACGGGCCGCGTCCGATCGACTGGTTCGCCTGGTATCCGGCCCCGGACGATGCGACCGAAGCAGCGCTTCCGGTCGCGCCATGGCCTGAAGGATGGTTCGCAGCGGGACCGGCGGCTTTGGATGCGCCGCTCGCCGCGGATGGTCCGTATCCGCTCGTCGTGTATTCGCACGGCACCGGCTGCAACGGTCTGCAGTTCGAATGGCTGGCGCGGGAACTGGCGGCCCACGGGTTCGTCGCGGTTGCGGTCAATCATCATGGCAACAGCAATGCCGCGCCGTATCGCGCGGAGGCCTTTCTCTGCTCGTGGGAACGCCCGCGCGACATCTCGCTGCTGATCGACCACATCGTCGCGCATCCCGCCTTCGCCGGCCGTATCGACGCAGATCGCCTGTTCGCGGTCGGCTATTCACTGGGCGGCGTCACGGCCACCGCCCTGCTCGGCGCCATCATGATCCGCTCGCCGTTCGAGCCTGGCGCCAATCTCGGCCGCGGGCCGCGCGAATTTCCCGACCTCGTCGATCACCTGCCGCGCCTGATGGCGGAGAGCCAGATCTTCCGCGACTCCTGGGCGCGCATGTCCGCCTCCTGCCACGATCCGCGCATCAAGGCGGCGCTGCTGCTGGCGCCGGGACGCTCGGTGCAGGGCTTTTCCGAGGACAGCGTCGCTGCGATCAACGTGCCGACGCACATCATGGCCGGCGGCGCCGATGCGCTGCTGCCGGCCGCGCGCTGGCTACAAGAGCGGCTGGGCGATAGCACATTCGATATTATCGCCGACGATGCCGGCCATTACGTGTTCCTGCCGGAAAGCACCGAACTCGGCCGCAGCTCCGATCCCGCCAGCTGCGTCGATCCGCCGTCGGTCGATCGCGGCACGATCCACCGCACAGTCGTCGCCGCGGCGTTGAAGTTGTTCTCGGCGTGAACACTGACGCAGCATTCTTGGTCATCGCGATCGGCGGTCGCAATGACCGAGCAAGGCGCCACAACCTCAGCTGTCATGCCCGTGCAGGCGGGCATCCAGTGCGCCGCGGCCTCTCGGCGGACTCACGGGCTTCTCGGAGTACTGGACCGCCCGGTCACGCCGGGCGATGACAGCTGTGATGGGGCGCCCCGTTGAGCCACCGTCGTCAGTGCGCTCGCAAGGACGGCCGCTACAGCGGAGCTGCACTCTCGCCGCGGTCGCTCGACAGTTTTGAAGCCAACGACGCCACGACGATCACGACGGCAATCAGCCCGATCACCAAGGTGCAGATCGCATTGATCTCGGGCTTCACCCCGAGCCGGACCTCCGAATAGATCCGGATCGGCAAGGTTGCCGAGCCGGGCCCGGTGGTGAAGCTCGCGATCACGAGATCGTCGAGCGACAGCGTGAAGGCGAGCATCCAGCCCGCCACCACTGCCGGCGCGATCAGCGGCAGGGTCACCAACACGAACGCCCGCAGCGGATCGCAGCCGAGATCCATGGCGGCCTCCTCCAGGCTGCGGTCCAGCGAGACCAGCCGAGACTGCACGACCACGGCGACGAAGCACATCGTCAAGGTGGTGTGGGCGATGGTCACCGTCCAGAAGCCGCGCTCCGCCTCCAGCGCCACGAACAGCAACAGCAGCGACAGGCCGGTGATCACCTCCGGCATCACCAGCGGCGCGTACAGCATGCCGGAGAACAGCATGCGGCCGCGAAAGCCCTGGCCGCGCGACAGCGCGACAGCCGCGAGCGTGCCCAACACCGTCGCCGCGGTCGCGGAGGTCGCGCCGACACGCAGGCTCATCCAGGCCGCATCGATCATCGCGCGGTCGTTGAAGAACTCGTGATACCAGCGCAACGACCAGCCGCCCCACACCGTGACCAGGCGCGAGGCATTGAACGAATAGATCACCAGGATCAGGATCGGCAGATACAGGAAAGCGAGCCCGAGCGTCAGCGAGGCGACGTTGAAGCGCGACAGGCGGGACGGCCGTGCCGTGATCGCGCTCATCTGCCCTCCTCCAGTTGCCGGCGCTGCAGCCGGTCGTAGAGCAGGAGCGGGATCAGCAGCACCGCCAGGAGCACGACGGCGATGCTCGACGCCACCGGCCAGTCCTTGTTGGTGAAGAACTCCAGCCACAGGGTCTGACCGATCATCAGCGATCTGGATCCCGCGAGCAGGTCTGGAATGACGAATTCGCCGACGATCGGGATGAAGCACAGCAGGCTGCCCGCGCCGACGCCCGGCAATGACAGCGGAAACGTCACCAGCCAGAAGGTTTCGCGCGGCGAGGCGCCGAGGTCGGCGGCCGCCTCTTCCAGCGCCGGCTCCAACTTGGTCAAGGTCGCAAACAGCGGCAGGATCATGAACGGCAGATAGGAATAGACGATGCCGACATACATCGCGCTGTCGGTCGACAGCCACACCACCGGCGCCGACACCAGATGCAGCGCGAGCAGGATCTGGTTCAACAATCCGTCATGCTGCAGGATGTTGACCCAGGCATAGATGCGGATCAGGAACGAGGTCCAGAACGGCACGATGACCAGCATCATCGCGATGCCCTGCCACCGCTTCGGCAGTCGCGCCATGCCATAGGCGATCGGATAGCCGATCAGGAGCAGGATCGCCGTCGAGGTCGCAGCGACAACGACGCTACGCAGATAGGACGCGAGATACAGATCGTCCGACAGCAGCAGGCGGAAATTGTCCAGCGACAGCCCTGCGAGAGCGTCCGACAGCGCCGACAATCCACCGGCCAGCGAGAACACCGGCGTATAAGGCGGCTGCGCGATGGCCGTCTGCGACAGGCTGATCTTCGCGACGAAGGCGAACGGCACCAGGAAGAACAGCACCATCCAGACATAGGGCACGATCGCGCCAAAGCGCGCCGGGCGGGAGAAGATGCGGCGCGCGCTCATCGCTCAAGCACCACGCAATCATCCGGCGTGAACCAGGCCACCACGCGCTGGTTCACCCCATAGCCTTCGGCGTCGAGCCGCGCGGTGTTGGCCTGCGCGGCGTGAAGCACGGCGCCACCGTCGAGCCTGATCTTGTACACGGTCTTGCCGCCGAGATAGCTCGCATCCGTAATGACGCCTTCGACCCGGTTGAGCGCGGCCGCCGCCGCCGCCGCATCGGCGGCCGGTCCGCGGAGCGCCAGGCGGATCTTCTCCGGCCGGATGGCCACGGCGACCTTGGTCTCGGCGACCGGCGCGACCGGCTGCGCCACCACCAGCTCGCCCGCAGTTGAGGTCGCGACCCGGAGCCGGAGCGCCTCGCGCGCAGTCACCTCGCCCTCGAACAGATTGATGTCGCCGACGAACTCCGCGACCCAGCGCGAGGCCGGCTCCTCATAGAGACGGCGTGGCACGGCGACCTGTTCGAGCTGGCCCGCCTTCATCACGCCGATCCGGCTCGCCACCGTCATCGCCTCCTCCTGATCATGGGTGACGATGATGAAGGTCATGCCGAGCTTGCGCTGCAGCTCCATCAGTTCGAACTGCGTGCTCTCGCGCAGCTTCTTGTCCAGCGCGGCCATCGGCTCGTCGAGCAGCAGCACCTTCGGCCGGCGGGCCAATGAGCGTGCCAGCGCGACGCGCTGCTTCTGACCGCCCGAGAGCTGATCGGGCTTGCGCTTCTCGAGGCCCTCAAGCCGGACCAGCGCCACCATCTCCGCAACGCGGCTGGCGATCTCGCCGCGCGGCATGCCGGCCCGCTTCAAGCCGAAGGCGATGTTGTCGCGCACGTTGAGATGCGGAAACAACGCGTAGTTCTGGAACATCATGTTGACGGGACGCTGATGCGGCAGCACCGGCGCGATGTCCTCGCCCGACAGCAGGATGCGGCCCTCATCCGGCGTCTCGAAGCCGGCCAGCATGCGCAACAGCGTGGTCTTGCCGCAGCCGCTCGGACCGAGCAGCGCGAAGAACTCGCCCGCCCGGATGTCGAGCGAGACGCCGTCGACGGCCCGAAAGCTGCCGAAGGTCTTGACCACGTTCTCGATCCGCAGGATCGGCGGCTGGGGATCAGGGCGCGGGACCGGCGACGATGGTGGCGCCGGCTCGGCAGCAGGCTCGGAGGTCGCGATGTCGTCAGCCATGATCCGTTCAAATCACCCCTGCCGGCCCGAACGGCACGGCGAGGGCAAGCTAGCCGCCGATGGCCTGCAGCTCAACCGCACGGGCCGGACTATCCCCGTCCACCTCATGCGGAGGCATCGTGCTCTGGTCACGGGCTGCCGCGGCCATGAAGGCTGCAAGCGCCTCCTGTTCGGCGGCGCCGAGGGTCAGGCCGAGCTTGGTCCGCCGCCACAGCACGTCGTCAGGAAAGCGGGCCCATTCCTTGGTCATGAGATAGCGGACCTCGGCCTCCGTCAGCTGCGATCCGAACGCGCGGCCCAGCTCGGCCCTGCTGCTGGCGTCCCCCAGGACGTCGGCGAGCCGTGTGCCGTAGGCGCCTGCCAGGCGCCTTGCCTCGGCTTCGCTGAGGAACCGCCAACGCTCGCGGACGTCGTCCACCAGATCGTCGAACCGGTTCCAATCGAAATCACCGCCGGGCAAAGGCGCGCCAGCGGTCCAGCGCGGCGACATCGGATAGAAGGTCGCGAGCCGGTTGATCGCCTGCTCGGCGCGCCGCCGGGCGGTGGTGACGTCGCCGCCGCACATCGTCAGCAGCGGCGCCTGGGTCCGGCTGGCCTCGAGGCTCACGACGGTCTCCAACCGCTCACCGCCGGCGGCGCGCAGCATCATGTTGGCTCCGGAGACCGTCCGCACCACGTCGACAGGCTGAATGTCGGAGCGGAAATAGCGGTTGGCGGCCCGGCAGAGATAGGCGACGTCAGGCGCCGGCATCGCCACCACCGCCGGATCGCCCTTGAACTCATGGGCGACCGTGCCGATCAGGGTGAAGTCCCGCTCATAGGGCTGGGCGAAGATCAGCCTGCCGTCATGGTTCTGGAAGACGTAGACCGCGTCGACATCGAACAGCCGGGGCACCACGATCTGACTGATCTGCCGCGCGACGACCCGCGGCGGCGGCTGACGCAGCACGGTCTCCGCCGTCGAGACGCTCCACGCGCCGGTCGCGTTGGCAAGGGCCCGGGACGTGACGATCCGCCGATGGCCGCGGTCGATGATCGCCAGCCGCCAGATGCGGTCGCGGTCGGCCCGCACGCAACGGGCACCGGTCCGGATCGCGGCGCCACGCTCGGCCGCGTCCAGCGCCGTCAGCACCACCAATCGGGAATCGTCGACCACGCAATCGGAATAGGCGAACGCCGTTCCGATCGGGCGCTTCAGCGCGTCGCCGATCGGATGATGCGTCACGTCCAGCGTCGTCGCGGCGGGCAACCGCTTGCGAGCCGCGAGCCGGTCGTAGAGCCACAATCCGGTGCGCAGCTGCCAGGTCGGACGCTCCTCGGCATGGGCGGGAATGGCGAAGCGGATCGGGCGCACCAGATGCGGCGCGATCCTGAGCCAGACGTCGCGTTCGGCAAGAGCGGCGCGCACGCGCAACACGCGGCGGCGCTCCAAGCTGGCGAGATCACCATGCACCAGCCGCGAGCTGGCGGAGGAGGCTGCGCTGCCGAGGTCGCCCTGCTCGACCAGAATGACGCGCAAGCCGCGGCCGACCGCGTCCCGCGCCAGGCTGACGCCGTTCAGACCTCCGCCGATGATTGCAAGATCATAGTCCGCCATACGCAACGTCTTCGAGCGTGTCAGGACATGCGATCCTAAGCCCGCATCGATGATTCTCGTAGCCGCGACGCGGACGACTCAGCGGATATATTCGTGCTGTTGCGCGATCGCCTCTGGCCGCAATCCTACGGTCATCCGGTCTTGCGAACCGCCGTGATGGCGTCGACATGCGCGCGGCCGACGATGCCGTCATATTTGTCGATCGGCAATGGCTTGCCCAGCAGATAGCCTTGAACGGAATCGCAGCCCTGCTCGGCGAGGAAGCCGAGTTGCTCCGGCGTCTCGACGCCTTCGGCCACGATCGACATGTTCATGCCGTGACCAAGCCCGATCACCGCACGGATGATCGCCGCGGATTGCGGATTGCGGCCGAGATTCATGACAAAGGCGCGATCGATCTTGATCTTGTCAAACGGGAAGGCCTGCAGATAGCTCAGCGACGAGTAGCCGCTGCCAAAATCGTCCATCGAGACGCGAACACCGAGCGCCTTCAACCGGCGCAGCAGCGCGACGCCGCGGTCGAAATCCTCGATCAGCACGCCCTCGGTGATTTCGAGCTCGAGCCGGCCGGGCGACAGCCCCGTCTCCAGCAGGATGGAGTGGACCAGAGCGACGAGATCGCCATGGACGAACTGGGCGGGCGACAGGTTGACCGCGACCTGCAGCGGCTTTGGCCAGGACGCCGCCTCGCGGCAGGCCTCACGCAGGATCCACTCGCCCATCTCGACGATCATTCCGCTCTCTTCCGCAAGCGGGATGAAGTCGCTGGGCGGCACGAAGCCACGCACGGGGTGGTGCCAGCGGGCCAGCGCCTCGAAACCGATGATCTCGCTGCAATCCACGGTCCGGCCGGAGCTCGCCTGCGGCTGGAAGTACAGTGACAGTTCGCCGTTCTTGATCGCGACCGACAGCTCCTGATGCAGAACGCGGCGGTCGCGGATCTGCTGGTCCATCTCGGGTTCGTAAAAGGTGATGCTGCCACGCGACCTGGCCTTGGCGCGGAACAGGGCTGCACCGGCATTCGCGAGCAGCGAGGCCGGATCCGGGCCGTTATGCGGGAACACCGAGATGCCGGTCGTCAGCGCGGTGCGAATTGATTTGCCTTCGATCTGAAATTCGACGGCGATGGCTGCGGCCAATTGTTCAGCGAGCGCCCTGCCTGTCTCCGGTTGCTTGCCGTCGATGATCAAGCCGAACTCGTCGCCGGAGAGCCGTGCAACCACGCCGCCTCTTGCCACGGTGTGCACGCGGCGAGCGACTTCGATCAGCAGCTTGTCACCGATGGCGTGGCCGAACACATCATTGACGTCCTTCAGCCCCTTGAGATCGACATTCAAGACGGCGAATTCCTCGCCGGTATCCGCGCAAGCTTCGATCATCTGGCTCAAGGCCTGGAGGAACGCCGCGCGGTTCGGCAGGTCGGTGAGGCCGTCATGATAGGCCATATGCGCCATCCGCGATTCGGTCTGGCGCCGGTCGGTCACGTCCTCATAGGTCTTGATCAGATATTGCGGCTCGCCACCGTCGCCGAGCACGGTCGCCCGCCGGGTCAGGAACAGGCGCAGGCCGTCCTTGGTCGAGATCGGATGTTCCTCGGTCAAAACCCCGCGCTTCTTGATGGCGGCTTCGTCGCGCGCCATGATCAGCCTGGCCTCGCGCGGATTGAAGATGTCGGCCGTGGTCAGGCCGGTTGCATCCTCCCGCTTGCGGTTGAGGATGATCTCCGCGCTGCGGTTGGCGAGCAGGTAGCGGCCATCGCCGGCGCTCTCGACGATCAGCGAGACCGGGATGTTGTCGACGATGAGCTCCAGGAACTTCTTGGTGCTTTCCAGCTCCTGGCTGAGCGAGCGCCGCTCGGTCGCATCATCGAACAAGGCGATGAGGAACTGCGGTTCGTTCTTGTCATTGCGCGCGACGACCCGGTGGGATTCCAGGATTCGTTTCTCGTCGCCGCGCTGGACCACGAGCTCGCTGCGATAGGTGGTGCCCGGCGCCAGCATCGCTGCGCGGTCGGCTTGCGTGATGTTGGCGGCGGTCTCCTCGCCGAACAGGTCGCCGGGGCGCTTTCCAATGATCCGGTCCCGCGACACCCGCGCGAACCGCTCGAAGGCGCGGTTGGCGAAAATGTAACGGCCGTCCTCGATGTTCTTGGCGACAACGCAGGCCGGGACCTGATCCACCACCGATTCGAGGAACTGCTTGGTCGAGGCGAGCTCGTCCTCCAGCCGGCGCTGCACCGTGCAGTCCTCGTGGATGCCGATCGATCCCCCGGTCGGCAGCCGGAAGATCTTCGCGCGGACCGCGCGTCCGTCGGGCAGGTCCGTCAGACACCCGTCCGGCTCGCGCGCCTTCCGGGCGTAGTCCTCGACCGATAGCGCGAGCAGGCCGCGCTGACGCCGAAGCTCGACAAGATCTCGCCCGGTACAGCCGGGCGGGATGTCCGCCCTGGTCATGCCGTAGATCTCGAGAAACCGACGGTTATAGAAGACGACGCGATTGGCGGAGTCCGTCAGCATCAGACCCTGGCTGAGATTGTTCAGCGCGGAGCTGACGAAGGCGTTACGGCGCAGTTGCGCACGCTTGGTTCGCCGCAAGCTCGAATGGATCCAGATCACCACCGAGGCGAGAAAGGCGCAGACCACGATTCCGGCGATCAGCACCTTCCAGAGCACGTCGGGCTCGACGACCCCCACAAAGCTGCTGGGCGAGAAATCGGCCGGAGCGGCCCAGGCACACGCCGGCGATGCAGCTTCCAACGCGGCCATGACGGCCATCGCGGCCGCAACGACACGCGCAGGAAACGCATTTCTGCTGCTCGCCTGCCAATTCTTGCCAGCCATCGATCACCCGCGGTATTCGGATGGCATAATCTGGCTTCACGTGTTGGGATCGGGTAAACGGCTTTGGCAAACTTCGAAAAAGGCGAAGCAAATTCGGTCAATGATCTCCCATGATGAACGGTTTGCTAACACGCGACATGCTTTGGAACGCGGTTCCACCTACTAAAAATTGCACGAGACCATAACTCCACGAATCGTTTCAGGAACGCGCATGGATAAAGTCGATTGCGTCATCATCGGCGCTGGCGTCGTCGGGCTTGCCATCGCCCGCCACCTCGCCATTTCGGGGCGTGAAGTGATCGTCCTCGAAGCCGCCGAGGACATCGGCACCATCACCTCGTCCCGCAACAGCGAAGTGATCCATGCCGGCATCTACTACAAGGCCGGCAGCCTGATGGCCCGCTTCTGCGTCAGTGGCAAGCGGATGCTGTACCGGTATTGTGATGAGCACGGCGTTCCCTACCGCAATTGCGGCAAGCTGATCGTTGCAACCAATCCGACCGAGACCGAGAAGCTGCAAGGCATCCGCGCACACGCCGAAGCGAATGGCGTGGAGGGCATGCAGCTGCTGTCGGGCCCGCAGGCGCGCGCCATGGAACCCGCCCTTGCCTGCGAGGCGGCCCTGCTGTCGCCGTCGACCGGCATCCTCGACAGCCACGCCTACATGCTGTCGCTGCGCGGCGAGATCGAGGACGCGGGCGGCGCGTTCGCCTTCAACACGCCGCTGCTGCGGGCCAGGGCGACCGGCGATATGATCGAGATTGATGCTGGCGGGGAGCAGCCGATGACGCTGGCCTCCCGGCTGCTGGTCAATGCCGCCGGCCTGAACGCGCCCGCCGTGGCCGGGCTGATCGAGGGCATGCCGCCAGCGCTGGTGCCCAAGGCCTATCTCGCCAAGGGCAATTACTTCAGCTGCAGCGCCAAGGCGCCGTTCTCGCGGCTGATCTATCCCGTGCCGGAGCCTGGCGGGCTGGGCGTCCACCTGACGCTCGACATGGCTGGCCAGGCGCGCTTCGGCCCGGACGTCGAATGGATCGATCACATCGACTACACGGTCGACCCGTCCCGCGCCGAACGCTTCTATCCAGCGATCCGCAAATACTGGCCGACACTGCCGGACGGTGCCTTGATGCCGAGCTATTCGGGCATCCGGCCGAAGATCGTACCGCCCGCGGTGGCCTCGCAGGACTTCGTCATTCAGGGCCCGCGCGATCACGGGGTGGCCGGACTGATCAATCTGTTCGGAATCGAATCGCCCGGATTAACCTCGTCGCTTGCGATCGCGCAGCATGTGGGCGAGCTCGCCGCGAACTGAGGAAGGAAGTTGGCGCGGGGAAAATCTGCGCGATGTCAGATCAGGACGCCCAACATTTTCAGGCAGAGTTTCCAGTTCGGAAATCACCAGACGGAGACGTCCACATCGAAGACGTCCTCAGATGATAGGCTGGGAATAGGCTGGGAAAGGCACGAAGCGTGCCTTCCCAGCGCGAACGCGTCTTTGGCGTTAGTGGTGATCCCGGCCGGGATCCGTCAGTTGTGATCTCAGGCGATCAAATCAGTGAATCGTCTCGCTCGTCACTTGTCTCAAGCGTTCGATCTCGTCCTTCACCATGAGTTTGCGGCGCTTCAACTCGGCAATACGCAAGTCGTCAGTCGATGGATGCAGGAGAGCTTCATGCAATTCGTTTTCAAGAACTTTATGCTTACGCTCGAGTTCAACGAGATGCGCCTGAAGGGCCATTCGAAACCTCCTCGATAGGTCAAGTTGAGATTCGACCAGGGTGAATAAGTGTACACAAGTGGTTTGACCTGTCGATGGGGCCAAAAGACCGCACATGCAAATTTGAAGGCCGTGTGTAATGAAGCGTGAGGAGATGTGGACGAATCTCGCACTGACACCAACTTGAAATTCACGGGACAGAGGCGGTGATTCAGTCGTTCTCGACTTGCGCGAGAGGTTCGCAAGCGCAATATTTGCGACCTCCCGCCGCAAGCCTTTCCCCTTCTGTCCGCTTTTTTGCTATCATAGATCATGGCTGACCAAGACGAGCGCGAACTGCAGGCCGAACTCGCGCGCCTGCAGCAGGAGCACCGCGATCTCGACGCGGCGATTGACGCTTTGCATCAATCGCCAGCGCCGGATTTGTTGCGGCTGCAACGACTGAAGAAGCGGAAGCTGTCGCTGCGCGACCGGATCGCCTTCATCGAAGACCAGATCACGCCCGACATCATCGCCTGACCACAAGCGTCAGCATTCCTGACGCATAACGTTCTGACCAACAGGGTCCGCAGATCGCTGTGAGTTCACACGTCGGCGGCAATTGACATTTTAGAACAAAACAAGAACAATCAGACCGCCTCTCACGCCGCCCGAGCAGACAGGATCGATCTGATGCCCGCCCCCTTTTCTCCGCAAGACCGCCTCTACGAACAGGCCTGCGATCAGGCGATCGCGATGTGCGACGGAAATCTGCGCTCCACGATCAAGGCGCTGATCATCGCCAACGAATATCTTGAACTGGAGCTGCACGAACTGCGCGCCGCGATCTCCTGCGGCTGCATGCCGAACGCCCTTTCGGACGAAGCGAAGAGCAGTGCCGCCTGAGCCGCCGTCTTCGATCCGCCCGCGGACGAGCCCCGACGCCTGCCCGTACTCCCGACCGAGTTGGAGACGCGTGCGATGCCTGATGTCACCTACTACGTGGCCCTGCCGTTTCGACTCGACGAATCAGGCGCGCTGATCGCCGGAGCGGCAGAGGAATGCCGGAGCGCGACGGCCGCGCTCCGCCGGGCAGAAGCAATGTCGCGCCTCGGGGACAACATCGGAGCCGTCGCCTTCAGTCGCAGCGGCGATCCCTTGTTGGGCGAATTCAGCGACGCGCATCTGCTGCACAAGTTCGGTGAGCTGCCGGACGATCTCGGCGAGCTGTGACGCCGTCGCATGGCCGGCGGCCTGCCCCCGCACAGGGAGAACGGAGGCCCCGTTCCTTGTGGTCCTCAGGCACGAGCTTCGTGCCTGCGCTGGGCCTTTCGGACATACATCGCACGGTCGGCCTCCTCCAACGCCCGCACCGGATTGACACGCCTGTCGAGAACGGCAACGCCGGCTGAGGCGCCGGCATGAACCGTCTGGCCATCGAAGGTGAAGCTCAGACTGTCGATGGCGTGTTCCAGCTCGGCCGCCTTGGCGCGCGCATCGGCCTCGCTGAGGTGCCACAGGAGCACGCCGAACTCGTCACCGCCGAGCCGCCCGATCACGTCCGAGGACCGCACGACTTCGCTGAGCACACCGGCCACCGCCTTCAGGACTTCGTCGCCCGCGGCATGTCCAAACGTATCGTTGATCGGCTTGAGGTGATCGACGTCGAGCACAATCAGCGCGCCAGTTGCGTCATAGCGCTTGATGAAGGCGATGGAGCGGTGGAGCTCCCGCGCAAATCCTCGCCGATTGAAGATGTCGAGCAGAACATCGCGCTCGGCCAGAGCCGTCAGTTCAGCGATCCGGGCTTGCGCCGCGGCGAGTTCCGCCTTGAGGCGGCGTACGACCTGGCGCGCCCCCGGCGGGGCCGCCGCCGCACGCGTCCCGGCGCCGCGCACGGGCTTCCGACGGTATTTTGTTCCGCGCGCTCCGGCATTCGCGGCCTTGATCATGCGCTTCTTTTTCATCGGAGACCTTGACGCACGAGGTTTGGGCTTGCCGGGGTTTACCAAGTCAGGATAGTCCATTCAGACCTCCATGCCATGGCTTGCCGCTGTCGGGACCGATCCTATACTCCGGCCCATGCTTCTGGATTCCCGAGAGAATTGAGTTCATGACCGCCGCGATCGCCATCATCATGGGAAGCCAGTCGGACTGGGATACCATGCGTCATGCCGCCGATACACTCGGCGCCCTCGGTGTGAGCTACGACGCCCGCATCGTCTCGGCGCATCGGACCCCGGATCGGCTCTACGCCTTTGCCAAAGGCGCCAAGGCGGCCGGCTACAAGGTCGTGATCGCCGGTGCAGGCGGCGCAGCGCATCTGCCGGGCATGACGGCGTCGCTGACAGAGCTGCCAGTATTCGGCGTCCCGGTCGAATCCAAGGCGCTATCGGGGCTCGATTCGCTCTATTCGATCGTTCAGATGCCGGCCGGCATTCCGGTCGGGACGCTGGCCATCGGCAAGTCCGGGGCGGTCAATGCGGCCCTGCTCGCGGCCAGCGTGCTGGCGCTCTCGGATACCGCCCTTGCCGAGCGGCTTTCGGCCTGGCGGCAGCAGCAGACGAGTTCGATCGCCGAGCGTCCGGAGGGCGCGGCGTGAGCGGGTCCAATCGGGTGAAGCTGAAGCCCGGCGACACGATCGGCATTCTCGGCGGCGGCCAGCTCGGCCGCATGCTGGCGCTGGCGGCGGCGCGGCTCGGGTTGCGCTGCCAGGTGTTCTCGCCGGACCCGGATTCGCCGGCATTCGATGTTGTCCTGAACGCAACCTGCGCCGAATATGCCGATGTCGAAGCGCTCGAATTGTTCGCCAACGACGTCGATGTCGTGACCTATGAGTTCGAAAACGTGCCATCGGCCGCTGCCATGGTGCTGGCTGCCAGACGTCCCGTGCTGCCGAGCCGCTCGGCGCTCGAAACCACGCAGGATCGGCTCACGGAAAAGGATTTCGTGACCTCGCTCGGTATCCGAACGGCCAATTACGCCGATGTCTCCTCGCCATCCACGCTGCGCGAAGCGATCCTGCGGATCGGCCTGCCGGCCGTGCTGAAAACCCGCCGCTTCGGCTATGACGGCAAAGGTCAGGTGAAGATCCGCCAGGGCGATGACCTGGAAAAACTGTGGGCTGAGCTCGGTACCAAATCCGCGATTCTGGAAGCCTTCGTCCCGTTCGAGCGCGAGATCTCGGTGATCGCCGCGCGGGGGGCTGACGGACAGGTCGAGTGTTTCGACGTCACGGAAAACGAGCATCGCGATCACATTCTGAAAGTGTCGCAGGCGCCGGCCCGCATCCCGGACACGCTGGCCGACGAGGCCCGCGACATTGCCAGCCGGATCGCCACCGCGCTCGATTATGTCGGCGTGCTGGCTGTCGAGATGTTCGTCGTGCCCGGCCCCTCCGGTCCCAGCGTGCTGGTCAACGAGATTGCCCCACGGGTGCATAATTCCGGCCACTGGACCTTGGATGGGGCTTCGATTTCGCAATTCGAGCAGCACATCCGGGCGATCGCGGGCTGGCCGCTTGGCAAGCCGCTGCGCCACGGGCAGGTCACGATGACCAATCTGATCGGCGACGAGATCAACAGCTACGAGCAATGGCTCACGGTTCCCGGCGCCACCGTGCACCTCTATGGCAAGGGGGCGGCCCGGCCGGGCCGCAAAATGGGGCATGTCACCCAGGTGTCCCCGATGCCGCCAAGGGCGGGCCTGAAATAATCCGCTTCTGGCGCGTTAAACTTTCCATCCAGAGCCCGGCACCGGGTGGACAGGGATGGTGTTGTCTGATACACGGGCGCCCTCAAGGTTAAGGGCGCGGCCTTTTGCCAGCCCTGGCTTTCACCAGATTTCAAACCGATAGACTGAGAAAGAGGATGCCGCGTGCAGGTTCTCGTTCGCGATAACAATGTCGATCAAGCTCTCAAGGCGCTCAAGAAGAAGATGCAGCGCGAGGGCATTTTCCGCGAGATGAAGCTCCGCGGCCATTACGAGAAGCCCTCTGAGAAGAAAGCACGCGAGAAGGCCGAAGCCGTGCGCCGCGCACGCAAGCTGGCCCGCAAGAAGCTGCAGCGCGAAGGCCTGCTGCCGATGAAGCCGAAGCCGGTGTTCGGCGCTGGCGCAGGTGGCGACCGCGGTGCTGGTCGCGGACCGGGCGCAGGCCCCCGTCCCGGCGCGCCGCGCTGATCTGCCCAAACAGATTTGACGATGTTCCAAGCGCGGGCCTGCAGCCCGCGCTTTTATTTTGCCTGCTGTAAGCGGGAGCGCTGTTGCGCGGGAGACGCCGCCGACGACCACCCGGCCATCTTGGCATCCGGCGATTTCGTCCCGAGCATCCTTCGGAACGCCGGTCTCACTTGTCCTTCGATGGTACCGACCAAAGCAAAAGCGGCGGACCCTTGGCCGCCGCTTTGAGATCACCGCAGGAGCTGAGCAAGTCCGCTATTTCGGCAGGACCGAATGGAACACGGACTTCGCAGCCGACATCATGTCCTGCGCAACGTTGGACATCTGATCCTTGATCGACGGATCGTTCTTGTCCGCACGCAGATCGAGCGGGCTCAACTGGCGTGTCGGGATTTCGGCCGGCGGCGTCGGGCGCCCATCCGGCTGGAGCGCCCCGGTATAGGGCGGGTTGGTGCCGGACGCCGGGGCCATGCCGAAGCTTTGCTCGGCCGGCGGAGCCGAAACCGTGACGGGAGGCGGCAACGGCCGGACCGCAGAGACCGGAGGCGTCGCCGTGACGATACGCGGCGCTTCGCCGGCACCACGGGCAGCATCGGCCGGCTTTTCGCTCGACGCCTTGCCGGTGCTCTCGCTCGCACGCAGCCGTTCGATCGCCGCGCGCGCCAGATCGGCGGCATCGCGTCGCTCCTCCGGCTGAGCGGCCGGCGCCTCTGCGGGAGTTCCTCGCGCGATCAGCTTCTCGCGCGGCGAGGCCGCACGGCGCGGGGTCTCGGCCGGAAGGCTCGCCGTCTCGGCCGGCTTCACCTCGACAGCCTTCTCCGCAGCCTTTTCGGTCAGCGATTTCTCCGAGACGCCCTTCGCCTTGATGCCCGGCGCCGGCACGTTGGAGACCTCGGCCGACGTCTCGGCGGACTTGGCATCCACCTTGGTCGCGTCGGTGTGACTTGCGGACGCGTCGGTCTTGGACGCGTCGCTCTTGGCGCCAGTGAGCTTGGCGTAGGCCGCCGACGCAACGGACGCCACGGTCGAGGGCGGCGAGTCGGGCTTGGTATTGATGTAGTGGTTGACGATGTACGCGCCGATGATGGTCGCCACCACCGACGGGATGATCTCCATGGCGAACTTGGTGAGATATTTCAGCATGCTGACCACTCCCGCGGCGCGGTATTTGCGGGAACTTTGAGGCACAATTAAGGGACCATTCCCCACCTTCCGAAGCTCACGCCTGCCAAGCGGACCGGCGCGCCCTTCGCAAGATCGTTTCCTGAAAGCCGTTCAGACCGGAGCCGTGCGGCCGCACTGGGCGGCGCCATAGCAAACCGGATCACCGGTTCAAGATACCACAATCAGCGGCATGCCGGTAAACAATTGGTTACGGCTTCAATTCAACTTCCAGGAAAACGATCTCGGAACCCGTCTCGTTCAGCACATCGTGTTCAACGCCCGCTTTGCGGAAGTAGGATTTCCCGACCGCGAGCTGCGCCTTCGAGCGCTCTCCCGACGGCGCCACGATCGTCATCTGGCCGGCGGTGACGGGCACGATCACGTAATCCATTTCATGGATATGGCGCCCCGTCGCACTCCCCGGCGCCAGCCGCCACTCCGTGACGCGGACCTCGGGCGTATCGACCTGGACGTCGGATTGAGCGCTGAGCATGCGGATCTCTCTCAAAATCAGGGCACGAAGAGCAGGAAGAGGAATATCGCGAACACGACCATGTGCACCAGCCCGAACAGGATGTTGGTCCGGCCTGTGCCGAAGGTCAGCATGCTCAGCACGAAGGTCAGGACCAGCAGCACCATTCCCTGGGCATCGAGCCCGAGCACGAGCTGCTTGTCGAGCGCATAAGCGGCGACCGCCACGGCCGGAATGGTCAGGCCGATGGTCGCGAGCGACGATCCCAGCGCCAGGTTGATGCTCTTTTGCAGATCGTTGGCGCGCGCCGCCGAGATCGCCGCCACGCTCTCCGGCAGCAGGATCAGCAGCGCCACCAACACGCCCGCGACGGCGGGCGGCGCACCGGTCGCGGCCACGCCGGCATCGACCACCAGCGAGAACTTCTTGGCGAGCAGCACGACAGCGAGCAGCGCGACCAGCAACAGCCCGACGCTGAGCATCAGCTTGCTGCGCGGCAGCCGGACATCATCATCGGCGAAGCCGGCCGAGCTGCCAACGAAATAGTCCCGGTGCCGGGTGGTCTGCGTATAAAGAAACATCGCGTAGAGCAGGATCGTGACGATACTGACGAAGGCGAGCTGCGCCGTCGAATAGACCGGACCGGGAGAGGTCAGCGTGTAGTTCGGTAGCACCAGCGTGATGGTCGCCATCGTGAACAGCACGCTGAGATAGAGATTGGCACCGGACACGAGCACGTCCTGCTCGCGATAGCGCAGACTGCCAATGAAGATGCAGATTCCGACCAGGCCGTTGCATACGATCATGACGACGGCGAACACCGTGTCACGGGCCAGCGCCGGCGCAGCCTTGTCGCCGAGCATGATGGTGGCGATCAGCGCCACCTCGATAATCGTCACCGCCAGCGTCAACAGCAGCGTGCCGAACGGCTCGCCGATCTCATGCGCGATCACCTCGGCGTGATGCACGGCCGCGAACACCGTGCCGAACAGGATGACCAGCAGCACGGCCGCAAACACCAGTCCAACCGCTGACGGAGTGAAGTCGTAATGCAATGCCGTGACCCCCACGACCAGCGCCACGGCGAGGCCGGGGAAGATCACCGACGATGCCGGCGTGGCACCCTTCACGCTCATGATTCGCGCTCCTCGATCGGTTCCCATCGACTATGCGCGATGGCGCGGCGATCGTCACGCGCCGGGACGCACGCTTCTCGACCGGCACGGCCTCCGACATCAGCATCGGATCAATGCGGGTCGAGCAGCGGGTGGATCGGCAGCACCGTCAGCAGCACGAAGAGCGGGATCAGGATGGCGGCCGCCCGGAGCATGTAGCCGAAAAAGCTCGGCATCCTGATGCCCTGCTCGTTGGCGATCGCTGCGACCATGAAGTTCGGCGCGTTGCCGATATAGGTCAGTGCGCCCATGTACACCGCCCCCATCGAGATCGCGGCCAGCGTTCCCGACAGCTCGCCCATCAACACCTTGGGATCGCCGCCGGCGAGCTCGAAGAACAACAGATAAGTCGGCGCATTGTCGAGGAAGGCCGACATCAAGCCGGTAAACCAGAAATAGGCGACCTCGCGCGGCGCGCCGGAGGGCGTCGTCACCGCGGTCAGGAGCCAGCCGAACGAGCCGCCATGGCCCGCATTCAGCATCGCGATGACCGGAACGATCGCGGTGAAGATCGCGGCGAACAGCTTGGCGACCTCTCGGATCGGCTCCCAAGTGAACCCATTGGCCTCGCGGTGCTCATCCGGGGTGAGCCAGAGCGACAATCCGGCGATCACGACCAGGACGGCATCGCGAACCAGGTTCTGCAGCTCGAGATGCGTGCCGACAACGTCGAAAGAAATGCCCGGCTTCCAGGTCGCAGAGATCAGCGTGTTGGCAACGATGGCGGCGATCAGGAGGATGTTGACGAGCCCGCGGACCCGCAGCGGCTCCGTCGGACCATCGACGCTCGCCGGTTTCTCGGCGCGGTAGCGCCAAACATCGACCGCGGCGAAGACGACGAGCAGCAGGCCGGCGACGATCGCCGTCTGCAGCCAGATGTTGCGCGTGGTCCAGAAGAAGTCGACGCCGCGCAGGAAGCCGACGAACAGCGGCGGGTCGCCCAGCGGGCTCAAGGCGCCGCCGACATTGGCCGCAAGGATGATGAAGAAGATCAGCACATGGACGTTGTGCGGCCGCGTCAGATTGGCGCGGATCAGCGGCCGCACGAGGATCATCGCCGCGCCCGTGGTGCCGACCACGCTCGCGATGATCGTGCCGAGCGCGAGGATCGACGTATTGGTGGCGGGCGTGCCTCGGATGTCGCCGGTCACCAGGACACCGCCGGCCACCGTGTAGAGCGCGAACAGCAGCAGGATGAAGCTGAGATATTCAGCAAGCAGCGCATGGACGAACGACGCGAATGCGGCGCCGGGCCCGGCCTGCCAGCTCAACGCCGCCAACGTCATCAACGCCCATGCCGCAGCGATCTTGCCGTAGTGATGATGCCAGAACTTGGCGAACAGCAGCGGCCCGAGCGCGATCGACAGCAGCAATCCGGCGAATGGCAGCGCGAACGGCCAGGTCATCGCGGCGCCGTCCAGCCCGGTGGCGGCATGCGCCGGCCCGGGCAGCGCTGCGAAAACCAGACCCCCAACGAGCAGCGCCGGCCACGTCTTGAGGCCGAAGCTAAGGGCCGTCGATGAAAGTCTTTGCCGTCTCGGTCGCACCAAACAAATCCAGATCATTATGTCCGCCGTCAGGAAACCGTACGAAGCGCTTGGGGTCATGCGCAAGCGCGAACAATCGTTCCCCGAAGCGGATCGGAATCCCCGGATCCTGGGCCCCATGCATGATCAGGAGCGGCACGTGGACCGCGGCGATGCGGCGGTCCGAATGAAAGCTGTCGCGCATCAGCAGGCTGACCGGAACGACGCGGAGCATCTCGGAGGCGACATCGACGGTCGACGTGTAGGGCGCCTCCAGGATGAGCTTTGCAATCGGATGCTGTGCAGCAATTGCGGTCGCCACGCCGCTCCCGAGCGAAAAGCCCCAGGCCACGATGCGGTCGGCCGCATAGCGCTCCCGCGTGAACGCATAGGCGGCTGCGGCATCCTGAAGCAGCCCCGTCTCGCTGGGACTGCCAGTCGATCCGGCATAGCCGCGGTAGGACAACGCCACGAGACCGGTGCCGTCGGCGGTCAGCGCCTTGAAGCGCGAGACGACCCCTGCGAGGAAATCGCCATTGCCGGGGAAATAGAGCACGAGCTTGTGCCCAGGCTTCGCCGGGACATGCCAGGCAATGACCTTCTCGCCATCGGCGGAGGTCAGCACATGCTCTTCAGCTTGCGGAAAGCCGGCGGCAGAAGGCGCCGTGCGGCCGACCGGCGGGATCGGAAACAGCATCGCGCGCTGACGCACGAACAGTACCGCAATCACGGTGGCGTAGATCGCCACCACGACGATCAGGAGCCATTTCACGACGGTCATGGCTCCCGACCGGCTCCGTCACATCGCCTTGACGATGTTCTCGGTCATCTTCTTGGCGTCGCCGAGCAGCATCATCGTGTTGTCGCGGTAGAACAGCGGATTGTCGATGCCGGCATAACCGGACGCTAGCGAGCGCTTGATGAACATCACCGTGCCGGCCTTCCAGACCTGCAGCACCGGCATGCCGTAGATCGGCGAGGTCTTGTCCTCCTCGGCCGCCGGGTTGGTGACGTCGTTGGCGCCGATCACGAAGGCGACGTCGGCCTGCGCAAACTCCGAGTTGATGTCCTCAAGCTCGAACACCTCGTCATAGGGCACATTGGCTTCGGCGAGCAGCACGTTCATGTGGCCGGGCATGCGGCCCGCGACCGGGTGGATGGCGTATTTCACCTCGACGCCTTCCTTCTTCAAGGTGTCCGCCATTTCGCGCAGCGCGTGCTGGGCCTGCGCCACCGCCATGCCGTAGCCGGGGACGATGATGACCTTCGACGCGTTCTTCATGATGAAGGCAGCATCGTCAGCCGAACCGAGCTTGGCCGGCTTCTGTTCGCCCGCGGCGGCCCCCGCGGACGCAGTCTCACCGCCGAAGCCACCGAGGATAACCGAGATGAAGGAGCGGTTCATCGCGTGGCACATGATGTAGGACAGGATGGCGCCGGACGAGCCGACCAGCGCGCCGGTGATGATCAGCGCCGAATTGCCCAGCGTGAAGCCGATGCCCGCGGCGGCCCAGCCCGAATAGGAGTTCAGCATCGAGATCACGACCGGCATGTCGGCGCCGCCGATCGGGATGATCATCAGCACGCCGAGCGCCAGCGCCAGGAGCGTGACCATCAGGAAGTCGAAGCCACCGCCGGTCAGCACGAGGCGGATGACGAAGAAGACGAGCGCGACGGCGAGCGCAATGTTGATCAGGTGGCGCGCCGGCAGGATGATCGGTGCGCCGCTCATCCGCGCCGACAGCTTGAGGAACGCGATCACCGAGCCGGTGAAGGTCAGCGCGCCGATGGCGACGCCGAGCGACATCTCGACGAGGCTCTGCGGATGGATGTTGCCGGCCGTGCCGATGTCGAAGGCTTCCGGCGCGAAGAAGGCCCCTGCGGCGACCAGCACCGCGGCCATGCCGACCAGCGAGTGGAAGGCGGCGACGAGTTCGGGCATCGCCGTCATCGGCACCCGGCGGGCGATGACCGCGCCGATGCCGCCGCCGATCGCGACGCCGAGGATCACCAGGATCCAGGCCAGCGCATCCGCCGGCGGGTGGCTGGCGAGCGTGGTAAGGACCGCGATCCCCATGCCCACCATGCCGAACAGATTGCCCTGGCGGCTGGTGGCCGGGCTGGACAGCCCGCGCAGCGACAGGATGAACAGCACACCTGCCACGAGATAAAGGAGTGCCGACAGATTGGCGTTCATTGCAGATGCCCCGTTGTGCCTGTCATCCCGCGTCGTGCGGCGTTGTTACTTGGACTTCTTCTTGTACATCGCCAGCATGCGCTGGGTGACGAGGAAGCCTCCGAAGATGTTCACGCAGGCGAAGATCAGCGCGATGAAGCCGAAGGCCCGCGCCAGACCGCTGCCGCTCGACACCATGGAGACGCCGACCGCCAGCAGGGCGCCGACCACGATGACCGAGGAGATCGCATTGGTCACCGACATCAGCGGCGTATGCAGCGCCGGGGTCACCGACCACACGACGAAATAGCCGACAAAAACGGCGAGGACGAAGATCGACAGCCGGAAGACGAACGGATCGACGGCTTGGACGACATGCTCCATGGCTTTGCTCCTTGTGTCTTCCGACTAGGCCTTCGGCTGGAAGTTCGGGTGAATGATGGCGCCGTCCTTTGTCAAAGCCGTGGCCTTGACCAGTTCGTCGTCCCAATTGACCGCCAGCGTCTTCTCCTTCTTGTCGATCATCGTCTCGATGAAGGCGAAGAGGTTGCGGGCGTACAGCCCCGAGGCCGAGGCGGCGACGCGCCCGGCCAGGTTCGGGAAGCCGATGATCTTGACGCCGTCGATCTCGACGGTCTCGCCGAGCTTGACGCCTTCGACATTGCCGCCGCGCTCGACTGCGAGGTCGACCAGCACCGAGCCCGGACGCATCGACTTCACCATCTCCATGGTGACCAAGCGCGGGGCCGGACGGCCGGGGATCAGCGCCGTCGTGATGATGACGTCCTGCTTCTTGATGTGTTCCGCCGTCAGCGCCGCCTGCTTGGCCTGATACTCTTTCGACATTTCCTTGGCGTAGCCGCCGGCGGTCTGCGCATTCTTGAATTCCTCATCCTCGACGGCCAGGAACTTGGCGCCGAGGCTTTCCACCTGCTCCTTGGTGGCTGGACGGACGTCGGTGGCCGAGACGATGGCGCCGAGCCGGCGCGCAGTCGCGATCGCCTGAAGGCCGGCGACGCCGACGCCCATCACGAAGACCTTGGTCGCCGGCACGGTGCCGGCGGCGGTCATCATCATCGGAAAGGCCCGGCCGAAGGCCTCGGCCCCTTCGATGACCGCGCGATAGCCGGCGAGGTTCGCCTGGCTCGACAGCACGTCCATGACCTGGGCGCGGGTGATGCGCGGCATCAATTCCATCGCAAAGGACGCTATGCCGGCATCGGCCATCGCCTTCAGCGCAGCGTCATTGCCATAGGGATCCATGATCGCGAACACCAGCGCGCCGCGCCGGTAGTTGGCGAGCTCGGAAGCCTCCGGCCGCTTCACCTTGATGATGATGTCGGCGTCCTTCAGCGCGTCGGCGCTCACGGTGGCGCCGGCTGCCGTGAACTCCGCGTCGGGGACGCCGGACTTGATGCCGGCACCGGGCTCGATCACGACCTCGGCGCCCAACGCCTTGAACTTCTTCACCGTGTCGGGAGAGGCGGCGACCCGCGGCTCCAACGGGTCGATTTCCTTGGCGACGGCAATCTTCATGAGGCCTCCGGCGCGGATGCGCGCGCGAGCTTAAAAGGGGCGGGACGGCGATGTGTCGTCAGCGGGCGCGGCATCCGCACTCAGCTGAAGGCCCGCCAGCGGGGTGCCGGCGGGCCGAAAGCGACATTAAGCGATGAAAATGGCCATCAAGATGACGATGAGGGCGACACCGATGGTGCCGTACTTCACCAGCGCGATGAATCCCTCATAGGTTGCTTCATGCGCCGCGTAGTCGTTGCCGTCAGCCGTCGAGTAGGCGGTCTCGCCATGGTTTGCCATCGGGGTCCCCCAGAGAAATATGCTTTGTTAAGGTCGCATACCTCAAAGCCGATGCAAGGGCAACGGCGGCCATGCCAGCCAGTTCTATCGGCTTTTCCGATCACCCTATTGGCTTGGCCAATTATCACGGATCCAGCGCGTCAGGCTGGCCTCGCTGACCTCGCCCGCAGCGAGGGCGAGGATCACCGCAGCGGCGTCCGCTTCCGGGACGTCGAAATCGAATCCATTGACGCCAAGGAACGTATAGAGCGCCAGCAGCGAGGTCCGCTTGTTGCCATCCACGAACGGATGATTGCGCGCAATGCCGTAGGCATAGGCTGCGGCGAGCTCCGGAAGCTCTGCGCCTTCGTAAGCCCACTTGTTTCTCGGGCGATCCAGCGCAGACTCGAGCATGCCCTCGTCGCGCAAGCCGCTTGCTCCGCCATGAATTGCAAGCTGCTCATCATGGATTGCAACGACCATCTGACGCGTGAGCCAGAACGGCTCGTTCATTTCGCCAGCTCGGAGAGCGCGTTGTGATACCGCTTCATGCCGCGCCGGGCGACTGTCATCGCCCGCTCGAAATCCGGATCATGCGGCGTCAGCATGATGCCGCCACCCGGCTGCTCGACAGGGAACAGCTTGTCCCCCTCTTTAAGGTTCAGCCGGGCCACCATCTCCTTAGGCAAGATCAGCCCGATGGAATTACCGATCTTTCGGACCTGCAGCACCACGCTGCTGTCCGGCTTCAGCTCCTTGGGACTTTCATTCATGGCAGGCTCCTCTGTTGTACACTTGTATAACAGAGAAGCCCACCCAGTTCAACAAATGTTATACGCCACTACCCCATCCGCTCCAGCTCATCGATCATGCCGGCGATGACCGACAGGCCGCCATCCCAGAATTTCGGGTCCTTGGCGTCCAGGCCGAACGGGGCGAGCAGCTCGGAATAATGCTTGGTGCCACCGGCGGCGAGCATCGCCAGATAACGCTCGGCGAAGCCCTCGGCGGCATGCTCGTAGACCGCATAGAGCGAGTTCACGAGGCAGTCGCCGAACGCATAGGCGTAGACATAGAACGGCGAATGGATGAAGTGCGGGATGTACATCCAGAAGTTCTCGTAGCCCGGCTTGATCTCGATCGCTTCGCCGAGGCTCTCGGTCTGCACCGACAGCCAGATCTGACCGAGCCGCTCGGCGGTGAGCTCGCCATTCTTGCGCTCGGTGTGCACGGCGCGCTCGAACGAATAGAACGCGATCTGCCGCACCACCGTGTTGATCATGTCCTCGACCTTGCCGGCGAGCAGCGCCTGGCGCTGCTTGGCGTCGCGGGTCTCGGACAACAGGCGCTTGAAGGTCAGCATCTCGCCGAACACGCTCGCGGTCTCGGCGAGCGTCAGCGGCGTCGGCGCCATCAGCGCGCCTTGCCTCGCCGCCAACACCTGGTGGACGCCATGGCCGAGCTCGTGCGCGAGCGTCATCACGTCGCGCGGCTTACCCTGATAGTTCATCAGCACATAGGGATGCGCCGAGGGCGTGGTCGGATGCGAGAACGCGCCCGGCGCCTTGCCCGGCCGCACCGGCGCATCGATCCAGCTCTGGTCGAAGAAGCGCTGGGCGATGTCGGCCATTTCAGGCGAGAAGCCGCGATAGGCCGTCAGCACCATGTTCTTGGCGTCCGGCCAGGCGATGGTGGCGTTGGCGGCGAAGGGCAACGGCGCGTTGCGGTCCCAATGCGCGAGCTTCTTCTTTTTGAACCAGCGCGCCTTCAGTTGATAGTAGCGATGCGACAGCTTCGGATAGGCCGCGCGCACCGACGCCACCAGCGCATCGACCACTTCGCGCTCGACCCGGTTGTTGAGATGGCGGGAATCCGCGACATCCTGGAAGCCGCGCCAGCGATCGGAGATGTCCTTGTCCTTGGCCAGCGTATTGGTGATCAGCGCGAAGGTGCGCTCATTGGCCTTGAAGGTCTTGGCCAGCGCCTCGGCGGCCGCCTTGCGCTTGGCACCGTCGCGGTCCTGCAGGAAGTTCAAGGTCGGCTCGATCGCGAGCTCCTTTCCCCCGACCTGGAAGCGCAGACCGGCGATGGTCTGATCGAACAGCCGGTTCCAGGCCGAATAGCCCGTCTGCGACTTCTCGTGGAACAGCTGCTCGACGCGATCCTCGAGCTGATATGGCTTGTCCTTGCGCAGATCCTCGATCCATGGCCGGTAATGGCCGAGCGCCGGCGTCTCCATCGCGCGCTCAATGACCGCGTCGTCGATGCGGTTGAGCTCGAGCGGGAAGAACAGCAGATGCGTGGATGCAGCGGTCAGTCGCTCGGAGATATCGCCGTAGAATTTGGAAATCGCCGGATCGACACTGTCGCCGGCATGCGCGAGGCCCGCGAATGAACCAAGCCGGCCGGCAAGATCGTCGATCGCCTCGTAGCGCCGCACGGCCGCTGCAAGCCATTCGCCGCCATCGTCGCGTGCGACATGCTCGGCGAGCTTGCCCTTGTAATCCGTCTCAAACGCGACGCATTCGGCATCCATCTTCGCGAGATCGTGAGCGATCTCCGGTGCGTCGATGCCCATATACAGGTCGCCGAGATTCCATTCGGGCAGCGTCCCGATTCCCGTCTTGGCCGCGACCTCCTTCTTTGCGGGCTTGGCGGACGATTTGGCCGCTGCACCACGCCCTGCTTTGACCGCCGGTTTCGACTTGGACGCCGGCTTGTTGGACGCCGGCTTGTTGGACGCCGGCTTGCCGGACGTCGGCTTGGCGGCGGCCTTCTTGGCCTTGGCGGTTTTGGACGGAGGAGCGGACTTGGTCGGCTTGCGGAGGGCGGAAGAAGCGCGCGAGGTCATCGGATGGGTAACCTGTTGTTCGAACGTGTATCCCGATCAGCGAGGTTTAAGGTTGCGTTAATCGGCGTCGGCGAGAGTGCCCCGATTCGAGACAGATAGTCGTAGCGTGCAAGGAAAGCCATGGCTGCCAGCATTTTGATCGCCGATGATGATCCGGTCCAGCGCCGGCTGGTGGAGAACATGGTGCAGAAATGCGGCTACGAGGCGATTGTGGTCGACACCGGCGACGCCGTCATCGAGAAGCTGACCCATCCCGACGCCGGCCCGATCGACGCCATCGTGCTCGATCTGGTGATGCCCGGGCTCGACGGCATGGGCGTCCTGTCCAAGATGCGCGAAGCCGGGATTTCGATACCCGTGATCGTGCAGACGGCGCATGGCGGGATCGACAATGTCGTTTCGGCGATGCGCGCCGGCGCGCAGGACTTCGTGGTCAAGCCGGTCGGGATCGAGCGTCTGCAGGTCTCCTTGCGCAATGCCCTGAACACGTCCGCGCTGAAGGGAGAGCTGCAGCGCATCCGTCACAGCCGTGAGGGCCGGCTGACGTTCGACGACATCATTACACGGGCGGAGGCGATGGCGCCGATCCTGCGCATCGCCGAGAAGGCTGCGGCATCCTCGATCCCAGTCTTGATCGAAGGCGAATCCGGAGTCGGCAAGGAGCTGTTCGCCCGCGCGATCCACGGCACCAGCGAGCGCAAGACAAAGCCGTTTGTGGCGGTCAATTGCGGCGCGATCCCCGACAACCTCGTGGAATCGATTCTGTTCGGCCATGAGAAGGGCGCATTTACTGGCGCGACCGAGCGTCACATGGGCAAATTCGTCGAAGCCCATGGCGGAACGCTGTTCCTCGACGAGGTCTCCGAGCTGCCGCTCGCCGCCCAGGTCAAGCTGCTGCGCGCTTTGCAGGAAGGCGCGGTCGAGGCGGTCGGCGGCCGCAAGCCGGTCAAGGTCGATGTCCGCATCATCTCGGCGACCAATCGCAGGCTGCTCGAACGCGTCAAGGAAGGTCATTTCCGCGAAGACCTGTTCTACCGGCTGCATGTGCTGCCGCTGACGATCCCGCCCTTGCGCGCGCGCCGCGAGGACATTCCGCATCTGCTGCGGCACTTCCTCGCGCGTTTCGCGGCCGAGGAGAATCGCGCCGTGACCGGCATCGCCGGCGACGCCGTCGCCTATCTGACCAAGCTCGACTGGCCCGGCAACATCCGCCAGCTTGAAAACGCGGTCTATCGCGCCGTCGTCATGAGCGAGAGCGATCTGCTCGGCGTGGCGGATTTTCCGCTGATCCCGACCCATGCACCGCCGGTGGAGCCGGCGCCCGCGCTCACCGTCGAGCGGCCCATCCCGTCACTGCCGGCGGTCGTGCCGGGTAGTGAAGTACCCATCGCTCCCCTGCCCTCGCACGGTGCTCTGCCGCTCCTGACCGCGAGCGGCGAGGTGCGCCCACTCGAGGAACTGGAGCACGAGATCATCCGCTTCGCCATCGCGCATTACCGTGGCCAGATGTCGGAGGTTGCGCGGCGTCTCAAAATCGGACGCTCGACGCTATACCGCAAGCTCGACGAAGCCAATGGCGAGACGCCGGCGACGGAATCTCCGCCGCTGGGATGATCGGCTCATGTCCGAAAAACGCCGCAAGGCTCCGCAACAATGGAACATCTGAACCGTTGCCTTGCGGTGACAGACAAAGGAAAAAACGCATGGCACAAACGCACGATCGGTTTGG
Source organism: Bradyrhizobium denitrificans (assembly GCF_013179005.1). NCBI lineage: Bacteria > Pseudomonadati > Pseudomonadota > Alphaproteobacteria > Hyphomicrobiales > Nitrobacteraceae > Bradyrhizobium > Bradyrhizobium denitrificans. Next base: position 145,820 of record NZ_JABFDP010000006.1, on the reverse strand, counting down.
CCGGGGTTTCCCAAGAGTCAGTTTGTCGTGAGTTGTCCCGTGTGGCGCTGGCCGCAGAAATGGGGCTTGAGTATCGTTTGGTGAATCATTGCGTGCATGCGTGATCCATTCTCACAAGCGGGCGCTCGAGCCGGAGCCGGCGGGCAGAAGCGAGCGTGTGACCGACCCTGTTCCGGACGGAACGAATCATCCGAGGGATTGACGATGCGAGATTGTGTGACCACCCGTGGCGGATATGACCGCGTGTTGATGGCTGTCGCGGCAACCTTCCTCGCGGTGTCCGCGACCTCGGCTTTGGCCCAGGGTGACGCGCCTCGCAACAACGCTGCCGAGTTGGCCATCGATGCGGCGATCCCGCTGCCCGAGCCGGCCAATGTGCCGCCGCCGACCGCCAGCGATTTCAAGCTCGACACCACCGCGACGGTCTCGCCCGGGCCGGCCAAGACACCCGACAAGACCCCGGATCTGGCCAAAACCCCCGAGCAGGCCAAGGCACCCGAGCCGACGAAGCCGCTCGACGCTGTCGCGGCCCCGGCCGCTGAGCCAGCCAAGACGATGGCCAGCCCGCCTGCTGCCACGGCAACGGCGCCCGAACCGGCGAAGGATCCGGTCAAGGCGGCCAGCAACATTCCTGCGGCCGATCAGCCGGTGGCCGATCGTTTGCGCGACCTGATCGCCACCAAGGGCGCGCGCTATTTCGATCGCAAGACCGAGCGCGCCGCGGTCGAGAAATTCTACACCGGCCGCGACTATGCGCCGATCTGGACTCAGGCCGGCAACCTGACCGCGACCGCCAAGGGCGTGATCGCTCGCCTGCGGGATGCGGCGGCGGACGGCCTCAATCCTGCCGATTATCCGGTGCCCGATTTCAGCGCTGCGGCGGCCACGCCCGATGCGTTGGCGGAAGCCGATCTCAAGCTGACTGAAAGCATGCTCGACTATGCCCGCCAGGCGCAGAGCGGCCGCATGCACTGGTCGCAGGTGTCGGCGGACATTCAATATCCCGAACATCCGGTCGACCCGAACGAGGTGCTGGCCAACGTCACCACCGCCAAGGACGCATCTGCGGCGCTTGAGAGCTACAACCCGCCGCACAAGCTCTACAAGCTGCTGAAGGCCAAGCTCGCCGAGTTGCGCGGCGGCAGCGATGGGGCGCCGATCATCATCGACGACGGCCAGCCGCTGAAATACACCCCGGCCCGCGGCAAGAACGCGCCCGAGGCCGAGGCGCAGATGTCCGATCCGCGCGTGCCGAAGCTCCGCGCCAAGCTCGGACTCACCGAGAATGCCGACGACATCCGCTATGATGCGAAGGTCGCCGCGGCCGTGCGCAAGTTCCAGGAGAGCGCCGATCTCAAGCCGACCGGCGTGCTCGACGATCGCACCGTGAAGGCGCTGAACACGCCCAAGCGCGACAAGCAGATCGACACCATCCTCGTCAACATGGAGCGCTGGCGCTGGCTGCCGCGCGACCTCGGCGCGCCGGCGCTCGGGGATGCCTATGTGATCCTCAACATTCCCGATTATACGCTGAAGGTCATGCAACGCGGCGCCCAGGTCTGGACCACCCGCGTCGTGACCGGCAAGCCGGGCCAGCATGCGACCCCGCTGCTCAGCGAGACGATGAAGTTCATCACGGTCAATCCGACCTGGAACGTACCGCCGTCGATCATCTACAACGAATATCTGCCGGCGCTGCAGCAGGATCCGACGGTGCTCGACCGCATGGGGCTTCGCCTGGAGCGCGCCCGCGACGGCTCGATCCACATCTCCCAGCCGCCGGGCGAGGCCAACGCGCTCGGCCGCATCCGTTTCAACTTCCCGAACAAGTTCCTGGTCTATCAGCACGACACGCCGGACAAGCATCTGTTCGCGCGCGAGGACCGCGCCTTCAGCCATGGCTGCATGCGCGTGCAGTATCCCGACCAGTACGCATCCGTTCTGCTGAACATCGCCATGCCGGGCGAGCGCTACACGCCCGAGCGTATCCGCAGCATGTATGGTTCGAGCGAGATCGACCTGAAATTCCCGACGCCGATCCCGGTCAACATCACCTACCAGACCGCCTTCGTCGACGATGCCGGCAAGCTGCAGTTCCGCAAGGACGTGTATGGCCGCGACGCGACCATGATCTCGATCCTGAAGAACGGCCGCGGCAAGGATCTCGAAAACGTCGTCGCCCACGCGCAGCCGAGCTATGCGCGGCCGCGCGGACCACTGCCGAGCGCGGTCAATGTCAGCGACAACAGCTTCTCGTCGGGGTCAGGGCCGAACTTCTTCGAGCGCCTGTTCGGCGGCGGTTCGCCGACCCCGCCGGCCCCGGTCGGGCGCCCGGTGCGACGGGTGTTCACCCGCTGATCCGAGCAAGGTCCACGACCTGAAAATAACGATCTGAAAATATCGACGTGAGATCAAGAAGCCCGCCGAAGGTAACATCTTCGGCGGGCTTTTTTAATGTTGGTTAACCACAACGGTCAACCACGATTCGCTGGCCCTTTTTCGCCACACTCAAGAGTATATGTTAAGGGTAATTGGGGGGCGGGCCGGTGAGTATCCTTTAACCATCCCGCCTTAGGTAAGCGTTTCCTCTCTCTTCCGCCGGACGGGCCGCAAGAGGGTATCCGAGTAAACGCTCGTCGACGGGGTGGGCTGCATCTTGCTGTCTGTTTTCGCGCGCCAATCTGTTTCGCTCACGAGAGCGGGTTGGAAGGCTGGATGCCGATCTGGACTGGCGACGCTGCTGCTGCTGATCGGCGCAGGCTCGGTCCATGATGCGGCGGCCTTGAACGAAACACGCACGCTCTCCTTCCATCACACCCATTCCGGCGAGGACCTCACGGTCACCTTCAAGCGCGAAGGCCGCTATGACGAAGATGCGCTGAAGAAGCTCAACCACTTCCTGCGCGACTGGCGCACCCAGGACGAGACGGTCATGGACCGCCGCCTGTTCGACATCCTCTGGGAAGTCTATCGCGACGTCGACGCCAAGCAGCCGATCCAGATCATTTCGTCGTACCGCTCTCCCGCCACCAATTCGATGCTGCGCCGGCGCTCGGCGCATTCCGGGGTGGCGCGGCACAGCCAGCACATGCTGGGCCATGCGATGGATTTCTACATTCCCAACGTGCCGCTGGAGCAGATCCGCTTCGCCGGCCTGCGCCTGCAGCGCGGCGGCGTCGGCTTCTATCCGACCTCCGGCTCGCCCTTCGTGCACTTGGACACCGGCAATATCCGGCACTGGCCGCGCATGACCGCCGATCAGCTGGCGCGCGTATTCCCTGACGGCAAGACCGTGCACGTCCCGAGCAATGGCGTGCCGCTAAAGGGCTATGAGCTGGCGAAGGCCGAGATCGAGAAGCGCGGCAATGGCGAGGACGCCTCGGCTGGAAAGCCCGGCCTGCTCGCACGCCTGTTCCGGGGACGCCCGAGCGAGGATGACGAAGAGTCGTCGGAGGCCGACGTCAAGCCGGTCCAGACAGCGGCGGTCGCGGCCAAGCCGGCCGACAGCAAATCCACGGCGCGCGGCAAGATCGCCAATGCGCTGCAGTTGGCGTCGGCCGATTCGCAGGGCGCACAGCCAGTGGCCGCCAAGTCCGGCAACAAGCCCGAGTCCAGGCCCGAGAGCCAGCCGGAGGCGAAGCCCGAGACCACGAGCGCGATTGCCGCCAATGCGGCCCGGGACGGCGGCCCGCAGAGCGTCGCCGACATCATCAATTCACGCGGCTTCTGGGGTGACAATCCAGCGACGCCGAAGCAGGCGACGCCCGAGCAGGTGGCCGCGATCACCGCGCGCCGGGCGCTGTCCTCGATCGATCAGCCGCAGAACGCAAGCCTGATGCAGGCCATGGCCTTCGCTCCTCCGGCCTCCTCGCCGATCGATCGCGCCAATGGCAGCGGCACCGCGGCAGTGATCCCGGTGCGCAATTCCCGCCCCGCGACGCGCAGTGCGGCACCCGCTCCCGACGGCGCCGCGGCGGCCGGCAAGAACGCCCAGGGCCAGGATGCCGTGATCACGATGTCCACCCGGATTTCGGCCGCCAAGGGCACCGATTCGACCTGGATGCGGGCGATTCTGTTGACGCCGAGCGCCTCGTCCTCGATGTCCGTGACCAAAATGGGCGACCCTGATCTCACGGTCATGCGCAGCTATTTCGTCAAGCCGCAGGTCGCGATCGCGATGAGCTTCGCCGCCGATCCGACACCGGGACTGAGCTATGACCAGTTCTCCGGGCCTGCGATCATCAAGCTCGAAACCAAGAGCTTCACGATGCGCGCCGCAGCCTTGCGCTGAGGTGCCGTGGGCCCGCCGCATCTGCCGGCGTGACGAGCCCGGTCGGGATGCCGACAAGCAAATGCCCGCGGATGCGAGCATCCGGGGCATTCGAACGTCGACGGATCAGGCGCTTTCGCCTCAGACCATGCCGAGCGCCTGCATGTAGGTCTCGAGGATGCTCTCCTCCTCCTGGCGCTCATTCGGGTCCTGCTTGCGCAACCGGATGATGGTGCGCAGCGCCTTGACGTCGAAGCCGTTGCCTTTGCTTTCGGCATAGACGTCCTTGATGTCCTCGGAGATCGCCTTCTTCTCCTCCTCCAGCCGCTCGATGCGCTCGATGATCGACCTGAGCTGGTCTACGGCGAAGCGGGTCGCGGGCGAGTCGTCGTCCTTCGCGGCGGCGGAGGTGGCCATTTGATACTCCTGAATAGAACTGGTGTGTCCAATGAAGGCGCCCGTCAGGCGCATGTGCTCGCCGCGACCCTCAAATCTGGCGTGCCCTGCGTCAAGGCGACATCGTCCTCATCCACAGAGCGCCCACACTTTGTTGGTCCAGATGGCGGCAGGCGCGGGCCAGCCGGCGACGCCGCTTGCGTTGAGCCCGCCATCCGGCGCAGCCCTCCGATTCGCTCATTCGCGCTATCCGCGCCTGCCCTTGCAAGGGCCGATAACCAAGCCCGATATCAGCGGCCCGGGTGGACTTTTTTCATGGCGTCGAGCTGCTCGGCACTGGCCTCACGCTGATACTTCGCCTTCCACTCCTCATACGGCATGCCGTAGACGGCCTCGCGGCTCTCATCCCTGGTCATCGCGGCGCCCTTGGCGTCGGCCGCGTCCTTCAGCCAGTTGGACAGGCAATTGCGGCAGAACCCCGCCAGGTTCATCAGGTCGATATTCTGAACGTCGGTTCTGGTCCGCAGATGCTCGACGAGCCTGCGGAAGGCGGCAGCTTCGAGTTCGGTCCGGGTGGTGCTGTCCATCGTCATCGCTTTCGTTCCCTGTTCCGCGTCGTGGCGGATGTCTGCTATAAGATGCGGCATCGTCGCAGGCTTGGCCATATCGCAACACCTTAAGGGGGCAATGGGCGCGATCGACCCACCGTCGCCACGAATTGCCTTGCCGTTGACAGCCGCAGCCAAGTCACGCGACATCAATCAACGTTTGATATAGCGTCGCGCAATGATCCCCAAAACCTCCTCCCTCCTGCATCGCATTCCCCGCCGCCCCGGTTTCGGACTGCTTTCGCTGCTTGGGCTGGCCACGCTCTGTCTCTCCTCGACCCCGGCAGCGGCTGATTTCCGGCTCTGCAACAACACGTCAAGCCGGGTCGGCATTGCCCTTGGCTACAAGGACGCCGAGGGCTGGACCACCGAAGGCTGGTGGAACGTCTCATCTCGCAGCTGCGAGACCCTGCTGAAGGGCACCCTGGTGGCACGCTATTACTACATTTATGCGCTCGATTATGACCGCGGCGGCGAGTGGTCCGGCCAGGCCTTCATGTGTTCGCGCGACAAGGAATTCACGATCAAGGGAACCGAGAACTGCCTGGCCCGCGGCTTCGACCGCACCGGTTTCTTCGAGGTCGATACCGGGGACCAGCGCGCCTGGACGGTACAGCTGACCGAAGCCAATGAGCAGCCCGCGCAGCAGCGCGTTCCCGGCATTCCCGGCACGCTGGGCCCTGGCGGCAATGTGCCGGGCCTCCCCAATGGACCGCAGGCCGCCCCGCCGGCCGCCACGCCTCCCGGGCAAGCGCCCAAGCCATGAGACGATTACGGCGCATCAAGATCCTCGCCACGCTCGGCCCCGCCTCCTCGGACAGCGCGATGATCCGCAAGCTGTTCGAGGCGGGCGCCGACATCTTCCGGATCAATATGAGCCACACCCCGCATGACAAGCTGCGGGAGCTGGTGGCGACCATCCGCAGTGTCGAAGCGAGCTATGGCCGTCCGATCGGCATTCTGGTCGATCTGCAGGGGCCGAAGCTGCGGCTCGGCACCTTTGCCGACGGGCCGGTGCAGTTGAACAACGGCCAGAGCTTCGTGCTCGATGCCGACAAGACGCCGGGCGATGCGACCCGGGTGCATCTTCCGCATCCGGAGATCCTGGCGGCGCTGCAGCCGGGCCATGCCCTGCTGCTCGACGACGGCAAGGTGCGGCTGATCGCCGAGGAGACCTCGCCGACCCGCGCGGTCACCCGCGTGGTGATCGGCGGCCGGATGTCCGACCGCAAGGGCGTGAGCCTGCCGGACACCGACCTGCCGGTGTCGGCGATGACGCCGAAGGACCGCGCCGATCTCGAGGCCGCCTTGAATATCGGCATCGACTGGATTGCGCTGTCTTTCGTGCAGCGTGCCGACGACGTGCTCGAGGCCAAGAAGATCATTCGTGGCCGCGCTGCGGTCATGTCCAAGATCGAGAAGCCGCAGGCGATCGAACGTCTGAACGACATCATCGACGCTTCGGACGCGCTGATGGTCGCCCGCGGCGATCTCGGCGTCGAGCTGCCGCTGGAGCGCGTCCCCGGTCTGCAGAAACTCATGACCCGGCTGGCCCGCCGCGCCGGCAAGCCGGTCGTCGTGGCGACGCAGATGCTGGAATCCATGATCCAGTCGCCGGTGCCGACCCGCGCCGAGGTCTCCGACGTCGCCACCGCGGTCTATGAAGGCGCCGACGCGATCATGTTGTCCGCGGAATCGGCCGCCGGGAAATACCCGATCGAGGCGGTGTCGACGATGAACCGGATCGGCGAGGAGGTCGAGCGCGACGTGGTGTACCGCTCGGTGATCGCCGCGCAGCGCCCGGAGCCGGAATCGACCGCCGGTGATGCGATCGCGGAAGCCGCTCGCCGCATTGCCGAGAATCTCGACCTGCCCACCATCATCTGCTGGACCTCGTCCGGCTCGACCGCGGTCCGCGTCGCCCGCGAACGCCCGAAGCCGCCGGTCGTCGCGATCACGCCCAATCTCGCCACCGGCCGACGATTGTCGGTCGTCTGGGGCGTGCACTGCGTCGTCGCGGAGGATGCCCGCGACCAGGACGACATGGTCGAGCGCGCCGGCTCGATCGCATTCCGCGACGGCTTCGTGCGCGCCGGTCAGCGCGTGCTGGTCGTCGCTGGCGTTCCGCTGGGCACGCCCGGCACCACCAACATGGTGCGCATCGCTTATGTCGGGCCGTCCAGCGAGGCCCTTCTCTGACACCGATCAGTCGGCGCTCGTGCTCGGCCGCAATCCTGCCGTCGGCGCCGCGCGCCGCGTGGCCGCGACGACCGGACAGGCCGTGATGTCGGTGCCATCGGCGCCGGCGATGCGCTCGCAGCGCCGCGATCCGTCGATCGTGAGATCGTAATCGCCGAGCACGTCGAGCCGGGGCGGATTGTCCGCCGGGCTTTCCGAGTAATACAGCGCCCAAACGCCGCCGGGCAGCGGATCGGCCAGGCCAGCGCGAACCCTGCGGTCCAGCACGCCGCCTGGCACGATCGGGACCACCAGCTCGGACAGCTGATAGACGCGCGAGCCCGCCGGCAGGAACGAAGTGACATAGCCAAGCGGCTTCTGCAGCAGCAGGACCGTCGCCGGCTGCTGCAGCGTCTCCGCAAGCAGCGGCCGGTACGGGTCCGCCCACGGCCGCCGCATCCAGTCGGTCGGCTGCGACGCCAGCGCGATGACGAGCGCGACGCTGACGACGACAGCCTGCGCAGCGCGCGATGAGGCCGGTGGCGCCTCGCGCCAGGCCTCGATCAGCCGCAGCAACAGCAGCACGATCAGCGGCGCCGCAAGCAGCTCGAGCGGCATCAGATAGCGCTGGATCGAGAAGGCGAGCATCCACAGCACATAGCCGACCCAGAAGAAGGTGATCAGGCGGCGGTCGCGCAGCTGCAGCACTTCGCGCTTCTGCCACAGGCCCGTGACCACGAGCGCGGCCAGCAGCATGATGACGACGGCGAAGCGCGGATCACGGAACGGCCATTCCGACGACGGATGTCTGCCGACCACCCAGTAGAATGGATAGGCCAGCGCATCGAGCAGGCCCGCGGGCATGAAGCGCGTGTCGACGATCGAGATCTGCGGCGCCTCGGGCGAACGAAAGATCGTGTTGTAGAACGGATAAAGCGGACTGCCGAAATCACGAGCCATCTTCAGCGCCCACGGCCCTGCCGTCACGACGACGCCGATAGCGCTGGCCAGGCCGAAGGCGAGGACGGCACGCCATGGCCGGACCACGAGCAGCAGCGACACGCCGGCCGCGATCAGGAAGCTTGCATTGGTCAGCTTCAGCCCGGTCGCGGCACCGATCAGGACGCCGGCGGCGAGCAGATGCCGCATCGATGGCGTGTCGTCCTCGGCGCTGAACATCAGCGCGATCGCGGCGAGAATCGGCAAGGTCGTGAGAATATCCGCAAAGCTGGTGCCGACCTCGGACAGCGCCATCGGACTGAGCGCCGCGATGAGCAGCGCCGCCGCCAATGTCCAGATGTCGGCGGCACGGCCCAGCAACACGCGTGTCACCCAATACACGACGGCAAGGTTGAGCCCATGCAGGGCGCCGAGCGCGATGCCCCACCAGGGCGCGCCCAATCCATGCCGGACCATGTAAGGCAGCAGATAGATCAGCGGATTGAGGAAGCTCTGAAAGCCGCCCGGCGCCACGTCGACATCGAACCGGCCATGCACCAGCGCAAAGCCGGCATAGTCGTGATAGTTCTGCCAGTCCCAGTTGATGTCCTCGCCGGCCATATAGGCGTAGACGGCGCCAGCAGCGGCCGATCCGGCGATCACGAGCAGCATCACCGGATGTTTACGCACGATGGACATCGATTGACGACAACGCCTGGGGGTTGCGAGCTGCGGCGGCCGTCGCGGCGCCGCGCCCGACCATGGCGGCGACCCATGAATCCTTGCTTAAGCTAGGCGCCGACCAGGCTCTTGACCGGCAACACCGCCTGCACGACGAGGCCACGGGCGCGCGCGTCCATCACGCCCACCGCACGCAACGCCAGCAGGGTCACCGCCTGAACCGTGTCGCGAAGCTTCGCCGGATCGTCGAGATGGTCGGGCGCCAGTGGCCCGACCAGCGCCTCGTGCAGGGCACCGAGCAGCGCGGTGGCGGCGAGCTGGGTGTCCTGCGCCGGCAGATGTCCGGCGCGCACGGCGGCATCGATCCGCGAGGCGATCTCGCCGACGATGTCGCGGCGGCTGGCCAGGCGGGAGGCGGTGACGTCGACATCGACCGGCTCGGCCAGGATGCCCCAGGCGAGCTTGCGCTGAGACAGCACATGGACGGCGACCGTGGACACCGCCGCCGCCAGCGCCGAGGACGGCCCGGGCGCGGCATCGGCCGCGCGGCGGACAGCCACGAGCTCGTCGCGCGACACTTCGGCGATCAGCTCCGAGATCAGGTCGGCCTTGGAGGGGAAATAGCGATAGACCGTCCCGGCCGCAACATTGGCGCGGACCGCGACGGGCGCAATCTGGACAGCGGACATGCCGCCCTCGGCGGCGGTTTCACGCGCGGCCGCCAGAATGGCGCTGCGGCGCGCGGCCAGCCGCTTCACGACCTGGTGGGTTCGCCGGTAAACCATGACGCTTCTCGTCCCCGACGCGTGCCGTCCAGGCGATTCCTGGCGAACGCTGGTTCAGTGTTTTTGGAGGCTCGGCCTCGCAAATCTCAAGGAAGAACTGAACACCTGTTCAGAGCACAAGACAAGGGGGTTGTTGGCTCGATGATCGGCGGGAAGGATGTCAGGCTGCGGACAGCACCGCGCCGGAGTGAGCCGGCTGCCGTCGCCACCATGCGCCAGCTCGCGCCAGCGCCAGCCCGCCGATGATCAGGTTGGCCGCCAGGCCGAGCGGGATGCCGGTCAGCATGAACGTGATCTGGAGCCCCGCGCTACAGCCGAGGGCCGGCAGCTCATAGCGCCGGAAACCATCATGCAGGCCCATCCGCACCAGCCACGCCACCGCGATCGCCTGCACCATCATGTCGTACATGAACAGATAAGGCGTCGTGAGCAGCAGCCCGACCGCCAGGGCCGCGGCCTTGACCGCATAGCGCACCGGGCTTCGCCACATCACGACCAGCACCATTGCGATCGCCGCGGTGAGCACCCATTGCAGGGCCCAGGCGAGCGTCTCGGAGCCGCCCAGATAGCGCACCAGCGAGAACAGGCTTTGCAGCTTCCACCAGGTCGCCTTGCCCTCGGTGAGGAAGGCCTGGGAAAAGGCCGGCATCCAGTGAACGAAGGCCTGCCAGCTCTCAAGGCCGAAAGCGAGGAAGGACGCCAGCGCCAGAACCAGGGCGGTGGCGCTGGCCGAGACGAACGCGGTCCAGCGCTGGGTGGCGATCAGCAGGATCGGAAACAGCAGCCCGTATTGCGGCTTGTAGGTCAGGAGGCCGAGGCAGATCCCGGCCAGCACCGGCCGCACCGGCAGCCAATACAGCGTGCCGCCGACGAGCGCAGCGGTGAGACATCCGTTCTGCCCAACCAGCGCATTCGAGAACAGCGCTGGGAAGCCGGCCGCGAGCAACAGGCCGAAACCGCGGCCGACGATCGCCCGCATCGCCAGCGCATAGGGAATGAAGCTCGCATAGACCCAGCCGGCAAAGGCCAAGGTGTAAGGCAATTGCGCGAGCAAGGCCGCAACGAACAGGAAGGGCGGCGGATAGTGCCAAGCGAAATAGCCTGGGAAGTCCTGCCGCAGCAGATCAAGCTCGATCTGACGCTGCACGTCCCAATCCCAGGCCAGGGCCGGATGGCCCTGCAACGCAAGCTTGCCGGCGGCCCAGACGTTGACGAAATCGGTCGGGATGCCGAGCCCGTCCGCTCCCCAGATCCAGACGCCGGAGAAGAGACCTGCGGGGAAGAACGCGGCATTGATACAGGCAAGCGCGAAGCACGCTGCGAACAGGCTCACCGGAACGCCAGGACGCTGCGATGGGATCGCGGCGGCAACGGAATTGTCGGCCATCTGAACCTCACCCGCGCCAGCACGGGCGCACTCCTGATCAAGGCATAGGCCGCGAGGCTTGAAGAAGGCTTAAGCGCGGGGGCGCCGGCTGAGCTGGAGCGAGGCCGGCCGCACTGATTGTTTACGCGCGCGCTGTAGACAGGGCTCCGATGCAACTGGCAGGCACCACGCAGGAGTCCCATGCCCATGATTCGAATGATCGTCGCCCTCGCGCTCTGCCTGATGTGGCCGGTGGCAAGCCTCGCCCAGGACAAGGGCGTGGTGCGCGTCACGTCCGACGTCTCCTACGAGTTTCTGGCGCGCTGGGACACCGACCGGCTGAACAAGATCCTGACCATCGACACGCCGAAATTCGCCAGCGTCACAGTCAGCTATACGCCAGCTGTCAACGCCGTCCGGCTTTATCGCATCACCTACGCGTCGGTCGTCCCCGAACGCGGCAACAAGCCGATCCGCGCCACGGGCCTGCTGGCCGTGCCCGAGATCACCGAGACCAGCCTGCCGATGGTGTCCTATCAGCACGGCACGGTGTACGGAAAACAGGAGGTGCCGTCGTTCCCGGAGCAGTCCCCCGAGACGCAGCTGATGATCGCGCAGTTCGCCGGGCAAGGCCATCTGCTGATCGGCGCCGACTATTTCGGCATGGGGACTTCGACCGAGCCTGAAGGCTACATGGTCAAGGCGAGCCACCAGCAGGCCACCTACGACATGCTGATCGCCAGCCGGGCCGTGCTCAACGATATGCATCTGACGCCCACCAGACTGTCCATCGCCGGCTGGTCGCAGGGGGGCTTCGTCACCATGGCGTTCCTCGAAAAGCTCGAAAGCGCCGGCGTGCCGGTCGCAGCAGCTGCGACCGCAAGCGCCCCCGTCGACGTGTTCGTCGCGCTCAACGGCTTCCTGAATTTCCCCCGCAGCAACGACGCGTCCTGGGTCAACTCGCTGTTCATCCTGTCGGCGTTTGCGTTCGAGAACTATTATGCGGTGCCGGGCCTCGCCCGCTCGGTGATCGCCGACACCTATTACGATGTCGCCCGCAAGGCCTATGAGCGGCAGCCTTTCAACGTCGCCGACATACCAACCGATCTGCACAAGCTGCTGAAGCCGGATTATTTCGACGCGCAATATTTCGCCGCCTCGAGCTATGGCCGCCTGGTCGCGCAGACCCAGGCCTATCGCTGGATCATCAAGTCGCCGGTGCGCAACTATTACGGCGAGAACGACGAGGCGATCTCGGTCGGCCTCGGCCGGCTGGCCATGACCTATCAGCAGGCGATCGGCGCCGGCAACGGCAAGGTCGAGGCGGTGTCGACCGGACCGACCACGCATCGCGGCACATTCGCCACCGCCGTTCCGCAATGGAAAGCCTGGTTCGACAAGCCGTGATCCGCGCGATGAGCAGCCGGACATGGCGACGCCCGGGCGTCATCATCGCCGGGGGGCAGCCGCCCGAGACTGACGGCGCGCAGACCCGATTGCGATGCCGCTCGGGAGTCGTCGGCTGACTTTCGCAAGCCGCGGTTGGACAGCAAGGGTCGCTGAAAACGAAAAGCCCGGCTGCAAAGCCGGGCTTGTCGATTCGGTCTCGTTAAAAAGGGGGAAGTAATTCTGGTCCCCCCTCTTTGCCCGGATCAGGCCTGAGGCTGCGGCTCCAGGCCTGGATCGGGCCGCGGGCGGGGCTTGCCGGCCGGCGGCACGGCCGAGGCACGCGGCGTCGACGGCTCGATCGCAGATTCGCGGTTCGGCTTCTTGCCCTTGAGCAGGTCGAGGATCTCCTCGCCGGTCAGCGTCTCATATTCGAGCAGCGCCTGGGCGATCGCTTCCCAATCCTCACGCTTCTCGGTGATGATGCGGCGCGCCTCCTGCTCACCAGCCTCGATCAGGCCGCGAATCTCCGAGTCGATCAGGCGGGCGGTGTCATCCGAGATGTTGGTCGAGCGCGCCACCGAATGACCCAGGAAGACTTCCTGCTCATTGCTCTGGTAGCGGACGCGGCCGAGCTTGTCGGACATGCCCCATTCCATCACCATCGCACGGGCGAGGTTGGTGGCCTGCTGGATGTCGCCGGTGGCGCCGTTGGTCACCTTCTCCGGACCGAACTTCTGCACCTCGGCCTCGCGGCCGCCGAACATCATCGCGAGCTTCGACACGCACCATTCGCGGGTGTGCGAGTGGCGATCCGCCTCCGGCAGCGACTGCACCATGCCGAGCGCGCGGCCGCGCGGAATGATGGTGGCCTTGTGGATCGGGTCGTGGCTCGGAACGTTGAGACCGACGATCGCATGGCCCGCCTCGTGATAGGCGGTCAGCATCTTCTCTTCCTCGGTCATCACCATCGAGCGACGCTCCGCGCCCATCAGCACCTTGTCCTTCGCCTCTTCGAACTCGGCCTGCGTCACCATCCGCTTGTTGCGGCGGGCGGCGGTCAGCGCGGCCTCGTTGACGAGATTCATCAGGTCGGCGCCGGAGAAGCCGGGCGTGCCGCGGGCGATAGTCTTGAGGTTGACGTCCGGCGCCAGCGGCACCTTGCGGACATGGACCTTGAGGATCTGCTCGCGGCCGATGATGTCGGGGTTGGACACGACGACCTGACGGTCGAAGCGGCCCGGACGCATCAGGGCCGGATCGAGCACGTCGGGACGGTTGGTGGCGGCGATCAGGATGACGCCCTCATTGGCCTCGAAGCCGTCCATCTCGACCAGCAACTGGTTGAGGGTCTGCTCGCGCTCGTCATTGCCGCCGCCGAGGCCGGCGCCGCGATGGCGGCCGACGGCATCGATTTCGTCGATGAAGATGATGCAGGGTGCGTTCTTCTTGGCCTGCTCGAACATATCGCGGACACGGCTTGCGCCGACGCCGACGAACATCTCGACGAAGTCCGAACCGGAGATGGTGAAGAATGGCACATTGGCTTCGCCGGCCACGGCGCGCGCGATCAGCGTCTTACCGGTGCCGGGAGGGCCGACCAGCAGCACGCCGCGCGGGATGCGGCCACCGAGCCGCTGGAACTTGCCGGGGTCGCGCAGAAACTCGACGATCTCCTGCAGGTCCTGCTTGGCCTCGTCGACGCCGGCGACGTCCTCGAAGGTGACGCGGCCATGCGCTTCCGTCAGCATCTTGGCCCGTGACTTGCCGAAGCCCATTGCCTTGCCGGCGCCGCCCTGCATCTGGCGCGACAGGAAGATCCAGACGCCGATCAGCGCGATGAATGGCAGCCAGGACACCAGAAGCGACACGAACCACGGCACATTGTCGCCCGGCGGCTTGGCCGTGATCGAGACCTTGGCGTCATACAGGCGCTTGACCAGGTTCGGATCGCTCGGCGCGTAGGTCTGGAACGAGGAGCCGTTCTTGAAGGTGCCGTGGATCTCCGGCCCCTGGATCACGACGTCGCGCACATTGCCCTGGTCGACCTCGCTCAGCAGCTGCGAGAACGAGATGTCCTGGGACGACGCGCGTTGCCCTGGATTTTGGAAGAGTGTGAACAGCGCCAACAGCAACAGGACAATAATGACCCAAAGGGCGAAATTGCGCAGATTGGCGTTCATCGATTTTCCTTCGTGGTCGCGCGGATCGCGGCCGTTAGTCCTCGGACTCATCCCTGGGCAGCCACGAGGGAATCCCCCGGTCGACCGTCTCGTAATCTAGGTACCACTCGCAGCAATGCCAAGGGAACCAGACAGGACTATTTATCGCATCATAGCCTGATTCCCGCTCAAAAAATGGCGCCCGAAAGCGCCGCCGACGCAGGTGGTTAAGGGTCCGCGAAGGCGTCAGGCCGCATCATTCGCCGCGCCGTCGCCGAGGCGGCGCGGGCGAGATGCGGATGGCGTCCTTCGCCAGACTTACCAATGCACCGGCCAGGGTCTGTTTTAGCGTGCCGCGCTCGGCTGTACCACCATCTGTGATCCCCGCAAGAGTCCGGTCCAGCCGTTCCAGCAGCGCTTCGGCCTTGCCGAGTTCCACGGGGCCCTCGGTTCCAACCCGGTCAATGGCACGCATCAGCAGCCGCAGCCTGATTTCGGCTGGGAGTGCGGCAAAGGCGCGCGGGTCGAACATCTCCCCCTCGCCGCCCCGGCGCTTTGACGACCGGCCGGCCGCCAGCAGCGCGAGGTACCGTTCGGCGCCGTCGGCCATCAACTCGATGGCAGCATTGGCCCGCCGAGCCCGGTTGGCCAGCGTGGCGAGGGTGCGCGGGTCGCCCCCCTCCGCGGCGAGCGTCGGCATCAGCGCGCGCAGCCTTGGCCGGGTGAAGGCCGGGTCTCGATTGGTCGGATCATCCGCGAACGCAATTCCGGCGGAGCGCAGCGTGGCGAGGAGCCTCGCCTTCGACAGCGAAAGCAGCGGGCGCGCGAGCAGCAGGCCATCGCGTCGGCTGACGGGCGCCATCGCCGCCAGGCCGGCAATGCCGCTGCCGCGCAGCAGCCGCATCAGCACGGTCTCAGCCTGGTCGTCTCGGGTGTGGGCGGTCACGACATGGCTCGCCCCGGCCTGCTCGGCCGCGCGCGCCAGAAGCCGGTACCTCGCGATGCGAGCCGCTTCGGGAATTCCGGCTGCCGGCTTCTCGCCGCTCCAGCGCAGGGTCCGGTGCGTCAGGCCGAGCTGGCGCGCCAGTTGTTTGACCATCAGCGCTTCGCGCCGGGACTCCGGCCGCAAACCGTGATCGACGGTGACGGCGAGAAGACGCGGCCCCCCGGCGCGCGTTGCGCGCCAGCGCGCCGCCAGCCACATCAGCGCCATGGAATCCGGTCCGCCGGAGACGGCCAATGTGAGCATGCCGCTGTCGGCAAATGGCGCGAACAGGCGCTCCGCTTCGGCCGCGGAGATCGGAAGATGGTCTTCGGACTGTCCAGTCGACATCGCGCGCGAGACTAGATCATGATGCATTTCCGCGGAAACGCATCATGATCGTTCCTCCTGGTCTGAGCATGATCTTTTGGGAAAGCCAGTTTCCACTTTTCAAGATCATGCTCTAACGGCCTCACCGATCCGGCGCGAGGCCCTGCACGCCCGGAAGGATCAGCACTTCACCCGCTTCTGCTCACGATCGACGGTCGCCTTCACGCCGGCCGATGCGCGCGGATATTTGCGCGAGATCTCGCCGAAGGCGGCACAGGCAGCTTCCTTTTCCTTCAAGGCCGCCAGCGACTGGCCGAGGCGAAGCAGCGCATCCGGCGCCTTCGACGATTTGTCGTGCTTCGTCGTCACTGCCAGAAAGACCTCGGCGGCGTCGCGATATTGCTGCCGCTGGTAGAAGCTTTCGCCGAGCCAGTATTTGGCATCGCCGATCATCGGATCGTTGGGATATTTCTGCGTGAAGTTCCGCATCGTCTGCTCGGCGAGCGCATAATCGCGGCGCTGCATGTAGCCGATGCCGAGATCATATTCGTCACGCGGGGTCTGTGTCGGCGGGGCCGTATCGAGCCCACCCGGTGCGGCAGCCGCGGGTGGCGCCTGGTCGTAACGCCCGGTGCGGAGACTGGCGGCGTCACCTCCGGCCCGGCCGGTCGGCTGACCGCCCGCCTGAACCGGCAATTGTCCACCGCCAAGCGCTTGCGGGGCGCCCGGCGCACTGGGGTTTTGGCTCGGGTCGAACGCATCGCCGCGCCGCCGGACGCCGGCTCCCGGCGCCGGCTGGTCCTGCGCGATCGGCGCGGGCGCAGCTTGCGGCTGCGCATAATTGGGCTGCGGCTGCGGATAGGCCTGTTGCGGCTGCGGCTGGCCGTATTGCGGCTGACCGGCTTGCGGCTGGCCATAAGCGGGCTGGGAGGGCTGGCCGTAAGCCGGCGCGATCTGGGTCGGAGGCGCCGCACTCGGCTGTACCGCCGGCGCCGTCGGCTGCGCGCCGCTCTGCAGCTGACGCAGGCGCTCTTCCAGCTGGCGGTTGCGATATTGCAGTTCCTCGTTCTGACCGGTGAGCTGCCGGAGCTGATTTTCCAGCCGCTGAATCCGGATCTCCGGATCATCGTCGACCTGGGCGAAAGCTGGCGACGACAATGCCTGGTACGAGACAATCACGAGCGCTGCGATGGCCGCAGCGGCGCTCCTTGGAAGAAACATGAACGACATGCTGTCCTGACGACGGAATCCGGGAGACGGTGGAAATAGCCCGATGGGCGAGGCTGTACGTCAGAATTGAAATAGCGACAAATGACGATCAAGCGAAGACGAAAAGATGAAGCCGGCGTCGATGACCGACGCCGGCTTCATGAACCAGCTATCCGTTCAGCTTTATGAACTGGCGTTCAGCACCGTGACCGCACGGCGGTTCTGCGACCAGCAGGAGATATCGTTACAAACCGCGACCGGCCGCTCCTTGCCGTAGGAGATCGTGCGCATGCGACCCTGGTCGATGCCGCGCGAAACCAGGAAGTTGCGAACTGATTGCGCACGCCGGGCGCCCAGCGCGATGTTGTACTCGCGCGTGCCACGCTCGTCGGCATGGCCTTCGATCGTGAAGCTGTAACGCGGATAGGTCTGCAGCCACTGCGCCTGCTTCTCCAGGGTCGCGATCGCCTGGGGCGTCAGATCGGTCTGGTCGCTTTCGAAGAAGACGCGGTCGCCCACGTTCACGACGAAGTCCTGCTGGCTGCCCGGCGTGGCAGCGCTGGCCATCGCGCCATCGGCCCCGGTGAGATTCTTGTTGGCACACGCGCCCATCGACAGCGCGACCGCGAGCACGGCGGCCAACTTCAATCCCTGGAGGATACGCATCTGATATTTCATTCCCGGAGCCTCCACGCTCACGTTCTAGACTGCCATCCGGTCTACAGGGCGATGGTTAAGCGAACGTTCCGTCAACCTTGATGGGGTCTTGCCGAACCCGGTCAAATGCTAACGAAACCCGAAAAAGCGACCGCGATGGTTAATGGGTTGTAAATGTGGCGCCAGGGTGAAGGCAAGCGGGGACGCGCCCGCATCGGGGCGCTTTTTCGCTGATATCCGATAACATCTCCGAACGATCCGGTCCCGCCGACAACCTCTGAGATCAGCGGGGTCGGGATCAACCGGCTTTGGCGACCGCCTGAATCCTGAACGAATCAGTGAAGGCGTCGGGCGTCGCGCGATCGAACAGCATGCGCCGTTCGAACACGGTCGAGTGCAGGAACGGATAGCGCGCCAGAACCCTGTCACGCACGCTCGGCAGATGCGACGCCATCAGTCCGACCGGCTTCACGAGGCCCGGGAACAGGCGCGGCGGGCCCCACGTCTCATGCAGGAAAACGCGATGATAGAAGGCCTGGTGCTCGGGACGCACCATGGCGAGGCCATAGTCGGCATCGAAATGCACGCCGGCCATCGACCCGAGGCGCACCGTCACGTAAGGCAGAGCCGTCCAGGACCTCGCTTTGTCGGGGTCCGCCACGAACCGCGTCGAGTCGACGAAAACCAGCCCCTCATCCAGCTTGGGATGGAGAACGTCGCCGAACACGTCGACCGAGGGCGACTTGCGCCAGGCGGGCGTGGCGATGTGGATGCGGATCGAGCTGCACAAATGCCCGTCCACATAGACCCCGAAGATCCAGCAGTTCGGCAGATCGTCATAATGATCGAAGACGCGCTCGTCTGGAGCGGGTGAGACGGCCCCTTCCCGCAGATAGGCCCTGTAGCGCAGACGATAGATCTCGTCTTTCTCCTCCGCCGTCCGCGCCAGTCGATAATCGACACGGTCGAGCAGGTCCAAACCTCGCATGCTCGCTGCGCTATTCGCGTCCGCAGCCCCCATTACCAACCCCACTTCACACAACTTTTACGAGCTATCTCAACCTTAACAGCTCGTTAAAATCGGCGCAAAACATTCGCTGGTAGAGGGTTAACGCCGCATCGAATCCACAATGCCGATCATGGCTTATTGGGAAAAGCGCCCCCGGACAGCGTTCGCTTTGAGCATCTACCCAGCATTTCAGCGAGAAATCGCACCTCACATGAAATGCCGCCGCACACCCCACCACCACGTGCAGTTGTGCCATCTTGGCACGGGTTCGCGTCGATGGCGCGGCGATCAGGCGATCGAGCGGATTCCGTTAAGGGGAGTGATCGCCTCGTCGGTCATTCGACGGCCATGCGAGGCGTTCAGGAGCTGGCGGATGCGTATGGCAGGCACGGGGCGGCTGAACAGATAGCCTTGCGCCTCGGTCACCGTGCCATCGGCACTGACCAGCTCGAGCTGCTCGTTGGTTTCGATGCCCTCGACCACGACCGACATGCCGAGATCGGCAGACAGCCGGGCGACACCGCGCAGCAAGGTCAACGGGCGGTCGGTATCGATGCCCTCGAGGAAGGAGCGATCGATCTTCACCTTCTCGAGCGGGAAATTATGCAGATAGCTGAGGCTCGAATAGCCGGTGCCGAAATCGTCCAGCGAGATCCGGACGCCGAGCATGTGCAGCTGCGACAGCACATCATGGGTCAGCTGGGTGTTGCGCAACAGCGAGGATTCGGTGATCTCGATCTCGAGGCGATGCGGCGGGAGGCCGGAGACTTCGAGGGCGTAGCGGACCTCGCTCAGGACGTCGCGCTGATGGAACTGCTGCGGAGAGAAGTTGACGGCGACGCTGACGGCGTCCGGCCACTTCATGCATTCGAGGCAGGCCTTGCGCAGGATCCACCGGCCGAGATCCACGATCAGGCCCATGTCTTCCGCGACGGGAATGATGTCGACCGGAGACACGGTCCCGCGCACCGGATGGTTCCAGCGCAGCAGCGCCTCGCAGGTCGAGATCTTGCCGGATTTGAGATTGACCAGCGGCTGATAGAACAGCTCGAATTCCTCGTTGGCCAGCGCCTTGCGCAGGTCGAGCTCGAGGATGCGGCGCGCCTCCACGGTCTGGGCCAGCTCGTCGCGGAAGAAGCAGAACGTGCCGCGTCCTTCGGCCTTGGCGCGATAGAGCGCCATGTCGGCGTTCTTCAGCAGCGTATCGGCGCTGATCCCCGGCGCGGTCATGGCGATGCCGACGCTGGCGCCGATCTCGACCAGATGATTGTCGATCTTGTAGCGCTCGCTCAGCTGGTCGACGATGCGCCGCGCCAACACCGCGGCGTCGTCATTGGAGCGGATGTTGCGCTGGAATACCACGAACTCATCGCCGCCGAAGCGGGCGACGAAATCCTCCGGCCGCAGCATGTCACGCAGCCGCTCGGACACGGCGCAGAGCAGCTGATCGCCGCAGGGGTGGCCGAGCGTGTCGTTGACCTGTTTGAAGCGATCGAGGTCGACGAACAGCAGCGCCGAGAGCTCACCCTGGCGCGGCGGGATTCTCAGGAGCCGCTCGATTTCGTCGCGGAAGCTGACGCGGTTGGGCAGCGTCGTGAGCTCGTCATAGCGGGCGAGATGCGAGATCCGCGCCTCCGCATGGCGGCGCTCCGTGATGTCTTCGAGCAGTACCACCGCGCCGCCATCCGCCATCGGCTGGAACGTCCAGGACAGCGACCGGTCACGCATGATGTCCGGATCGCTGGTGATGATATTGTGGGTCTTGGTGTTCTCGATCTCCGACAGGATCAGCCTGCCGCTGGCAGCCGAAATCGATCCGGAGAGCACGCAGGCATTGATGATATCGGCGGCGGTGCCGCCGGACTGCAGGATGTCCTCCGGCAGGCTCATCATCTCGCCGAACCGGTGATTCATGACGGCAAGACGCCCGTCCGGGCGGAACATGCAGAGGCCATGCGGCATGTTGTTCAGCGCAGTATCGAACTGGTTGGCCAGCGCCGCCTCGCGGTCGCGGGCGGTCAGCGCATCGACGAAGATCTTTTGCAGGTTCTTGGTGATCTCGCGCAGCGCAAACAGGAATCCGGCGGCGACGAACGCCAGGCCGATATAGTAGATCGTGCCGTGGAGGATCAGTGCGATCGACGTGATGCCGAAGGACAATGCGATCTGGAGATGGTAGATCCAGGGCCTTCCGAAGGTCCGGCCGACACCGCCCGCGATGTAGCCGACGGTGACCACGATCGAGATCATGTGGACGACAGTATCGGTCGTCGCCAGCAGGCCGACGGCGCACCACAGGCCGAGCGCAGCCGCGTAGAGAATGGCGCCGAACTGATAGCGCATCTCCCACTTCTGCGCCAAAGCGGGCGTTGAATGAAGCCGGCCGACGCGGTAGCAGTACATGTCGAACGTGCGCCATCCGCCGCTGAGGACGAGCAGCCCGACGCAGCACCAGAGCGATGTCAGCCCTGTCTTGGTCGCGGTGAGCGCAGCGGCCATCGCGACGAGGGCCGCACCCGCGCCCAGCGACTGCGGATTCTGGAATAGCGAATCGACCAGGGCAGCATTGATTGACGACTGCAATCGCTGGTCGATTTCATCGCTCTGCTTGATGACCTGCATTCGTGGCACGCGTCCTGTTCGGCGCGTACTATTACCGTTTGCAGGTGAAGCCTTTCTGAGCGAACATCGTTAGCGAACCCTTGCCGCAGCCGCGAAGAGCCTGAATTCGCGTGGGAATTCAGCAAACTAGGCAAACCTTACCCAGGTCCTGCAACGGCTGGTTCTATTTTCTCCCGGAACACGCGACGCGCGACTCCTCGGATCCGGTATACCAGGACGTGAGCAGGTCGCAATGACCACCCGAATTTAGGACAGAAGCGGCGACCATGCCGGGTCCGACGCGTAGCCGGGGCTCGGCACCTTCTGCTCGAAACGGCCTGAGACGTCGATCGTGTAGAGCGACGGGCCGGCAGTCCCGCCGGGATCGCGGAAGAACATCAGCACGCGCCCATTCGGCGAGAAGGTCGGCCCCTCATTGTGGAAGCCTGACGTGAGGATGCGCTCGCCCGAGCCGTCGGTCTTCATGATGCCGATCGCGAATTGGCCGCCGCCCTGCTTGGTGAAGGCGATGTAGTCGCCGCGCGGCGACCAGACCGGCGTCGAATAGCTGCCCTCGCCGAACGAGATGCGCTGCGCGCCGCCGCCATTGGCCGGCATCACATAGATCTGCGGCTTGCCGCCGCGATCGCTTTCGAAACAGATCTGATTGCCGTCCGGCGAGTAGCATGGCGAGGTGTCGATCGCCGGCGTGTCGGTGAGCCGCGTGGTGGTGCGCGAGCGCAGATCCATCACAAACAGATTGGAGTTGCCGCCCTGCTGCAGGCTCAGGATGATGCGTTGGCCGTCGGGCGAGAAGCGCGGCGAGAACGACATGCCCGGGAAATTGCCGACGATCTCGCGCTGACCGGTCTCGATGTTCAACAGATAGACCTTCGGGTCGCCCTGCCCGAACTCCATATAGGTGATTTCCTGGCTCGACGGCGAGAAGCGCGGCGTCAGCACGAGGTCGGCGCCGCGGGTCAGATAGCGCACATTGGCGCCGTCCTGGTCCATCAGCGCCAGCCGCTTGACGCGGCGCTCCGACGGGCCGCTCTCGTCGACGAACACGACGCGGCTGTCGAAATAGCCCTTTTCGCCGGTCATCTGCGAATAGATCTGGTCGGAGATGATGTGGGCGATGCGCCGCCAATATTCGGGAGCCGTTACATATTGCTGGCCGGTGAGCTGCTGGCCCGAATTCGGGTCCCACAGCCGGAACTCGGCCTTGAGCCGCCCATCTGGCTGTCGCGTCGCGCGGCCGGTCACGAGCCCCTGCAGAGCGAGCGGCCTCCAGCTGGCGAATTGCGGCGGGGCCTCGAAATTGGCGATGCGCTCGGGAAACGCAGCCGGATCGACGGGCGCGAACAAACCACTGCGCTTGAGATTGTTGGTGATCACCTGCGAGATGCCGTTGCCGACATCGGCATCGCCAGCGCCGCCCGGTACGAAGGGCGGAATCGCGATCGGAATGGGCGCAAATTCGCCCGGCAGGATCGGCACCCGTTTTTGCGCCAAAGCAGAACGCATCGAACCCATTCCGGCCGCGCCAAGCGCGACCGCCCCCGCGATCAGCTGGCGGCGGGTCGGCGAAACGAGCGCGCGGCGCAGTCCGGATGGATCATGCATATCGTGAATTTGCTTCATGAGGGCAACCATAGACCTCGTTATGTCCGCCGTGCGTCGTCGTTGAACACTGGCTGGAAATAGCTCCAATCGTCGTAGAGCTTGGGCGGCAGATTATAGGGCTGGCACGCAATAATCGCGCGCTGAGCACTGTCGCGATAGGCCCGCAGAAACGGCGTATCGGCGGCTCCGACGGGAACGGGTGGGCCGTCCAGGGTGCCGTCACGTCGCAGCCTGACATTGAAGGCGACGACGGGATTGGCATCGACCCCCGAATAAGGCGGCTTCCAGCATCGATTGACCTGCTGCTGGAACAACGCCACCCAGCTCGCCGAATTGTCCGCCGCCGCGCCGCGCGCCGAGCCCAGCGCCGCATTGGCATTGAGCTCGGCCCCGGTCACGGCCTGCCGCGTCGGGTCCTTCTGATTGATCAGGCTCGCCATCTTCTCGGCGTCGAACTTGCGTTCGCTCTTGTGCTTCGGCGGTTCCGGCGTCGCCGCAGCCGCCTGCTGCGGCTTCGGCGGCTGCTTCGGCTTGTCCTTGTTCAGCACGCTCGCGATCTGATCCGGATTGAACGGGTCCGGCTTCTTCTCCTCCGGCTTGGGTTTCTCGGCCGGCGCTGGTTTCGGCGGCTCGGGCTTCTTCTCGGCCACCGGCTTCGGCGTGTCCGGCTGCTTCTCGACCGGCTTCGGCGGATCGGGCTTCTTCTCGAGCGGCTTCTCGGGCTTGGGTTGCGGCGTCGGCGCGGCGTCGGTCTCGGTGACCGGCTTGGGATCGACCTTGCCGACGATGTCCTCGGTCGGCTTCTTCTCGCCGATCTTGTCGGCGAGGAGTTTTGCGACCTCCTTCTTGCCGGTCAGCGCACCGGCCTTGGCCTTGGAGGTGTTGTCCTCCGAGATCACATCGACCGGAACCAGATCCTCCGGCGGCGCCACCATCGAGCGCGCGGAGAAGCTGAACAGACCCCAGCCCAGCACGAGCACGTGCAAGGTCACGGACAGCACCGTGCCCTTGCGCGCGCGAACGAACCGGGTGAGGTCTGAGACCGTCATGAGCCCTGTTCCGGCAGCACGACGATGCTGGCCCGATAGCCGGCGTCGCGCGCCAGCCCCAGCACCTTCATCATATCGGAATAGCAGGCGTCGCGATCACCGCGAATCTTGACGACATTGTCGCCGCCGCCAGCGCCGGCTTCCTTCATCGCCTTGATCTTCGGTCCGAGCTCGTTGATCCCGATCTGCGTCTCGCCGAGATAGACGTCGACCTTGGAGGCGCAGCCGCCGCCGGTCTTCTTGACGGTCACCTCGAGCGGCGGCTTGGCGTCCGCGGTCGAAGCCGAGCCGCCTTGCGCCTGCGGCAGGTCAACTTGGATATTCACGGTGAGCAGCGGCGCGGCGACCATGAAGATGATCAGCAGCACCAGCATGACGTCGACCATCGGCGTGACGTTGATCTCCGCCATCACCGGTGCCTTGCGCCGTCCGCGACGGCCACCGCCGCCGGACGCGCTTCCCATGCTCATGCCCATCGTCTGGTACTCACCATCCGGACGCCACTATACCTGCCCTCATCCCCGCTCGTCGATCTGACGGGACAGGATGGCGGAAAATTCATCTGCGAAGCCTTCCAGCCGCTGCGCCTGCCGATTCACCTCGGAGGTGAATTTGTTGTAGAAAATCGTTGCCGGAATGGCCGCGATCAGGCCGATCGCCGTGGCAAACAGCGCCTCGGCAATGCCGGGCGCCACGACGGCGAGCGAGGTATTCTTCGACGCCGCGATCGACTGGAAGCTCGACATGATGCCCCAGACGGTGCCGAACAGACCGACGAACGGGCCCGCGGAGCCCACGGTGGCGAGCACCAGAAGCCGGCGTTCCAGCCGTTCCACCTCGCGCGCGATCGACACGTTCATGACCTTCTCGATGCGCATCTGCAGGCCGGCGAACGAGCGCGCATGACCTTCGAAGGAGCGCTTCCATTCGCGCATCGCCGCGACGAAGCAGGCTGCCATCGATTGCGTCGGCTTGGCGGAGAGCGCCCGATACAGTTCCTCGATCGACTCGCCGGACCAGAAGGCCTGCTCGAACCGGTCCATCGAACGGCGCGTGCGCGAATACAGAAACAGCTTGTCGATCGCGATCGCCCAGACCCAGACCGAGCAGGTGATGAGACCGAGCATGACGCCCTTGACCACCCAATGCGCCTGCCAGAACAGCGCGATCAGGGAGACGTCGCCGGAAACGACCGGAAGGGCGGCCGGAGCCACGTCAGCCGGATTCATTGGCAATATCCTCTCAAACATCCCGGCGGTCCGGGACCCATGCAGCCGCCGTTGCACGGCGGACGCCGTCGCGGCGGAAGCGCCTGCGCGAGAAAGCCCGATCCTGATCGCTTTAAGAGGCCCGCCGAAGCCATCAGCGGCCTGCTTCCTCTGCCAACGTGTCAAAACAAGGGCTCTCGGCGCGCGTAAGCGCCCCTTAACCAAACCCCCATCGGGGTTAAGGCGGGGTTACCGCGGAGAATTGCGGAGGTCAAAGGCCCAGCCCAGCCAGCCAGATAGAGCCTTTGTGATCAGACCCCGGCCAATCGGGGGCGCGATCGGCCAGCGGCGACCTGCCGCAGCAAGAGGTATCGGGAGACGCAAAACGCCCGCCGGCAGGAACCGCGGCGGGCGTCTTGAGCCGATTTTGGGTCAGGGCTGGGGCTGAAGGCCCTGCGGATCAGCCGATCAGGTCTGCGGCGGCTGCTCGTTCGGCGGAGTCGGACGCGGCTTGTGCTGGGCCATGAAGGCGTCGAACTCCTCCTTGTCCTTGGCGTGGCGCAGCCGCGTCAGGAAGTCGCGGAACTCCTGCTGCTCCTCTTCCAGCCGGCGCAGCGTCTCCATACGGTATTCATCGAAGGCACGGTTGCCGCTCGAGGCCGGCTGCGAAAAGCCGAAGCCGAACCCGCGGCGCTCCATCTTGTCGCGCATGCGGTCCATCTTCCACTGCATCCGCTCCATCTTGTTCTGCCAGCGATCCCCGCCGTTCCAGCACGCCATCTTTCTGCTCCCGAGTGTGAAAAAGAGAAGGGCAAGTCCGATCGGCCACCAGATGATGAAGCCGAGCACGGTCACGGCGATCCAGCCGGGATGCCAGGGCGACTCCAGCATATGGGGCCGGTACCTCTGCTCCTCCTCCGAACCGCGCCATCGATTGACATCTGCGGTGTAGGCCATCTCCCTCTCCATTCGCGGCGCCATGCCGTGTGAATGTAAATAACATTTACATAGCTAGCTCAACCCGCGATTTTGTCAAGGCGGCCGCCTGACGCGGCGCTCGAATTAATTTTAGGCGGACCTTTGAACCTTATTTGGACCGGCCCCACGGCCCGGCCGGCTTGTCGTCGTCCGGCAGCGGCGGCGGCTCGGCTGCGGAGGCCGGCCGGCGGTCGGTGGTGAAGCCGAGCCCACGCAGATAGATCAGCACCTCGGCCTCCAGCAGCTCTTCCGGCGACATCGGCAGCTTGCGCCGGGCCGCATCACCGCGCGCAAACAGCGAGGCGACGCCATGCGACATCGACCAGATGTGCAGCGCCATCATCAGCGCCGGCGGCCGCGGCACATTTGGCGGCGCCAGCGCCGCGAGCCGCTCGGCGGCAGCGCGAATGACGCCGAATGCACGCTCGCCGGCCGCCAGCAGCCCGGCCGTTGAGTCCGCCGCCACGCCGGATTCGAACATCGCCGAGTAGAATGCGGGCTCGGTCCGGGCGAAGGCGAGATAGGCCTTGCCGACCCGCTCGAACGCGGTGACCGTATCCGGGCGACCATCGTCCCAGGCCGCCGCGAGTTGGGCTTCGAACTGCTCGAAGCCGCGCTGGGCGATGCTGGACAGCAGTTCGTCACGGTCGCGGAAGTGACGGTATGGCGCGGCCGGGCTGACGCCGGCCATGCGGGCGGCATCGGCGAAGGTGAAGCCGGCGGCGCCCTTTTGCGCAATCAGGTCGAGCGCCGCCTGCAGCAGCGCCTCCTTGAGGTTGCCGTGATGATAGCCGCGCTCGGCGCGGCGCTCTTCCTTGCGCCAGCTCATGTGAAGGGCTTTTACATGAGCCGGTGCGAAAGAGGCCAGAGGCTTTTGGGAATAGAGGGTCGCTCCCAAGCCAAGGTGCAGGTCCACCTTCCCCTTGAGGGGGGATCTCCCGCGCAGCGGGCGAGCGGGGTGGGGTGAGCCCCGGGGGAGGTCGGCATGGCGTTGCGTAGACGGCTGCAGAGAGTGACCCGTAGAACCTCAGCATCGAGCATGCCGATAGTCTGTCACCCCACCCCGGCTCGAATCCGCTGCGCGGATTCGAGCCGACCCTCCCCCTCCAGGGGAAGGGGGCACCGGGACCCACCGCTGCCTGCTCGCAAAGGCGCGGGGCCTAACCACCCGGGATCGGCAGCACCGGCATGATCTCGACGCGCTCGCCGGGGAAGATGGTAAAATGCGGGTGGTTCACGAACATCTTCGCCGCATCCTCGTGCGAGGCAGCCCTCACCACCGTGAATGCGCCCATCTCGTTGGCGATGTCGTTGACGCCGCCCTTGTCGACCCGCTTGGTCTTGCCGAGCGGCCCGCCCATCGCGACAACAGCGTCCCTGTATTTCTCGACCCAGGCGTGCCAGGCGGCCATGCCTTGCTGGCCCTTCGCATGGCGCTCCGACTCGGACATCGCCTCCCAGGCCTGCCACGCGGGGCTGGTCCGACTACCGAGAAACATGGCGAGATAGGTGTTGCTGTTGTCGCTCATCGCACTTTCCTCCTGTTGTGAAATGATGATCAAGCACGGCCGGCATGCGGCAACTCGGCAAAGCCGGCCGCCGCCTGCTGCACCTCGTCGGAGAAGTCGGTCATCTCCTGGACCTGGCGGATCTCGATGATCTCGTTGTCGGAGGCCGGGCATTGTTTGGCCCAGGCGATCGCCTCCTCACGCGAGGCGACCTCGATCATCCAGAAGCCGCCGAGCACCTCCTTGGCCTCGGCAAACGGCCCGTCGGTGACCATCGGCTGGCCACCTGCGAACGACACTCGCGCGCCCATCGACGGCGGATGCAGGCCTTCCAGCGTGATCAGCACGCCGGCCTCCTTCAAAGCCTCATTGTAGCGCATCATCGCAGCGACCCGCTCGGGATCGAGTTGCACATCCGGTGGCGCGCTCTCATAGCCGAGCGGAATCATCAGCATCATGAATCGCATCGCGTTCCTCCTCTCTTGGTCCAGGCTGCCAGGCTCAGCTGTTGCCGGCCTGCGCACGCAGGCGCGCGACCCGTTCGCGCAGCTCCGGCGTGAACGTCTCGCCGAAATCCTCGTCCGCATAGACCTGCCGAATCTCGATCTCGCCGCTCGGGAACGGCGCGCGCGCCATGTGCTCGATCACCTCGTCGAGCGAGCCGGCCTTGAGCATCCAGAAGCCGGCCGTGAGATCGCTGGTGAAATCGAACGGACCGCGCATGACGCGAGGCTTGCCATCCGAGAACGCGATGCGCGCGCCCTTGGCGGTCGGATGCAGACCCTCGCCTACCTCCATCAGGCCTGCCTTGACCAGTTCCGCGTTGAACCGGCCCATCGCAGCGAATTCCTCAGTGGTCGGCAGAACCCCGGCTTCGGTGTCCCTCGTCGCCTTCACAATCACCATGAACCGCATGGTCACTCTCCCTGAAGCTCGGGCAGGATTGCCCTGCCTTCCCCAGAAAGACGATTCGCCTCCGCGACCTCCGACACGGCTCTGCAATTAATTTCGTGCGGAGGTCGGCTCACGCTCGTTCGGGAACATGTGGAAATACGGCTCCGCCTCGGCGACAACGCGCGCGACGGATGGCCGCGCCTTCAGCCGGTCGAGATAGGCCGGCACCGTCTTCAGCGCGTCACCGAAGGGTTCCACTTTCTCGGCGTAGAACAACGCCGGCAGGGCCGCGCAATCCGCCAGAGTGAAGCTCTCGCCCATCGCCCAGCCCGCGGACGGCAGCTCGGCTTCGAGCATCGCATAGGATGTGCGCAGCCGCGCCCGCGCATCGGCGACGCCAAGCGGATCGCGCGTATCGCTCGGCCGCAACCGGTCAAATACGATGGTCTGCGTCGGCATGTGCAGATAGAGATCCAGAAAACGATCGCGCAGCCTCGTCCGCAGCGCCAGGTCCGGCGCGGCGGGAATGAAGCGCATCACTCCGGCAAAGTGCTGATCGAGATATTCGATGATGATGCTCGACTCGGGGATCGTGCGCTGGCTTTGCTCGTCGCGCAGCACCGGAAATTTGCCGATCGGCCACAGCTTCAGAAACGCCGCACGATCGTCGGCGTCGCCCAGATTGATCAGCCTTGGCGTGAACGAAATGTCGTTCTCATACAGCGCGATCAGAACCTTCCAGCAGAACGACGACAGCGGATGATAGTAGAGGGTGAGAGACATCGGTGCTCCTGACTGGTCAAGGAAGGCGACGTTTGGCTGAGCTCGCGCGACGCCGACAGCGCCTACGCGTCCCGCGCAGGCACATAGCGCACGATCACCAGGCCGCTGGACAGCGGGCGGCTGTCGATCAACCGGAGCTTCATCGCCAGACCCGGCTTGAACAGCGGTGCTCCACCGCCGAGCACGCGCGGATTGATCGCGATGCGGAACTCGTCGATCAGATCATGCGCCATGAGCGTGGCGGCGAAATCCGCGCTGCCGAACAGGAACAGATCCTTGGCGCTCGCCCTCTTGAGCCTGTCGACCTCGGCGGCAGGCTGATCGCCCAGCAGATGCGCATTCGACCATGCAAGAACGGACAGCTTGCGCGAGGCGACATATTTCGGAATGGCGTTCATGAACTCGGCGATCGCGCCGTTTTGCGACGGCCAATAGCCCGCCATCAGATCGTAGGTCACGCGACCGAACAGCAATCCTCCGGCATCCTTCAATTGCGCCTCGGAGAATTGCTCGAGCTCCGGGCCCCAGACATCCTCGTGCCAGGAAATGTCGCCCTCCGCGCCCGCGACCATGCCGTCGAGCGTCATCATGTTCCACATCACCAGCCTGGCCACGGACTTACCTCCCTAACTGCTTTCATTTTGCAAGCAGTTTGAGAATGCCGAGACCGATGCAATATTGCAAGCAGTTTTGATTGGCGACCGCACCCAGAGATTTCCATGTCCGACCTTCAGCGCTCCGGCTGCCCGATCAACCTCACGCTCGAGGTCGTGGGCGACAAATGGAGTCTCTTGATCATCCGTGACATGATGTTCGGAAATCGCCGCCACTATCGCGAGCTGCTCGGCGGCTCCGAGGAGGGCATCTCCTCCAACATCCTGGCCGATCGGCTCAAGACCCTGCTCGCCGCCGGAATCATCAGCCGCGACGACGACCCGAGCCACAAGCAGAAGGGCATCTATTCCCTGACCGAGCAGGGCATCGAGCTGCTGCCGATCCTCGCGCAGATGGCAGGCTGGGGTTACAAATATCTGCCGGTGTCAGAGGAGCTCGGCATCCGCGCCAGGCTGCTGATGGAGGGCGGCCCCAAGATGTGGGCCGAGTTCATGGACGAATTGCGCGAGATCCATCTCGGCATCAAGCGGCGCAAGAAGGCAGGCCCCAGCGTCGGTGAGCGACTGCAGGCGGCCTATCAAAGGGTGCTCGCCGAGCAGGCCGAGACGCGCCGCAGCTGAGGCTTCGATCTGCAAGCCGGTCCCGAGCCGCGCGACCCACCTGGCCGCGCGTCAGAACCGCGTATTGTCCGCCCTGTAGCGCGATGATTTGCGCGGCGCGCGTTCCGGCACCTGCTCCAACTGCGCGATCGGACGACGATAGGTCTCGGCGCGACGCAGCCAGCCCGCCTCCCAGATGCGGTTGGAGGGGAGATTGCGGACCCGCTGCTGCAGCACGATCTGGACGGCGTCGGAATATTCGGCGAGCACGGCTTTCGGCTCGGTGGTCGTGCCATTCATCTTCAACAGCACCTGCTTAAGGCCCCAGCCCTGACGCTGACCGGTTTCCTTGTCGACCGCGGTCTCCGACGGGTTGGTGCCCTCGCCCTTGAAGTTGATGTAGTCGATCAGCGGATAGAGATCCTCCGAGGCGCGCACGACGCGGGAATATTGCGCGACGATGTGTTCGCGTTCGCCACTGTCGGGCGTATTTGCGAGGATCTTGTCCATCGCGCCCTGCGCACGCGCCACCAGGAACTGCGTCTGCTCCGCCATCGTATCCAGGAGGAACTGACGCAATTGCCGCATCTGCGGCGAATTGAAATTCCGCTTGAAGTCGGCCCGGCTCGTCCACGGGCAGGCCGGAATCGGCGTCTTGTCGAGCCAGGCCGGAAGCGGCGTCTTGCCCTTGCGGAGAAACGCGACCAGCCCGGGGAAACCTTCCTCATAGGGCGGCTTCGCGGTGACCGGGTACCAGATGAAATGTCCGATCCCGAGCGAGGCGAATTCTTCGCCCGCATTCCAGGAGGTGATTGCATCGCGTCGGCCACCGGCCTCGTTGAGCCAGATCTTGCGACCGATCTTCTGCGCGACCTCGGCCGGCAGCACCCGCTGCGGGACGGAGAGGTTCTTGGTGTCCTTGGCATCGCGCGCCGCGCTGCGCACATCGCTCTTCCGTTCGGCTGTTGCCGGCTTCCCGGCCTCGGTCGACGGCACCACGACCTTCGGACCTGTCGTCTGCACCTCTGCCGGCCGACCAACCGTCTCTGGCTCGGACGTCGATGTCGGGGATTGCGGCGGCACGGCCTGCTCGAGCGGAGCGGGCTTGGCCGCGACCGAATCATCTGCCCGAGCTCCGCTGCTCGCAGCCAGACCAAGGACCACGCACGACCACAACAGCGCGCCACGCGCGCGCGCAAGACTGCCCGGCTCACGCAACAGCACCTGCTGCTCCGTGCTCCGGGTCACGATGGTGATTCGATGGTTGGGGAATTGACGGTCCATGTCGATTCTACCGAGACTCTTATACTCTACGCTACCCGCTCAGGATTCGTCCAAACCATGACCCGACGGGCAAATCAGCCGGCGGTGTCGCGATCGCGTTGGCCGGGGAAACACGGTCCGGGACACTGCGGCGCGGTCTCGCAGCGGCTGCGCCACAGCGCTTTTTTCCTGAAGACTTTCAAGTCGCTCATCCTTGTCCAGTCCGCTCCGTAAATTTTTTTCTTCTTTCGTCTTTTCAGAAACAATGCTCTTCTCGTCCCCTCCTGGTCCCGATCGAGAGGGACGTTTCGCGATCGTTACGAACGTTGGGAGCGGGACGCGGTGGACGCGTCGATGTTGCAGCGTGGAGCATGATTCGGAACCGGAGGTGATGACGCGCATTGCGCCACAGCTTTCCGACAAGATCATGCTCATATGAAGGACACGTGGACGAACAACGCGGCGCGTACGGCGAAATCGTGTGGTCCTGGCATCCCGATGCTGATGTCATGTCCGATGCGCGTACGCATTGTGGCAAAAACGGGGGCAATCAAGCCGGTCCCCGAGGAGAGCGCGTATAAGCCGTGAGCCCATCGCGCCGCGAAGGCCGCCGGATGTCCGAGCCGAACCTGTGGTTCCTGCCCGGTGCATTTTGTTCGCACGGGGGCCATGGGAGCGGCGAGCTCCCGGCCTTCCCTGCTCCCTCTGATCAGAGGAGGACAGCAATCGAGCAAGACTCGGGCGCCTGCGCGCCGCGAGAACGCGAGCCGATGCCCCTCCTACTACCCTTGGCTGTTTGACAAGGACAGCGAACTTGGCTGCCTTATGCAGCGATTCAAATTGAAAGCACACTCACAATTGTGACGGCCTTCACAGCCGGTCCGCGCCGCGCGTGTTAGCAATCACAACAGCCAAGAGCCGGGCCACCGGCCGAAGGAGCCGACGACCGTGACGGAAGCACCAACGGCGATGCCGAACGACAAGGTCGCCTTGATCACCGGGGCAGCGCGCGGCATCGGGCTTGCGACCGCCAAGCGATTTCTCCACGAGGGCTGGCGCGTGGCCCTGCTCGACATCGAGCAACAGCTGCTCGACAGCGCCACATCCTCTCCGATGCCCGGATCGAACGCTCGCGCTGCATTGCGATGTCTCGGACGCGGCCATGGTGGCCGATGCGCTGGAGCGCATCACCCGGCGGTTCGGCCGCCTCGATGCGCTGGTCAACAATGCCGGCGTCGCGCGCTTCGCCCCGATCATGGAGACGACCGAGACCGACTGGCAACGAATCCTCGACGTCAATCTGACCGGACCGTTTCTTTGCACGCGGGCCGCGGTGCCGCTGATGCGCGAGCATGGCGGGGCCATTGTCAACATCACCTCGATCTCGGCCGTGCGCGCGTCCACGCTGCGCTCCGCCTACGGCACCAGCAAAGCGGCCCTGGCGCATCTGACCAAGCAGCTCGCGGTGGAACTCGCCTCCGCCGGCATCCGCGTCAATGCGGTCGCGCCCGGACCGGTGGAGACCGCGATGGCGAAGGCCGTTCATACGCCGGAGATTCGCGCCGACTATCACGACGCGATCCCGCTCAACCGCTACGGCCTTGAAGAGGAGCTGGCGGAAGCCATCTTCTTCCTGAGCTCGGAGCGATCGAGCTATATTACGGGCCAGGTGCTGGCGGTCGACGGCGGCTTCGACGCGGCCGGAATCGGGCTGCCGACCTTGCGCGGTGAACGCAGGAACGCATAGGACGCAGGAGCGCATGAGACCATGCCGAGCCGGATGCGCATCATCCTGACCTTGCTCCTCGCGGTGGTGCTGTGGGGGATCGCCACGATGCTGGCGCGCGCCGATATCCGCATCATCTCTTCGCCCGGCGGCGAGGTCGGGCCGTTTCTCAGCCTGTTCGAGAAGGTCCGTGCCTCCGGCGAGCGCGTGGTGATCGACGGCCCATGCCTGTCGGCCTGTACGCTGGTGCTGTCCCTGGTGCCCGAAGACCGCATCTGCGTGACCCGGCGCGCCGTGCTCGGTTTCCACGCGGCGCGCTCGGTCGATCGTCGTGGGCGGACTTATGCCGAGCCCGAGGCCTCAAAGCTGGTGCTGCAGACCTATCCGGCGCCGGTGCGCGGCTGGATCGCGCGCCGCGGCGGCCTGACGTCGCGGCTCCTGATGCTGCGCGGGCGCGAGCTGAAGGCGATGTACGCCTCCTGCCGCTGATTTCGGGAGACGGTCAATAGCCCTCGGCCGGGCAGTTGATCATCCAGGGAATGCCGAAGCGATCGACACCCATGCCGAAGCCCTTGGACCAGAACGTCCTGCCGAACGGCATGGTGACGGTGCCGCCGTCGATCAGCGCATTGAACTTGCGCTCGGCCTCGGCGACATCGTCGATCTGCAACGAGACGGAGATGCCCTGCGGCTTGCCCTGATAATAGTCGGGCGGCGAATCCGACGCCATCAGGACATCGCCAGATATCGAGAAGCGGACGTGCATGATCCTGTCCTTGTGCTCCGGCGCCGACGGCATCTCCGGCGGAGCCTCGCCATAGCGCATCATCATGTCGATCTTCGCGCCGAGCACATGGCCATAATGCTTCAGGGCCTGCTCGCAGTCGCCATTGAAGGTGAGATAGGGACAGATCATGTCATCCTCCTTGGTTGGAAAGCTGATGCGTCAACGCAGCGGCAGCAGCGCGCGCAGGCGGCGGTCGCGCAGCCACAGGCCTCCCCACACCATCAGCCCGAGATAGAGGCCGAACAGCACGTGGCTGAACAGCGGACTGCCGATGCGGACATGCGCGGCGATGGCGCCGCCGAGATAGCCGGTGAGCAGGATCGCGCCCAACAACGAAGTCGAGGGCAGCGCATACAGCAATGTGCAGAGCAGCGTGATCAGCCCGAGCGCCCGGGCCATGGCGTCGCTGCCGCCATAGCCCATCTGATCCATGGTCTGGGTGACGACATCAAGCGGGATGAGCTTGATCGCGCCATCGAACAGCAGGAACAGGATCACCAGCCCGCTCAGGATGCGGCCGCCCCACAATTCGGCACGCGAGACCGGCTGGTCCAGGGTGATCGTCGACATTTCGAGCTCCTTTCCGTGATGCTGCTCCCAGGACGATCGAACCATCGCGCTGCCGACAGCTCCGACGGAATTGTTGCGCATATATGCTCAAGCCGACGTCCGGCGATGTCCGATGCGGCTCATCGCCCCGGACGCGCCGTGGCGCTGTCACGCATCAGACGGTCGAGCTGCATGCGGATATGAGCGGCCTCGGCCGAGCTGTGCGCCAGCGCGATGGCGCGATCGAAGGCGGTGCGCGCTTCGTCATTGCGTCCGAGCTGCATCAGCAGCGCGCCACGCACACCGAAAAAGTAAAAATAGTTGGCAAGTCGGGTCTCGAGTGGCGCGATCAGATCGAGCGCCGCCTGGGCGCCGCGCACCTTCGACACCGCCACGGCGCGATTGAGCGTCACGACCGGCGACGGCTGCACCACTTCCAGCGCGCCATAGAGCAGGTCGATCTGCGTCCAGTCGGTGTCCTCCGGCCTGATGGCACGCGCATGCAGGGCCGCGATCGCCGCCTGGATCTGGTAGGGGCCACTGCGGCGATGCCGTATCGCCTTGTCGATCAACGCCAAGCCTTCGGCGATCATCGGCTGATTCCACAGCGTGCGGTCCTGGTCCTCCAGAAGGATCGGCAAGCCCTCGGCATCGAAGCGGGCGGCGCTACGCGCATGCTGCAACAGCAGCAGCGCCATGAGGCCCATGATCTCCGGCTCGCCCGGAAACAGCCGCAGCAGCAGCCGCGCCAGCCGGATCGCCTCCTCGGACAGCGGCTGGCGCAGCTCGGCGGCCTCGCCGCTGGCCGAATAGCCCTCGTTGAAAATGAGGTAGATCATGGCAGCGACCGCCACCAGCCGCTCTGCGCGCTCCACCGCGCCCGGCGTCTCGAACGGCACGTCCGCTTGCGCGACGCGCGCCTTGGCACGGGTGATGCGCTGCTCCATCGCGGCCTCGCTGACCAGGAAGGCACGGGCGATCTGCTTCACCGTCAGCCCGGACACCACGCGCAGCGCCAGCGCGATCTGCTGCGTTGCCGGCAGCTCCTTGTGGCAGCAGATGAACAGCAGCCGCAGGATGTCGTCGCGGTAGTGCGAGCCGTCGAGCCGGTCGGCGAGCGCGCTCTCGGCATCGTCGAGATCGGAGATCGCCTCATCATCCGGCAGCGGTTGTTCGCGGCGGACACGCCGGACATCGTCGATCCCGGCATTGCGCCCGACCATGATCAGCCACGCCGCGGGATCGCGCGGCGGTCCGTTCTGCGGCCAGCTCTTCAGGGCGCGCAGGCAGGCGTTCTGGAACGCCTCCTCGGCGGCGTCGAGGTCACGGAAATAGCGCAGCAGCGCGCCGACGGCCTGGGGACGTGCTGATGTCAGCGTTGCATCAATCCAGGCCCCGTCGGTCATGTCAGCGCTCCGCCCGGCCTGAACGTCCCAACAGGACGGATTTCATACGACCCGCCGGGATTGGCCTCGCCGAGCTCGCGCGCCACCGCCAGCGCCTCGTCGAGATTGGCGCAGTCGACGATGTAGAAGCCGAGCAGCTGCTCCTTGGTCTCGGCGTAGGGACCATCGAGCACGAGCGGCGGGTCCTCCTTGCGTAGGGTCGTCGCCGCCGTGGTCGGCAACAGCCGCGCCACCGGCCCGAGCCGTCCCTGCTTGGCGAGCTTCTCCTGGATGACCGCGAGCTTGGCCATGACCGCGGCATCCTGGTCCTTGCTCCAGGCGCAAACGACATCCTCGTCGTGATAGCAAAGCAGCGCGTACAGCATCGGCAGGCTCTCCCTTCGTCTTCAAGACGGGGAAGTATGCCTGCAACCGACAAAGCGGCGAAGAATTTTCACGTGTTCCGCAGGTAGGAACAGTCAGCCTACCAGGATATGCCGTACTTGGCGGCAATGTTGCGCGCGCGTGTCTCCTGCGCGCTTTCGCGCGGCTGCTTGGCACGCCCCGCCTGCCGCTGCGACTGGCCCTGTCCCTGCCCTTGACCTGCGGCGCCCTGGCCTGCCTGGTTGCCGGCGCCCTGGGTCATGCCCGGCGCGGCCCCCTGCTGGCCGCCGCCGTTGCCGAGGGAGATGCCGTTGGCCGACAGAATCCCGCCGACGTCGATGGTCTGGGCCTGGGCCGCGGCAGAGGCGAGAATGAAGGCGGTGGTGAGAAGCAATTTGCGCATGATGATGTCTCCGTGTTGACGTTCGGAGATTGGCCTGCCCGCGCGATCTGGTATGTGGGGCAGATCACTCAAGCTTCGAGGACCTTCCGATGAGCAAAGGCGCGTTGGCGCTCCTGATCCATGGCGGCACCGACAATTGGTCGCCGCAGCGCTGGAAGACACGTTTCGACGACGTCTGCGGCGACCGTCCGGTGGTGCTGCTGCCCGATGCCGGCCTCGACCCGGCCGAGGTGCACTACGCCGCGGTGTGGAAGCCGGTCCCCGGCGAGCTCGCCGGCTTTCCGAATCTGCGCGTGATCTTCAATCTCGGCGCCGGCGTCGATGCGCTGATGGCCGACAAGACCTTGCCGAGCGTGCCGCTGGTCCGCGTCGCGGTGGACGATCTCACTGCGCGCATGACCGAATATGTCGTTCTGCACGTGCTGATGCATCATCGTCAGGAGCTTTACCTGCGCGAGTCGCAGCGCGTGAAGCGCTGGGCACCGAAATATCAATGGCCGGCGGCCGCGATCGGCGTCGGCATTCTCGGGCTGGGCACGCTCGGGATCGATGCTGCCGAGGTCCTCAGGCGCATCGGCTTCCAGGTCGCTGGCTGGAGCCGCAGCGAAAAGCAGGTTGCAGGCATCGAGACCTTCCATGGCGGGGCGCA
This sequence comes from Bradyrhizobium denitrificans, assembly GCF_013179005.1. Lineage (NCBI taxonomy): Bacteria > Pseudomonadati > Pseudomonadota > Alphaproteobacteria > Hyphomicrobiales > Nitrobacteraceae > Bradyrhizobium > Bradyrhizobium denitrificans. The sequence continues at coordinate 107,855 of NZ_JABFDP010000006.1, read as the reverse complement.
GCTCGACGCGTTCCTGGAGCGGACCGACATTCTCGTGTCGCTGCTGCCGCTGACGGCAAATACCCGCGGCATTCTCGACCGCAAGATGTTCGCCAAGCTGCGGCGCTCGTCGCCGCTCGGCGCCCCGATCATGATCAATGCCGGCCGCGGCGGCCTGCAGAACGAGGCCGACATCCTCGCCTGCCTCGACGACGGCACGCTCGGTGCCGTCTCGCTCGACGTGTTTGGACAGGAGCCGCTGCCCGCCGACAGTCCGTTCTGGACGCATCCGAAAGTCGTGCTGACGCCGCACAATGCGGCCGACACTGACGCCGACGCGATCTCGCGCTACGTCGCCGAGCAGATCGCGTCCTTCGAGGCGGGCGGCGCGCTGCGCAACCTGGTCGATCGCGTCAGGGGCTACTGACCCGCGATCTGCCGCCCAGCATCAAATCGATCGCGCCGGCGACGATCGCCTCCAGCTCCGGGCGCGGCACCCGCGCCCGGGCGCGGACCGCGATCGAATGGATCGTGGCCGAGGCGAGCTGCGCTAGCACGACAGGGTCGGCGCCCTCAGGCAGTTCGCCCTTCTCCTTGGCGCGGCGGAAGCAATGCGCGAACGCTCTGTCGAGCTCGGTCAGCGCGTTCTGCACCATGGCGCGGATGTCGGGATCAGCCACCGCTTCCGACCCCGCCGTCATCACCGTGAAACAGCCGCGCGGTCCCTCCTCGCCGGAGAGATAGATGTCCAGCGCGGTGGCGAAGATCTGCTCCAGCTGTCGCCGCACCGGCCAGTCATGGCGGAAGATGTCACCCATCGCGACGCGGGCATTGTCGCGATAGCGCTGATAGCTCTTGATGTAGAGCTCGCGCTTGTCGCCGAACGCCCCATAGAGGCTCGGCCGATTCATGCCCGTTGCGGCACTGAGGTCGTCGAGCGACGTCGCGGCGAAGCCCGTTGTCCTGAACAGATCGAGCGCCTTGCCCAGAGCGATATCCGGCTCATAGGCGCGCGGCCGCCCGCGCCGTTTCGGTTCGGGTCGCGCGGCCGCTTGTTCTGGGACGGAGCCTTCAGGGGGCGGCCCCTTCCTTTTTTGTACCATTTCGCAATAAATCCTTGACCGCCGATATATTATGCGAGACAGTATAAAAATCAATGAACGCTCCGGTCCGGAGCCCAGGGAGACGTCCATGGATTTGTATTTCTCGCCGCTCGCCTGCTCGCTCGCCACCCGCATCGCGCTCTATGAAGCGGGCGCAGACGCAAACTACCTCGAGGTCGATCCGAAGACGAAAATCATCCTCAACGACGGCTCAGATTTTCGTAACGTCAATCCGCTCGGCCTCGTGCCGACCCTGCGCACCGATGACGGCGACCTGCTGACCGAGAACGCGGCCATTCTGCAATATGTCGCCGACCGCTTTCCCGAGGCGAAACTCGGCACCGGTCCCGGCATGGATCGGAGCCGGCTGCATCAATGGCTCTGCTTCATCGGCACCGAGTTGCACAAGGGCCTGTTCATTCCGATTCTCGACAAGACCGCCCCCGACGACATGAAGATGCATGTTCTGAAGAAGAACCTGTCGCGCCTTGATCATCTCGAGATCCATCTGCGCAACCGAGATCATCTGCTCGACCATTTCAGCGTGGCGGACGCCTATCTCGTGACGGTGATCAACTGGACCATGGCAACGCCGCCGATCGAGCTCGCCAAATGGCCAGCGGTGAAGGCCTACTACGAGCGTCTGCGCCAGCGACCGGCGATCGCACGCGCCATCGCCGAGGAGTTCGAGCTCTACAAGGCGGAACTGGCGCGCCACAGAGCGGCGGCATAGCCGGGTGCGTGTCATCTTCGTCGCGCAGCGCTACAGCCGCGCGGCGGACCGAGTCGGCACGGTATCCAATGCTTGACCGCGGAGACGCCGGGTTGCAATCCTCGAATCGCAGGAGGATTGCACGTGGCAGGAACATCCGTACGCGACAGATTGCTGGCGGACCGGCGCGCGCTGCTCGATTTGGGCACGCGCAATCGGCTCGTGCACATCCCGCTCAAGACCAAGAACATCCGGACCATCGAGATCGCCGGCGCGCGCTCGGCGACGCTGTTCGAACTCCTCAAGGAAGGCAAGCGCTTCACCTTCCTGCCATCGAAGACGGAGACGCCACCGGAGGCCGAGGGCGCGGCTGCGACCGCGACGCCCGTCATCGCGACCACGGCGCCCGAGGCGGCGGCACGACAGAACGGGGACGGTTCGGACGCGCAGGCCCGGCCGTCTGAAACGCGGCTGCAGACTCGGTTGTCGTCCGAGGCGCTGCAGAAGCGGCTGCTCGACATCTGGTACGACGCCAGAACGTTGGAGGAGGAACAGGGCGTCAACATCCTCTACCTCGCCTTCGGACTGCTCAAATGGTTCGAGGATGAGAAATCCGAGGTCGAACGGCTTGCTCCGCTCGTGCTGCTGCCGGTGCGCCTGGAACGCAGCAGCGCTGCCGAGCGCTTTCATCTCGTCTCCCGCGCCGAGCCGCCCTCGCCCAACCTCTCGCTACAAGCCAAGCTCAACGAGGAGTTCGGGCTCAAGATCGAGGATTTTGGCGACGAGGACGATGTCGATATCGCGAGCTATCTGGCCGGGATCGCGGAGACGGTCGCGACCAAGAAGACGTGGGAGGTCAAGTCGGACGCGATCGTTCTCGGCTTCTTCTCGTTCTCCAAGTTCCTGATGTATCGCGATCTCGATCCCGAGACCTGGCCCGCGGACGGCGCACTGGATCGGCACCCGCTGATCACGGCGCTGCTCCAAAACGGCTTCGAAGCATCCGAGCCGATCGTGGCCGACGATGGCAAGATCGATCCAGTCATCCAGCCGGTCGCGATGAACCATGTCGTCGACGCGGATTCATCGCAGGCGGTGGTGATCGAGGAGGTCGTGCGCGGGCGCGACCTCGTCGTCAAGGGACCGCCGGGAACCGGCAAGTCGCAGACCATCACCAACATCATCGCCACGGCCGCCGCCGAGGGGAAGACGGTTCTGTTCGTCGCCGAAAAGATGGCGGCGTTGGACGTCGTGCACCGCCGGTTGAAGGCAGTTGGCCTCGGCTCCCTAGCCCTCGAGCTTCACTCCAACAAGGCGAACAAGCGCGCTCTGCTGGAGGAACTCAAGCGCTGCAAGACGGCCCGGGTGCCCGCACCTCGCGGCGAGGCGACGCTGGTGCAGCGTCTCACCGACAGTCGCGACAGTCTGAATCAGCACGCCGAGATGATGCACCGTCCGCACCAGCCGAGCAGGCTGACGCCGTTCCGGTTGCTCGGCCATCTCCTGCGCTGCGGAGAATCCTCCGCACAGCCGGCGCTGCCCTTGCAGGGCGCGCCCTCCTGGACTCCCTTGGACCTGGAACGGCGGCGCGAGCTGATCGCAGAGCTGGCCGGGCGGATTGCATCCGATGGGCCACCTCATCTGCACCCCTGGCGCGGCGTCGACCGCGACGCGCTGGACCCCGCCGAGATGGCAGAGCTGCGAACGTCGCTGGATGACATTGCGAAGGTTCTCAACCGTGTCACCACGGCAGCGGCGCGCATCGGCTCGCTGCTCGATCTGCCTGCGGCGGTCACATTGGCGGATGCCGCAGGCGTGCTGGCATGCGCAGAAGCCGTGGCCGCGATGCCGGAGTGCGACAAGGCTGCTTTCCGCGATCCGATCTGGAGCCGGCCCCATGATGTCGCCGATCTCGTCGACAAGGGTCTGCGCTATGCCAAATTGAAGACGGCGTTCGAATCAGCCTTCGTGGAATCCGCCTGGGATGCATCGATGGCCGATTGCCGCAAGGTGATCGCGGAGAAAGGCAACTCCTGGCTTCGCCTCCTCAGCACGCATTATCGCGCGCAGATGGCGCTGCTGAGCTCCTACTTGAAGGTGCCGATGCCGAAAGCGCTCGATCAGCGCCTCCTGCTGATCGACGGCCTGATGGCGGCGCAGGCCGCGCGCCGATCCTTCGAACAGGTCGAGAGTGCCGGCAGCGCTGCGTTTGGAACCGCTTGGCACAAGGAGCAGTCGGATTGGGATGCGCTTTCGAAACTCACAGCCTGGTGGAACGCATTCCCGAGGTCGCTCGCGAACGACGACGCGCGCCAACGGTTGACGCAGCTCACGCTATCGGCCGACGAACGACAGGCGATCGATCAATTCAACAGCGATCTCGCCGGCCTGCGGTCCGGCCTGCAGCAGCTGATCGAGTTTCTGGAATTGGAGCCCGGCCGCATCCCGCTCGACGCCAGTGATCGTATCCGCTTTGACGAACTGTCCCAGACCCTGTCGACGTGGCAGGGCTCCACCGAACGCCTCACCCGCTGGATCGCTTTCATGGATCGCGTGCGCCGGGCGCGCACGGACGGGCTGGCGGCGCTGGTCGATGGGGCGCTCGATGGCTCGTTGCCGGGCGAGGAGCTGGAACGGGCTTTTGACAGATCCTACTACGATGCCATGCGCGGCGTGATCTTCGCTGAGCATCCCGAGCTGAAGCGTTTCGACGGCGAGTCGCACAGCCGGCTCGTCGACGGCTTTCGCAAGCTCGACCTCGAACGCATGCAGCTGGCCCGCGACCAGATTGCCTATGAGCACGCGGCGGCGCTGCCGCGCAATGCCGGCGGCATCGGTCCACTTGGCGTGCTGAATGGTGAGATTGCAAAAAAACGCAACCACCTTCCGATCCGGCAGCTGCTGGAGCGCGCCGGCCCCGTCATTCAGCAGATCAAGCCGATCTTTCTGATGAGCCCGCTGTCCGTCGCGCAATTCCTGAAGCCCGGTGCGATCGCCTTCGATCTGCTGGTGGTGGACGAGGCCTCGCAAATCGAGCCGGTCGATGCGCTCGGCGCCGTCGCGCGCTGCCGGCAGATGGTCGTGGTCGGTGACGAGCGACAGCTGCCGCCGACGCGCTTCTTCGCAAAGTTGACCGGCAATGATGACGACGACGGCGATGACGAGGACCAGCCGACCTTTCAGGTGAAGGACGCCGAGAGCATCCTCGATCTCTGTCTGGCCAAGGGCCTGTCGCATCGGATGCTGAACTGGCACTATCGCAGCAAGCATCAGTCGCTGATCGCGGTCTCCAACAAGCAGTTCTACGACAACCGGCTGTTCATCGTGCCCAGTCCCTATGACGCCGTCGCCGGCATGGGACTGAAGTTCAACTATGATCCCGATGCGCATTACGAGCGCGGCAGCAGCCGCACCAATCCCAAGGAGGCAAGGGTTGTGGCCGAAGCCGTCATGCGCCACGCGCGGGAAACGCCGCAGAGAAGCCTCGGCGTCGCGACCTTCTCCGTGGCACAGCGCCAGGCCATTCAGGACCAGCTCGAGATGCTCCGCAAGGAGAGCCCGGAGACGGAAGACTTCTTCGCGCCCGGCACGAGCGAGCCGTTTTTCGTGAAGAACCTCGAGAACATCCAGGGCGATGAGCGCGACGTCATCTTCATCTCGATGGGCTACGGTAGGACGAAGGAAGGCTTCGTGTCGATGAGCTTCGGCCCGCTGAATTCGGATGGCGGCGAACGGCGGCTGAACGTGCTGATCTCGCGCGCCAAGCTGCGCTGCGAGGTGTTCTCCTCGATCACCGGCGACGACATCGATCTGTCGCGCGCCAAGGGCCGCGGCATTGCCGCGCTGAAGACGTTCCTGACCTTCGCCCAAACCGGGCAGCTCGATATCGCACAGGAGACCGGCCGCGATCCGGATTCGGTGTTCGAGGAGCAGGTCGCCGCCAGGCTGCGGGCGCTCGGGCATGACGTGAAGACACAGATCGGCACGGCCGGGTTCTTCGTCGATCTCGCGATCGTCGATCCTGACAAGCCCGGCCGTTTCCTGCTCGGCATCGAGTGCGACGGTGCGCAATATCATGCGTCCCGCTCGGCGCGCGACCGCGATCGCTTGAGACAGAACGTGCTGGAGGCGCATGGCTGGGTCCTGCACCGTATCTGGTCGACGGACTGGTTTCTCCGGCCCAAGGAGGAAACCGAGAAGGTCGTGCGTGCGATCGAGGCGGCGAAGGCGCATTGGCGGGAGATCGACGAAGGCACGGTCGCGGCGCAGCCGGTCCCTCCGTCAGGCATCGAGGCGCCTCCACCGGAACAGGCCGAGGACCGCGTTGCTCCGATGGTCGCACAGACGCCGGCTGTGGTCGCGTATGAGGAGGCGAAGCTTCGGGTGCGCAGGGAGGTCGAGCCGCACGAGACCTCGCTGAAGGATATGACGCGCCACGTCGCCGAGATTGTCGCCGTCGAAGGGCCGGTGCACGAATCGGAAATCATCGTCCGGATCAGATCGGCCTGGGGCCTCGCCCGCGCGGGCAATCGCATCCGCGATGCGGTGAGAGCAGCCTTGAACGCGGCAGTTGCCAACGGGCAGATCACCGGAGGTCCGTTCTACGCCGTGCCCGGCCAGGCCGTCGTCGTGCGAAACCGCGAGCATGTGCAATCGCAGTCGATGCGTAAGCCCGAGATGCTGCCGCCGGACGAGATCAAGGCGGCGATCATCCAGGTCGTGCAGCAGAACTACGGCGCCGAGGACGACCAGTTGGTCCAGGCCGTGGCCCGGCTGTTCGGCTTCGGCTCGACCAGCGCCCAGCTGCGCGACGCGGTTCAGGGCAGCCTGCGCGAGCTTCTGGAGGCGGGGCAGCTCCGCCGCGAGGGAGACATGGTGAGCAAGCCGCAGGACGCCTCGCCTGCAGCGCAAGGCTCAACCGGCTAGATCATGAGGCGTTTCCGCAGCAGCGCATCATGATCGTATCTCCCGGATCAGCATCATCGCTTCGGAAGGCAGGTTTCCATCTTCCCGAAGCATGCTCTAAGCAAGGTCCGCCTTCATCAGGTCGCGCAGCGCCCTTGGGATCGGCTGCGCCTTGCCGCCGCTGATGAAGGCGACGCGGACATCGGCCTTGACGAGCACCTCCTCTCCGCGCCGCACCTCCTGCGCCAGCGTGATCGAGGCGCCTTTGACCGCGATCGGCCAGGTGACGACGTCGAGCACGTCGTCCATGCGGGCCGGCCGCAGGAAATCGAGCGTCATCGAGCGCACGACGAAGGCGAAGCCGGGCGCCTCGCTGGCGGCCTCGGCGAACAGCGCGTGCTGCTCGGCCCCCATCAGCCGCAGATGATTGGTGCGGCCGCGCTCCATGAAGCGGAGATAGTTGGCGTGATAAACGATCCCCGAAAAATCCGTGTCCTCGTAATAGACACGCACCTGCATATGGTGGCGCCCGTCGCGGATCTCGCCGTCGAGATGTTGATGGGTCACTGGAAATCCTCGATCGCCCGAAATGGCGATCGTTTCGCCCAGTTCAACCGCGAGCGCAAGCTACGACGTGACCTCCTGCGGTTCCCCGCCGACGGTGACCTGAACGATTTCCGGGGGCATGCCGATTCGCACCGGCATGAGGCTGCAGCCGAGCCCGCCGGAGACGATGACGTCACATTGCGTGCGGATGTGGCCGTAAGCCAGGTTGACACCATTGCGCGGAGGAACCGCCGGTGACCAGCCGAGCAGGCGGACCTGCCCACCATGGGTATGGCCGGACAATTGCAACGATACGCGCGACGGCACCCGCAGTGCGATGTCAGGCTCGTGAGCCATCAGGATGACCGGCGCGCGATCCGTGACCTTGCGCAGCGTGCCGGCGAGATCATCGACACCGATCCGCGGCACGGACCGGAATCGCCGCGCCGGCACGTAAGCCAGCTGATCGCCGAGGCCCGCCAGCCAGAAGGCCTGGCCGTCCTTGGTCAGCCGCACGACCTCGTTCTCATAGACGGGAATCCCGGCCGCCTCGAGCGCTTGCTGGGCGACCGGAACGCCGCGGCCGTTGCGTTGCACGGTTCGATCGTCCCAATAATCGTGATTGCCGAGAATGGCATGGACCCCCAGCGGCGCCTTCAAGCCGCCCAGCACCGGCGCCCAGGCCGCAGCGTCGATACGGCCGATGTGATGACGATGACCGGCGACATAGTCGCCGAGCAGCACGATCAGATCCGGTCGCAACGCGTTGGTCCGCGCCACGATGGTCTCGATATGCGCCAGCGACATCCAGGGATCGCAGGCATGGATGTCGGCGATCGCCGCGATCTTCAGCTCGAGGCCTACAGGCCAATTGCGCGGACGAACATGATAATCGGTGACGCCGAGGCGAAGCGGCTCGATGCCCACGCCATAGGTGGCGGTGGAAAAACCCGTGGCGGCGAGGCCACCGGAGAATGAGAGAAAGCGACGGCGTGACAGCATGGACGAACTCCTCGCACGCAATCCTCTTCTCCGCTCATTGCAACCGATTTCGGGTGTGTCTGTGCAGATTGTCAGCAGTTTCGTTAAGCATCGTCCTCGCTGCCGAACAGGCCGAACTGGCTGGCATCGCGGCTGGGCTCGGCCATGCCGAGATGACGGAACGCATGTGAGGTCAAGAGCCGGCCGCGCGGGGTGCGCTGCAGATAGCCGCACTGGATGAGATAGGGCTCGATGATGTCCTCGATGGCGTCGCGCGGCTCCGACAGCGCCGCCGCCATGGTCTCGACGCCGACCGGGCCGCCGCCGTAGTTCAGCGCGATGGTCGTGAGATAGCGCCGGTCCATCGCATCGAGCCCGGCGGCGTCGACCTCCAGCGCGCTCAACGCGTGATCGGCAATCGCACGATCGATCGCGTCCGCGTTCGCCGCCGAGGCGAAGTCGCGGACCCGGCGCAGCAGGCGGCCGGCGATGCGCGGCGTGCCGCGGGCGCGACGGGCGATCTCGTTGGCGCCGTCGGCGGTCATGCCGACCCCGAGCACGCGGGCGCCGCGCGTGACGATGCCCTCGAGCTCCTCCACCGTGTAGAAGTTCAGCCGGATCGGGATGCCGAAACGGTCACGCAGCGGATTGGTCAGCAGGCCTGCGCGCGTGGTCGCGCCCACCAGCGTGAACTTCGCCAGGTCGATCTTGACCGAGCGCGCCGCCGGTCCTTCGCCGATGATGAGGTCGAGCTGGAAATCCTCCATCGCCGGATAGAGCACCTCCTCGACCGCCGGGCTCAGGCGATGGATCTCGTCGATGAACAACACGTCGCGCTCTTCGAGATTGGTGAGCAGCGCCGCGAGATCGCCGGCCTTGGCGATCACGGGTCCCGACGTCGCACGAAAACCGACGCCGAGCTCCCGCGCGACGATCTGCGCCAGCGTGGTCTTGCCGAGACCGGGAGGGCCGACGAACAGCACATGGTCGAGCGCCTCGCCGCGCTTGCGCGCCGCCTCGATGAAGATCGACAAATTGGCGCGCGCCTGCTGCTGGCCGACGAACTCAGAGAGCTGCTGCGGACGCAGCGCGGTGTCGCCGACATCGTCGGAGCGCCGCTCCGGGCTGACCATGCGCGCGGGCGGCTTCATTTGCTGCCGCGCTTGTACTTGTTGGGCAGCAGCTCGCCGATGGTAACGACCTCAGGCCCGGCGCCGTTCGATGGCACGATCACGCGCGCTTTGGCATCGTAGTCATGGATCAGTTCGCGGCAGGTGCCGCAGGGCGAGACCACCGCGACCTCGCCGGGCTCGCCGGGCTTCGGATGGCGCACCGCGACGATGGTCTCGATGCCATGATCACCGTGCTCGGTGATGGCGCGGCCGATGGCGATGGCCTCGGCGCAGACGGCATTGCGGCCGAGATAGGCGTCGATGTTGACGCCGGTGATGATACGGCCGTCGCGGGTGCGCATGGCCGCGCCGACCTCCTGCCATTCGTTGCGGTAGCGGCTCCTGACCGCGGCTGCGGCGGCCTCGATCAGCTCCTTGTCCTTCTTGCTCACCATGAGGAAAACATCTGCCCTTCTGCTCGCCCGGCGCGGCAACGATAGCTTATTTCGCCAGCTCTTTGAGACCGAGACGGATGAGTTGCGCGGTCTCGGCCTTGTCGCCGGCGGCCCGCGAGGCGGCGGCGATGGCCGCGGCCGCCTGCGGCTGGCCATAGCCGAGATTGATGAGCGCGGAGATCGCATCCGCGATCGGTTGCGGCGCGCGGGAGTCCTCGATTGCGCCGGACAACCTGATAACGCCTGGATCGACATCGGCAAAGGCCGGAGCCTTGTCCTTCAGCTCGGTCACGATGCGCTCGGCGACTTTGGGACCAACGCCCGGCGTCCGCGCCACCGCGGCCTTGTCGCGCAACGCAATGGCGTTGGCGAGATCGGCCGGCGGCAGGGTGCCGAGGACGGCGAGAGCGACCTTGGCGCCGACGCCCTGCACGGTCTGCAAAAGGCGAAACCATTCCCGTTCGACATCCGAGCGAAAACCGAACAGCTTGATCTGGTCCTCGCGCACATAGGTCTCGATCGACAATGTGGCGGCTTCACCCGGCGACGGCAAGGCCTGCAAGGTGCGCGCCGAGCAGTGCACCTGATAGCCGACGCCGCCGACGTCGAGGATCACGAAATCCTCGGCATAGGAATCGATCAGGCCCTTGAGCTTGCCGATCATAGTCCGGCCACCTTCATCCGCAGCGCCTGGCCCTGGCGGTGATGGGCGTGGGTGATGGCGATGGCGAGCGCATCCGCGGCGTCCGCCGACGGCGGCTCGGCCTTGGGCAGCAGGATCTTCAGCATCACCGCGATCTGGCCCTTGTCGGCGTGTCCGGCGCCGACGACGGTCTTCTTGACCTGGTTGGGGGCGTATTCAGCGACGGAAATTCCGAACATCGCCGGCGCCAGCATGGCGATGCCGCGAGCCTGGCCAAGCTTGAGGGTGGCGACGCCGTCCTTGTTGACGAAGGTCTGTTCGACCGCGGCCTCCATCGGGGTGTAGCGGCCAAGCACCGCTGAGAGCCCCTCGTGGATCGCTAGCAACCGGTTCGCCAGCGGCAGGTCGTCGGGCGGCTCGACCGACCCACAGCCGACATAGATCAGCCGGTTGCCCTCGCTCTCGATCACGCCCCAGCCGGTGCGGCGGAGGCCGGGATCGATCCCGATGATGCGGACGGCGGCGCGAATCGGCTGGGCTTTCATGCGTTAGAGATAGCCTCGCGCCACACCGATGGAAACATAAACGGAACAGCGGCAGCGACGTGGTTAAGCGTCCGTCAACCGCCCATTTTCGCCATCAGCGCGTCCGAGATCTCGAAATTGGCGTAGACGTTCTGAACGTCGTCGTGCTCGTTCAGAAGGTCCATCAGCTTCAGCAGCTTCTCGCCGGTCTCGTCGTCCACCGACACTGTGTTCTGCGGTTTCCACGTCAGCGCCGCCTTGCGCGGCTCGCCGAACTTGGCTTCGAGGTTCTTGGCGACCTCATGGAAGCTGTCCGGCGACGCATAGACCTCGTGGCCGCCCTCGCCCGAGATCACGTCGTCGGCGCCGGCCTCGATCGCCGCGTCCAGCACCGCATCGTCGGAGGCGACGCTGCGGTCGAATTCGATGATGCCAACGCGGTCGAACATGAACGAGACCGAGCCGGTTTCGCCGAGATTGCCGCCCGATTTGGTGAAGTAGGAGCGGATGTCGGAGGCCGCGCGGTTGCGGTTGTCGGTCAGCGCCTCGACGATGACGGCGACACCGCCAGGGCCGTAGCCCTCGTAGCGGATCTCGGCATAGTTCTCACCCTCGCCGCCGAGCGCCTTCTTGATCGCGCGCTCGATATTGTCCTTGGGCATGTTCTCGGCGCGGGCGGCGACCACGGCGGCCCGCAAACGCGGGTTCATCGCCGGATCGGGCGTGCCGAGCTTGGCCGCGACGGTGATTTCGCGCGCCAGCTTGCCGAACAGCTTGGACTTCATCGCATCCTGCCGGCCCTTGCGATGCATGATGTTTTTAAATTGGGAATGGCCGGCCATGCGAGGTCTCTTGGAAGGGTCTGAGGTCAGTGGGAAGCGCGGCCTTATAGGCCGATGACTCGTCAAAATCAAAGATTTGGAGCGGATTCAAGGGGCGGTGCAACCGACGGCATGCAGCTGGTGGCCTTGCACCGTAAGGCGGAATTTAACCATCGCTTCACGCCGAAGTGCAAGGATATCAGCCTATCTGCACCTTTTCACGCGCACCGGGGTACCTTCCCATGGCGTTTGGTTTTCTTGCACGACGTGCCCCTGCGCCCGAGACGAAGGCGGAGGTCGCCCTGAAGCCGATCGCCGTCGTTGAGACGCCGGCCGGAGCGGACGGCGATTCGGCGAGCGCGATTCTCGACCTGCTGGAGCTGGAACTCGGCGGGATGATCCGTCAGCTGGAACGCGCCGCGAACGCCGTCGCCAGCGGTGCCGAGGCGACCGCGGGGACACTGACCGACATCCGCCAGCGCGCGGACGCCCTGACCGGCCGCAGCAGCGCCGCCCAGGGGACGGCCGCGACCTTTGCCCAGGCGGCCGAGAAGGTGACCCAGTCGGCGCATGGCATCCGCGCACAGGTCCAGGATGCAGGCCAACTCGCCGACCAGGCCAGCGCTGCCGCGAGCGAGGCACGCGCCAATGTCGACCGGCTGCGCGAATCCTCGGCCGCGATCGGCAATGTCGTCAACCTGATCTCCCAGATCGCCCGCCAGACCACCCTGCTCGCCCTCAACTCGACCATCGAGGCCGCGCGGGCCGGCGACGCCGGCCGCGGCTTTGCGGTGGTCGCGACCGAGGTCAAGGCGCTGGCCATCCAGACCCAGAATGCGACCGAGGAGATTACCCGCAAGATCGAGGCGCTGCAGAAAGACGCCGCCGGCTCCGCCGACGCCGTGCACCGCATCGCGCAGGCGATCGATGCGATCCGCCCGGTGTTCACCAATGTCAACGGCGCGGTGGCCGAGCAGAACCAGACCACCGGCGAGATGTCCGGCAATGCGGCGCAGGCGTCGCAATTCATCGCCTCGGTCGTGGACAGTGCCGCCGACATCGGCACCGCCACCAAGCAGGCGGAGAGCTATGGCGAAAGCGTCACCAGCGCCGGCCGCGCGGTGAAGATGCACGCGCAGAAGCTGAAGGCGCGCTGCGCGGTGCTGCTGCGCCAGGGCAATCGCGTTGCCCGCAGCGGCAATGAGCGCCTGCCCTGCCATCTCAGCCTCGAGATCAAATCCGGCGCGCGCAGTCTCAGCGTCCCTGTCTATGAGATCTCCAACGATGGCATGCTGATCACCGGACCTGAGGCGAGCCGCCTGCCGGTGAACGAGCGTTTCGACGCCGTGCTGGAGGATGTCGGCCCCTGCCGGCTGCGCGTGACCGAGCAGGTCAAGGCTGGCGCCCAGGCGCGGTTCGATGCGCCGAACGCCGAGCTGCGCGAGAAGATCGAGGACAAGCTCTGGGCGCTGCACGAGGAGAACAACGAATTCGTTGCCCGTGCGATGGAGGCCGGCACCGAGCTGAACCGGATTTTCGAGAACGCAGTCAAGAACGGCGAAATCACCCTCGAGGACATGTTCGATACGAACTATGTCGAAATCGCCGGCACCAATCCACAGCAGCACCGCAGCCGCATTCTCGACTGGGCCGACCGCGCTTTGCCGCCGTTCCAGGAGGCCTTCCTGGCCAAGGATGCGCGGATGGCATTCTGTGTCGCGATCGACCGCAACGGCTACCTTCCGGTGCACAACAGGATCTATTCGCACCCGCAGCGGCCGGGGGACGTGGCCTTCAACACCGCCAACAGCCGCAACCGCCGAATCTTCAATGATGCGGCCGGCCTCGCCGCCGGCCGCAACCAGCGACCTTATCTGATCCAGAGCTATGCCCGCGACATGGGCAACGGCAACACCGTCATGATGCGCGAAATCGACGTGCCGATCCGCGTCCGCGGCCGGCACTGGGGTGGCTTTAGGACTGCCTACAAGCTGTAAATCGAGCTGAGATCCGCCGACAATCCTCTTAATAAGCATAATGCTGGGAGCCTGGAAATGTCCGTCGCGCAACGCGCAATCCTGGAAAGTCACGATGCGCGCTGGGGCGCCGAACGCCTCATCGACGAAATCGCCGACCGCATTGGCGGGCTCGGCGTCGAGCTCGCCGATGTCGCTGGCAATGTGCAGGAGGTCGCCAACCGGTTCAGCTACCAGTCGCAGCGGTTCGGCCATCTGCAGACGACCGCCAAGACGATGGTGGCGGCCAATCACGACATCGCCACCGCCTCGCAGGCGGTGCAATCGGCCACGTCGGCGGCGGTCGGCGATATCGCGCAATCGCGCAGCGTCGTCGATGCCGCGGTGCGCCACATCGCCGAGCTGGTGGATTCGGTCGAGCGCATCGAGCAGCGGCTCGGTTCGGTGGGCGATGCGCTGTCGCAGGTCGCCAAAGTGTCGGTGGCGATCGAGGCGATCGCCAAGCAGACCAACCTGCTCGCCCTCAATGCCACGATCGAGGCGGCGCGCGCCGGCAGCGCCGGCCGCGGCTTCGCTGTGGTCGCGAGCGAGGTGAAATCGCTCGCCGAGGCGACCCGCCAGGCCACGCAGCAGATCGGCGACACGCTGCGGGGACTCGATTCCCAGGTGAAGAACCTGCTCGGCGAGAGCGGCCAAGCCTCCTCGCGAGCCAAGACCGCGGGCGAAGGCGCCCAGCAGATCGGCGGCATCATCGTCCGCGTCCAGGACGGCTTCACCAGCGTCGGCCAGGAAATCGACGGCGTAGCCAAGGCCGCGACCTCCAACCTCGCGCATTGCGACGCTGTGATCAGCGAGCTCAACGAGCTTGCCAAGGGTGTCGATCAGTCCTCGATCGAGCTCAAGCAAGCCGACGCCCGCATTGCCAAGCTGCTCGACAGTTCCGAGGCGCTGATCGGACTGATCGCCGAGAGCGGCGTGCAGACCGCCGATGCGCCGCTGATCAAGGCCGTCGTCGAGACCGCAAAGCAGATCTCCGCGGTGTTCGAGGCCGCCGTCGATCGCGGCGAGATCTCGCTCGCCGACCTGATGGACGAGAACTATCGCGAGATTCCGGGCACCAATCCCAAGCAATTCATGACGCGCTATGTCGACTTCACCGACCGCGTTCTGCCGCCAATTCAGGATCCGCTGCAGAGCACCGACCCGCGCATCGTGTTCTGCGTCGCCTGGGCGCGGGGCGGCTATCTGCCGACCCACAATCCGAACTACCGCAAGCCGCAGGGGCCCGACCCGGTCTGGAACAACGCCAATTGCCGCAATCGCCGCCTGTTCGAGGATCGGGCCGTGAAGAAGGTCGCCGCGGCGAGCAACAAGCCGTTCCTGCTGCAGACCTATCGGCGCGACATGGGCGGCGGCCAATTCGTGCTGATGAAGGACCTTTCGGCGCCGATCTTCATCAAGGGCCGTCATTGGGGCGCATTCCGGATGGGCTTCCGCCACAGCTAGGCGCGGTGCCTCACGCGCCCCAGAAGGGAGGCCTGGCCGGGGACAATCGTCCGCCGATGCGCAACGGCGCGATCTTGACGGCCAGCCCGGTCGCATCATCGGTCTCGACCGCCACACCGCTCAGGGTGGCCTCGCCCATCGCCGGCTCGAACCGCGCCGACGGGATGCCGGACTGGAAGCGGCGCAGCGGCTCGTCCTTCTGCATGCCGATGATGGAGTCGTAATCGCCGGTCATGCCGGCATCGGTCATGTAGGCGGTGCCGCCGGGCAGGATCTGGTGATCGGCGGTCGGCACATGGGTGTGGGTACCGACCACGAGACTGGCGCGGCCGTCGCAGAAATGGCCGAGCCCCTGCTTCTCGCTCGACGCCTCGCAATGCACGTCGACCACGATCGCGTCCGCCGCCTCGCGCAACGGGCAAGCGCCGAGCTCGCGGCCGATCGCCGCGAACGGATCGTCGAATGGCGTCATGAACACGCGGCCGAGCACGTTGACCACCAGCGCCCGCGCGCCGTTCTTGGCCTCGACCAGCGCGGCGCCGCGCCCGGGGGTGCCCGGCGGATAGTTCGCGGGACGCACCAGGCGCGGCGCCCGCTCGATGAACACCAGCGCCTCGCGCTGATCCCAGGAGTGATTGCCGAGCGTGACCGCGTCCGCTCCGGCATCGACCAGTTCCTGATAGATCGCCTCGGTGATGCCGAAACCGCCGGCCGCGTTCTCGCCATTGACGATGACGAGATCGAGCGCCCAGTCGCGGATCAGGCCTGGAAGGTGGTCAGAGACGGCGCTGCGGCCGGCCCGGCCGACCACGTCGCCGACAAACAGAATTCGCAATTCATTTGCTCCGGAAATCGAAGGTCTCGCGTTCGGTTAGCACATAATCCAGCGCGGCGTCGTGGGCCAGGGCCGGCACCGCAGCGGTTTCCTGGATGGCGAAACCGAGACCGACGCCGATGACATGATGCGCCTTCCGCAGGTGCGAAAAGGTGTAGTCGTAGTAGCCGCCGCCATAGCCGATGCGGTGGCCGGCGCGGTCGAAGGCCGCGAGCGGCACCAGCATGACGTTCGGGATCAGCTCGGCGGCGGCCGGCGACGGTTCGGGGATGCCAAGCGACCCCATCACCAGCCGATCGTCCGGCGCGAAGGCCCGGAAGGTCAGCGCGTGGCCCCGCGCGGTGATCGCCGGCAGCGCCAGCCGGGCCCCGGCGGCGGCAAGTCTCAGCATCAGGGGGGCCGGATCGAGCTCGCTGCGAATCGCGACATAGCCGGCGACGACGGCGCCCGGCTGCAGCGCGAACGGCAGGCCGCGGGCGGCAATCGTCGCTGCGGCCGCCTTGCGGGCATCCTCGCTCAGCGCATCGCGCGCGGCAAGCGCGTTGGCTCGCAACTGCTGCTTGGACTGCTGTGCGGCCTTCATCGGCATGCGACGTGACCTCCGGGGAGGCCCGCGGACGGCGGGCGATCGAACGTTCTCAGAAACGCTGGGGACCGGCAACCGATGGGGACGGAGAACAGAGAAATGAGGGCAGAGAGATGAGGGAAGAGAGTGAAGCGCGAAGCCGCAATCGCCGTTGAAACGCTCGATCCCGGAGTTCCCTACGAAAGTAGGTGGGCACCATATGTCCAGGTCCACGGACCTGGCCAGGGACAGTTCCCTAAAGGATCGATAAGGCCCCGGGGATATGTTGGTTCCGGACGCGCGTCGCAGCCTCGCCGAGCCAATGTAACCATCGCGGGGTGATTTTGCCAGCGGTGGACGTGATAAGGCGAGACTAGGCCTGCAACTCGCTGTCGTGGCCCGGGTTGCAGCCTTCGCTCAAGCTTCGGCGCGCCCCGGGGGCTCATGGCGGCCGCGTCGAAGGCGAAGACGTGACCGGGCGCCCCAATACTCCGAGGCCGCGGTGACGGAGCCGAGAGGCCGCGGCGTACTGGATCGCCCGCTTTCGCGGACAATGACAGTTGTGGGTTTGCGACGGTCGGGCCGATCACGGCAGAGCCGACGCGGATTGCCCGTTGTGCAAAGGGGCCGTGCGAGAAGGCCGGTATCGCGACGACGCGAGGCCGCCATACATTCCGCTGTCCCGCGAGGCTGCCAGCGAGGCAGCGCGGCACAAGCCGCGCATAGTGTCGCCATGATTGAGGCTCAACGATTGCAGCAGTGGTTGTGCCGGATCATGACCACCAATGCCCAGTAGCGTACATATCTGTAGCGTCCATTGGAGACTGGCATGCGCTTCGATCTCAGGACAGTCACAGCGGCCTGCGCGCTGTTGATCGCATCGGCGGGCGCGAGCCTCAGCGCCGAGGTCAAGATTCACCGTGTCGCGATCCAGGTCGATCAGAACGATCCGGCGATCATGAATCTGGCCCTCAACAACGCCAGCAACATCATGGAGACCTTCAAGGAGAAGGGCGAGGAGGTCGAGATCGAGCTCGTCACCTACGGGCCCGGGCTCAACATGCTGCGCGAGGACACGTCGCCGGTGAAGGACCGGCTCAAGCAGATCGCCGAGCTCAGCTTTCCCGCCAAGATCAAGTTCTCCGCCTGCAACATCACCAAGCGCGGCATGGAGAAGCGCGAAGGTCACCCGATCGCGATCGTCGCCGAAGCCAGCCTCGTGCCCTCGGGCGCTGTGAGGCTGATGGAACTTCAAGAGAGCGGCTGGAGCTACCTAAAACCCTAGGTAGCTGTCGCCGCAAATCCGCCAGGTTTATATCACACGTTCACACGACCTTAGATTGAAGCGGCCATATCAGTCTGCTCACGGGGACACGCGGGCAGACGCGATCGGGGATGATCATCATGCGTCGAACGCCCGCTGGTCCAGCGCTGATCGCGCTGGCGCTGACCTCTGCTGTCTTGTTCACTGCCGGGCCCGTGGCGCTGGCTCAGGATCTCATCAGGGATCAGCCTGCGACGCCGCTCTCCCTCAAGCCCGCCCGCACGGCGGAACGACGGGCTGTCGAGCCTCGGGCCGCGCAGGCGCGTGTGCCCGAGCCACGCAGCGCAGCGGACGAAACCGCGACCAAGACGCGCATGAACCAATGGACCGTCGGCCTCGCCGCGGGCCTGCCCGATGGCGGCTTCGTGCGCTTCGCCAGCGAGATGGCGCGGACGATGGATGACGGCGACAATATGCGCCTGATTCCGATGGTGACGCGCGGCACGACGTCGAACATCGCCGACCTGCTCTATCTGCGCGGCGTCGACGTCGCGATCACCTATGCCGATGCGTTCGACTTTTATGTGAGGCAGGCCGGGCTCGCCAACATCAACGACCGCATCCGCTATGTGCTGCGATTCTTCATCTCCGATGTGCATATCTATGCACGCAATGAGTTCAAGTCGCTGCAGGATCTCAGAGGCCAGAAGATTGCGGTCGGCACGGCCGGCGTCGCCGCGGCGCATACCGGCCCGCTGATCTTCCGGCGACTTGGCATCGACATCGAGCCGGTCGCGGTTGGCGGACCGGTCGCGCTGGAGAAGCTGCACAAGGGCGAGATTGCGGCGATGGTCTATGTCGCCTCGAAGCCGGGCGAGGTGTTCAGCAGCATGAAGGCGGCCGACCCGGGCTTTCACTTCGTGCCGATCCCCTACACCAGCCAGTTCTCGGACTTCTATTATCCCACGGCGATCAAGGCCGAGACCTATCCGGCGCTGCTCGCGCCAGATACCTCGATCGAGACGATCGCGGTCCCTTCGGTGCTCGCCGTCTACAATTGGAAGCCCGGCAGCGACCGCGCCGACCGCGTCAACCGTTTCGTCGAGACGCTGTTCACCAACCTCGCCCGCCTGCAGCAGCCGCCGTTTCATCCGGGCTGGAAGGATCTCAATCTCGACGCCCAGGTGCCGGGCTGGCAACGCTATCCCTACGTCGAGACGGTGCTGGAGCGCATGAGGAAGGAAGCCGATGTCGGCCTGCCGCCGGCCGCAACCGGCAGCCTGTCGCAACAGGAGCGCTTCGAGGCGTTCCTGGCCTCGCAGGCCAAGGCGCCGACGACGAAGGCCGAGAAGGAGGAGCTGTATCGCTCGTTCCTGGACTGGAGCCGCAAACGTCAGAAGTGAGGGATCGACGTGATCCGATGCCAGCTGGCGCTCAATCGCTTATCGCAGCGATGCGAGCAGATAGGTGGAAACTGAAAAGCGAGCTATCACGGCAGAGACGGTCAGCTCCCTCTCCCCGTTCTTACGGGGAGAGGGTTGGGGTGAGGGGCAGCCGCACGGGAAGTGCATGCGGTGAGACCTGTCCCCCCTCACCCGGATTGCATCTGGCGATGCAATCCGACCTCTTCCCGCAAGCGGGGCGAGGTGCACCGCGCCTGCCGCACGAGCGATCGTCAAACAACTTTTCTCAGCTCAACAACAGCTCCATGCCCGGATCGCCCTTGGCCATGGCCCGCTGATAAGCGGGGCGCGCGCCGATCCGCGCCAGATAGCCGCGGATGTTGGGGAACGGCGCGAGGTCGTAGGGCAGGAAGTAGCGCATCGTGGTCAGCGAGAACACGGTCATGATGTCGGCGGTGGTCAGCGCGTTGCCGGCCAGATAATCCGTCTCGCCGCAGCGCGCCTCGACGGCGGCGAAGGCGCGATCGACGCGCCCGCGCATCGCCAGCAGCATGGGATTGTCCTCGGGCAGATTGAGCCGGTTCAGGATCATCAGCCGCCCCATCGCCGCCTGCAGCGTGCCGTTGGCGAAGTGAAACCAATACAGGAACGGGGCAAAGCCGGGATCGTCGGGACCGGGCCGCAAGCGCCCCTGGGCGTATTTCGCGGTGATGTACTCGACGATCGCCCCGGACTCGGCGAGTTGCAGCTCGCCGTCGGTGATGACGGGCGCGGCGCCGATGGCATGCAGCGCCTTGTACTCCGCGGGCGCCAGGATGGTCTTGGCGTCGCGCGCGTAACATTTCAGATCGTAGGGGATCTCCAGCTCCTCGCAGAGCCAGACGATGCGTTCGGATTGGGATTTTCCGAGATGATGAACGGTGAGCATGCGCTACCTTACCATCGCGCCATAGACGATGTCCTGCACCTGCTCGCGATAATATTTGCGCAAGTCCCCGGGCGCCGCCGTGCCGACCACCACAACGAGGCGCTCCTTGGGATCGCAGAAGAACTGCGTGCCGAAGGCGCCGTTCCAGCTGAACTCGCCGGGATTGCCGGGGACAGCAGAAAGGCCCTCGCTCACGCGCACGGCGACGCTGAGGCCGAAGCCGAAGCCGGCGCGATGCGGCTCGACATTGGCGACGGTGTTCTTGATCTCCGGTCCCAGATGGTTGGAGGTCATGTGATGCACTGTCTTCGGGCTCAGGATGCGCACATCGTCGAGCTCGCCGCCATTGAGCAGCATCTGGCCGAAGCGGATGTAGTCGCCGATGGTCGCAAACGAACAGGCGCCGCCGCAATCCGACCTGGTCGGCGTGTCCAGGAGCTTGATCGCCTGCGGCTTGCCGGTGAGCGGATCGTTCGGGAACGGCCGCGCCAGCCGCGGCCGCTGCGCCTCGGTCGGCGCGAAGGTGGCATCGACCATGCCGAGCGGCTTCCATAGATTGTTGGAGAGATAGTCGCCGAGCCGCTGCTCTGAGACCTTCTCGACGACGGCGCCGAGCACGTCGATGGAGAAGCCATATTCGAACTGCGTGCCCGGCTGATGCGCCAGCGGCAGCTTGGTGAGGCGCTCGATGAAGGCCTGGGTGTCGCCCTCGATCGCCGGCGCGATGCCGTCCGGATAGAGCCGCGCCACCGGGCTCGCGCTGTCTGGCCGGCCGCCATACATCAGGCCCGAAGTGTGGCGATAGAGATCATGGATCAGGATCGGGCGCCGCTGCGGCTCGAACTGCAGCGCTCCGCCCTCCTGCACCACGCCGACCTTCATGTCCGCGAACGCCGGATAATAATCGGCGAGCTTCGCCTGCAGCGGCAGCCGGCCCTGCTCCATCAAAGTGAGCGCGCCGACCGCCGCCATCGGCTTTGTCATCGAGGCCAGGGCAAAGATCGCATCCAGCGGCATCGGCGTGCCCTTGACCGGATCGAGCTGGCCATAGGCCTTGTAGTGCACCAGCTTGCCATCGCGCGCGATCGCCACCACGGCGCCGGGCACGCGCTTGGCGGCGATCTCGCGGGCGAAGAAAGCGTCCATGCGGTCCAGGCCGGATTGCGAGAAGCCGACCTCGTCGGGCTTGGCTTCGGGCAGAGGTGCGGCAGCGAGCGGCGTGACGATCATGGTGAAGGCAATGGCCGCAGCCGCCTTGATCCGCGTCTTCATGAAACCTCCCTGATGCGGGTGACCCCGCTTATGCTTGCGGGACTCGACAGGTCCGCTGACGCAAGCAGTAAGTCAGCTCGCGGAGATCGACAAGCGTTTGCAACACGATCGTATCGCGGCGATGTGATCAGCTTCGCTGCTGCACAATGGCCGCGCGACCTGACGAATCATCGAGGACGGATGAGATCGCTGCCGCGCGGGATCACGCATGCTGAGAACGATCGGGCACATCCTTCACGCGATCTGGGCTGTCTGCGCGATCGCGGCCGGCACATTCGTCGGTGCCGCCTTAGGTCTTCACTCCGGCGGCTGGATCGGCGCCGTTGTGCTGGGGGCCGTCGGCCTCGTCATCGGCGCCGTGGCGGCGGCATTCCCGTTGCAAACCATCGCAACGATCATCGAGGGCCTCTGATCGCATCGCCGGAACCGTTGCGGTTGCGAGATGTTGGCTAACTCACGTTTCGAACAGAGCTTAGCGCCATGACCGCAACCGAACTCGGCGCGCGCTATCGCGCCTACATCGCGTGCCTGAACGCGCAGGACTGGCCGCAGCTCGGCAATTTCGTGCACGAGCATGTCGTCCACAACGGGCGGCAGATCGGGCTCGCAGGCTATCACGACATGCTGATGGGCAATTTCGCCGAAATTCCAGACCTTCGCTTCGACATCCGCCTGTTGCTATCAGACCCGCCACATGTCGCGAGCATCCTGAGCTTCGATTGCCGGCCGCGCGGCACGTTTCTCGGCCTCCCCGTCAACGGCCGGCGCGTCGTCTTCGCCGAGCACGTGTTCTACGCATTCCGCGAGGGCAGGATCGCCGAGGTGTGGTCGGTCATCGACAAGGCGGCGATCGAGCTGCAATTGTGAGGCCACGGCGCGAGCGTACATTCCATCCTGCCACTGATGGATCTGGCTCTGTCATTGATGGCGAGTGCTGCGAAACAATGCTGAGCCTTTGCTCGGCCCTGGATTGCTTCGCTGCGCTCGCAATGACGGAGCAAGTCAATGATGATTGGACAAACTGATCAGTTGTATGTCGTAGCAACCTACCCGATCGCCACGCCACCGCCGATCGTGCGGTTCAGCACCTGCGTGGTGCGCTCGATGCGCTCGGCGGCGGCGTTCAGCGCCTTGGCCACGGCAACCTGCGTCGCGCGGGCGCGGTCGGCGGACTGGTTGCGCACATTGCGCAGGCCTTCGAGCTCCTGCTCCAGCATCTGCACGCGCTGATTGGCGTCGATCAGTTCGTCGCACACCGTGAGCGCCGCCATCACGGTGAGCCTGGCGTCACCGATCTCGCCGAACTTGCCGCGCAGATTGGTGATGCGGGATTCGAGGCTCTCGGCGAGCTTCAGCAGCCTGAGCTCCTGGCCCTCCTCGCAGGCCATGCGATATTGGCGGCCGTTGATGGTGACGTTGATGTGGCTCATTCGTCATCCTCATCATGATGCGCCGTGTCCTGCGCGTCGCCGCCATTGAGCACCGCGCGAATGGTGCCGATCGCGCTATCGAGGCGCTCGGCGATCTCGCGATTGGTGCGCTCGAGCCGGCGCGTTTTCATCAGCGAGCCGTCGAGTTCATCCGCGAGGCGGGAGCGATCGGCGCCGAGCGCCTGGATCCGCGTCGCCAGCTCGTCCTCGTCCCGATCAGCCTCCCGCCGCCGCTCGACCGCGCTCTCCAGCGCGTCGAGCGCGGTCATCAGGCGCCGCGTCGCCGCCTCAAGATCGGCGGCGCCGGGTTCCACCTGACCGGCAAGATTGGCAGGGTGATCGTTCATGAGGCGGATGCGAGGCCCTTCCATCGCCGGGATAGCGACAAAAGCCGCTGTCCGGCAAGCGTTTACGGGCAAAATCTTACGTGCTGGACGAGCCAAGCGCAACGCTCGGCCGAAACTATGCACTACTAAGCAACTTTTGGGCGGCCCGGGACGTTGCATTGCCTTTGATTCCCGGAACCGAGGTGCTAATCAGCCCGCAAATTCCGGGCCCGCCAGCGATACCGGCGGCTCTCTTGTCATCAGCACTTCACGTTTGGACGGATTCCAGCATGACGCAGGTCGATCATTCCCGCATGGCCAACGCCATCCGCGCGCTCGCGATGGATGCCGTCGAGAAGGCGAAATCGGGCCATCCCGGCCTGCCGATGGGCGCCGCCGATGTCGCCACCGTGCTGTTCACCCGCGTGCTGAAATATGATGCTGCAGCGCCCGCCTGGCCGGACCGCGACCGCTTCGTGCTGTCGGCCGGCCACGGCTCGATGCTGCTCTACGCGCTGCTGTATCTCACCGGCAACGAGGAGATGACGCTCGACCAGATCAAGCGTTTCCGCCAGGTCGATTCGCTCACCCCCGGCCATCCGGAAAACTTCCGCACCAAGGGCATCGAGACCACCACCGGCCCGCTCGGCCAGGGCATCTCGACCGCCGTCGGCATGGCGCTGGCCGAGAAGATGCTGCAGGCTGAATATGGCAAGAAGATCGTCGACCATCACACTTACGTGCTGGCCTCCGACGGCGACCTGATGGAGGGCATCTCCCAGGAAGCGATCGCGATGGCCGGGCACTGGAAGCTCAACAAGCTGATCGTGCTGTGGGACGACAACGGCATCTCGATCGACGGCCCGCTGTCGATCGCCGACTCGGTCGACCAGGTGAAGCGCTTCAAGTCGGCCGGCTGGGCCGCCGAGCTGATCGACGGCCATGATCCGGAGGCGATCGCCGCCGCGATTGCCCGTGCGCAGAAATCCTCCAGGCCGTCGCTGATCGCCTGCAAGACCACGATCGGCTATGGCGCCCCGACCAAGGCCGGCACCTCCAAGGTGCATGGCGAGGCGCTCGGGCCGGAGGAATTGAAGGGCGCCAAGGAGAAGCTCGGCATCTCCCTGGAACCTTTCTCGGTGCCGGACGACGTGCTGGCGGCCTGGCGCGAGGCCGGCCGCCGCGGCGCGCCTGCGCGCGCCGAATGGGAGACGCGGCTCGCCGAGATGGGCCCGCGCAAGCGCGCCGAGTTCGAGCGCCGGTTGCGCCATGAGCGTCCCGCGGCGCTCGCAAAAGCGCTGAAGGACCACAAGAAGGCGCTGCTGGAGACCCCGCTCAACATCGCGACGCGCAAATCGTCGGAGGCCGCGATCGAGGTGATCGCCGCGGCGATGCCGTTCGAATTCGTCGCAGGCTCCGCCGACCTCACCGGCTCCAACAACAACAAGGCGAAGTCGGCCACCTCGTTCTCGGCCAAGACGCCGAAGGGCCGCTTCATCCATTACGGCATCCGCGAGCACGGCATGGCCGCGGCCATGAACGGCATCTTTCTGCATGGCGGCTTCGCGCCGAACGGCGCCACCTTCCTGGTGTTCTCCGACTATGCCCGCGGCGCGATGCGGCTGTCGGCGCTGATGGGTGCCGGCGTCGTCTATGTCCTGACGCACGACTCGATCGGCCTCGGCGAGGACGGCCCGACGCATCAGCCGGTGGAGCATCTGGCGGCGTTGCGCGCGATCCCGAACATGCGCGTGTTCCGCCCGGCCGATGCGGTCGAGACCGCCGAGTGCTGGGAGCTGGCGCTGAACCGCACCAACGGGCCAACCGTGCTGGCGCTGACGCGGCAGAACCTGCCGCAGCTGCGCACCTCGGCCCCGTCGGACAATCCGTGCAGCCATGGCGGCTATGAGCTGGTCGCAGCCCAAGGCGAGGCCAAGGTGTCGCTGTTCGCCACCGGCTCCGAGGTCGAGATCGCGGTCGCCGCGCAGAAGCAGCTCGCCGAACGTGGCATTCCAGCGCGCGTGGTCTCGGTGCCGTCGCTGGAGCTGCTGCTGGAGCAGCCGGAGGACGCGAAGGCCGCCATCATCGGCAAGGCACCGGTCAAGATCGCGATCGAGGCCGCGGTGCGCTGGGGCTGGGACGCCGTGATCGGCTCGGACGGCATCTTCATCGGCATGCATTCGTTCGGCGAGAGCGGCCCCTACAAGGAGCTCTACAAGCATTTCGGCATCACCGCCGAGGCCGCCGTGGACGCGGCCGTGAAGCGGCTGGGCTGATCCTGCCGCAAGCGGCTGCATCGCCAGCCTCCGATCTCAACCCTCATGGTGAGGAGGCGCAAAGCGCCGTCTCGAACCATGAGGCCCGGGTCGAGATCACGGGCCTCGTCCTTCGAGACGCTTGGCTTCGCCAAGCTCCTCAGGACGAGGAGCGGCATTGACTGTGACGCGCAAAGACGAGGACAATACGAGAACCGGCGCGGCTTGACGCCCCTGTTCTCCCGACCTGCGGACGCTCTCTCCACCCATGGCCTCAGCCCCCAACGCCACGACCGATACGGCCGATCGCGCGCTGGCCGTGCTGCATTCGGTGTTCGGGCTGCCGGGCTTTCGCGGCGCGCAGGAGAAGGTGGTCCGGCATGTCACCGCGGGCGGCAATTGCCTGGTGCTGATGCCGACCGGCGGCGGCAAGTCGCTGTGCTATCAGCTGCCGGCGCTGCTGCGCAAAGGCTGCGGAATCGTCGTCTCGCCGCTGATTGCCTTGATGCGCGACCAGGTCGCCGGGCTGACCGAGGCGGGCGTCAATGCCGCGGTGCTGAACTCGACGCTGTCGCGCGAGGAGGCCGACGAGGTCGAGCGGCGGCTCATCGCCGGCGATCTCGATTTACTTTACGTCGCGCCGGAGCGGCTGGTGACGCCGCGCTGCCTGGCGCTGCTGGAGCGCGCTGACATCGCGTTGTTCGCGATCGACGAGGCGCATTGCGTGTCGCAATGGGGGCACGATTTCCGCCCGGAATATATCGGCCTGTCGATCATTGCCGAACGCTTCCCCGAGGTGCCGCGCATCGCGCTGACCGCGACCGCCGACGAGCTGACGCGCAAGGAGATCGCCGAACGGCTCGGCCTCACCG
This sequence comes from Bradyrhizobium denitrificans, assembly GCF_013179005.1. Classification (NCBI taxonomy): domain Bacteria; kingdom Pseudomonadati; phylum Pseudomonadota; class Alphaproteobacteria; order Hyphomicrobiales; family Nitrobacteraceae; genus Bradyrhizobium; species Bradyrhizobium denitrificans. Next base: position 81,442 of record NZ_JABFDP010000006.1, on the reverse strand, counting down.
ACGCACCGCAATTCGTCGCGAGCTTCGACCGCCCGAACATCCGCTACGAGATCGTCGACAAGAACAACGGGCCGGCGCAGCTGAAGGCCTTCATCAAGGAGCGCCACCCGGGTGACGCCGGCGTCGTCTACTGCCTGTCACGCGCCAAGGTCGAGGATACCGCGGCGGCGCTGACCGAGGCCGGCATCACCGCGATCCCCTATCATGCCGGGCTCGAGGCGAGCGTGCGTTCGCGCAACCAGGACCGCTTCATCAACGAGGACGGCATCGTCGTCGTCGCGACCGTCGCCTTCGGCATGGGCATCGACAAGCCCGACGTGCGCTTCGTGGCGCATCTCGATCTGCCGAAAAGCATCGAGGCCTACTACCAGGAAACCGGACGCGCCGGGCGCGACGGCAAGCCGTCGACCGCCTGGATGGCCTACGGCCTGTCCGACATCGTGCAGCAGCGCCGGATGATCGACGAGTCCACCGGCGCCGAGGCGTTCAAGCGGGTGTCGATCCGCAAGCTCGACGCGCTGGTGGCGCTGGCCGAGACCGCCGGCTGCCGGCGCCGGCTGCTCCTGAGCTATTTCGGCGAGACCCCGGCGGACGAGAAATGTGGCAATTGCGACAATTGCCTGTCGCCGCCGCAGGTGCGCGACGGCAAAGTGATCGCGCAAAAGTTGCTGTCCTGTGCCTATCGCACCGGGCAGCGCTTCGGCGCCATGCATTTGATCGACGTGCTGGTGGGGCGCGCGACCGAGCGCGTCAAGCAGTTCGGACATGATCAATTGTCAGTGTTCGGCGTCGGGCGCGAACTTAATGAGAAGCAATGGCGCGCGGCGCTGCGCCAGCTGGTGGCGATGGGCCATCTCGCGCCGGACAGCGAGGCCTATGGCGCGCTGAAGCTGACGGAGAGCGCGCGCGGCGTGTTGAAGGGCGAGACGCCGATCCTGCTGCGCGAGCAGACGGCGAGCACCGGCCGTGCGATCCGCAGCAAATCGCGGCGTGGCGACCTGGTGCAGCGGCCGGCCGCGGCAGGCGATGCCACGCTGCTCGCGCGCCTGCGGGCCTGGCGCTCGGAGATCGCGCGCAAGCGTGGTGTACCAGCCTATGTCGTGCTGCACGATGCAACCATCGATGGCATCGCCAGCGCCCGGCCGGCCACGCTCGGGCAGCTTCGCGACATCCCCGGGATCGGTGACAAGAAGCTTGAACATTACGGCGACGAGTTGCTGGCGCTGATCACGGCGGCAGGCGCCTCAGGATCAGGATCGCCATCAGACAGTTGAGATTGGCGCAAAAACGGGCTACCAAGGGCTCATATCGTCCGCTCCCGTCCGGCAGAACCGGTCGGCATTAGTTCCAAAACCCTCGTGGCGCCCTTCCGAAAGGGTCGCAGACGGGGACGAGAAACGTCATTGAAGGAGACGAACATGGCAGTCCGGGTCGGGATCAACGGGTTTGGCCGCATTGGCCGTAACGTTCTGCGCGCCATCGCGGAGTCGGGTCGCAAGGACATCGAGGTGGTCGGCATCAACGATCTCGGCCCGGTCGAGACCAATGCCCATCTGCTGCGCTTCGACAGCGTGCATGGCCGCTTCCCCCACACCGTGACCGTCGACGGCGACAGCATCGATATCGGCCGCGGCAAGATCAAGGTGACCGCCGAGCGCGATCCGTCGAAGCTGCCGTGGAAGGATCTCGGCGTCGACATCGCGCTCGAATGCACCGGCATCTTCACCTCCAAGGACAAGGCCTCCGCGCATCTGACCGCCGGCGCCAAGCGCGTGCTGGTCTCGGCGCCGGCCGACGGCGCCGACGCCACCATCGTCTACGGCGTCAACCACACGACGCTGACCAAGGATCATCTTGTCGTCTCCAACGGTTCGTGCACCACCAACTGCCTGGCGCCGATCGCCAAGGTGCTGAACGATCTGGTGGGCATCGAGACCGGCTTCATGACCACGATCCACGCCTACACCGGCGACCAGCCGACGCTCGACACCATGCACAAGGATCTCTATCGCGGCCGCGCGGCGGCGATGTCGATGATCCCGACCTCGACCGGTGCGGCCAAGGCGATCGGCCTCGTACTCCCCGAGCTGAAGGGCAAGCTCGACGGCGTCGCGATCCGCGTGCCGACGCCGAACGTCTCGGTGGTCGACCTCAAGATCGTCGCCAAGCGCAACACCGATCCGAAGGAGATCAACGAGGCGATGAAGCGCGCCAGCGAGCAGGAGCTGAAGGGCATCCTCGGCTACACCACGGCGCCGAACGTCTCGATCGACTTCAACCACGATCCGCACTCCTCGACGTTCCACCAGGACCAGACCAAGGTCATGAACGGCAACCTCGTGCGCGTGATGTCCTGGTACGACAATGAGTGGGGCTTCTCCAACCGCATGGCCGACACTGCCGTCGCAATCGGCAAGCTGCTGTAACCCACATACACCGTCATGCCCGGCCTTGTGCCGGGCATCCACATCTTGCTCGCAAGGCAACTAAGCCGTGGATGGCCGGGTCAAGCCCGGCCATGACGGAGGGAGATGTTCGACATGACAAAATTCCGCACCCTCGACGACGTCGATCCCAAAGGCAAGCGCGTGCTGCTGCGCGTCGACCTCAACGTGCCCACCGAGAACGGCCACGTCACCGACACGACGCGGCTGGAGCGCGTCGCGCCGACCATCAACGAGATCGCGACCAAGGGCGGCAAGGTCATCCTGCTCGCCCATTTCGGCCGGCCCAAGGGCCGCGATCCGAAGGACTCGCTGAAGCCGGTCGCGGCCGCGCTGTCCGCGGTGATCAAGCGCCCGGTCGCCTTCGCCGATGATTGCATCGGCGAGCCGGCCGCAACCGCCATCGCCGCGATGAAGGACGGCGACGTGCTATGCCTGGAGAACACGCGCTTCCATAAAGAGGAAGAGAAGAACGACCCGGCCTTCGTGGCCGAACTGGCGAAACTCGGCGACATCTGGGTCAACGACGCGTTCTCTGCCGCCCACCGCGCCCATGCCTCGACCGAGGGCCTCGGCCACAAGCTGCCGGCCTATGCCGGCCGCACCATGCAGGCCGAGCTCGACGCGCTGGAGAAGGCGCTGGGGTCGCCCGTCAAGCCGGTCATCGCGATCGTCGGCGGCGCCAAGGTGTCGACCAAGATCGACCTCTTGGAAAACCTCGTCACCAAGGTCGATGCGCTGGTGATCGGCGGCGGCATGGCCAACACCTTCCTTCATGCCCAGGGCGTGCAGATCGGCAAGTCCCTGGCCGAGAAGGATCTCGCCGCGACCGCGCTGCGGATCATGGAGAAGGCGGAAGCCTCGAACTGCGCCATCATCCTGCCGGTCGATGCCACCGTCTCCTATCACTTCGCGGCCAACTCGCCGTCCTTCGCCTATGGCCTGGACGCGATCCCGCCGGACAGCATGATCCTCGACGTCGGCCCGCAATCGACCGCGCGCATCCATGCCGCGATCGACGATGCGGCGACCTTGGTGTGGAACGGCCCGCTGGGCGCCTTCGAGCTGACGCCGTTCGACCGCGGCACGATGGTGGCCGCCAAGCATGCGGCGGAACGGACCAAGGCCAAGAAGCTGATCTCGGTGGCGGGCGGCGGCGATACCGTCGCGGCGCTCAACCAGGCCGGCGTGGCATCGGACTTCAGCTACGTCTCGACCGCCGGCGGCGCCTTCCTGGAGTGGATGGAAGGCAAGCCGCTGCCGGGCGTCGAGGTACTGAAAGTCTGAGACCGCGGAGCTTGTCGGCCATGAATGTTTCTGTTATGTTCCATTCATGGCCGAGGCACCGACGGATGCTGTTCGTCCGATCCTGGTGAAGATCCAGGAAGGCATCGCTGCACTCCGGGCCGAGGTCGGGCAGTTCAGGCAGGACGATCGCGCCGAACACGAGCGGATGGAATCTTTGATCCGCAAGCAGCGCCGCGATGCCGCCGGCATGCTGGTCATGATGCGCGCAACCGCCAGCGACTTCGACGAGCGGGTCAGCGAGGTCGAGGAGCGCATCGCGGCTCTCGAAGCCAGGACGACCTGATCCTGCGGCCTTGGCGTGATCGACCAGCGGCGCCAGCTCGGGTCGCTAACCTCAACATCGCCTGACCGTCCCCTCCTCCCGCCTGCGTCGCCGCCACCCTTGGATTCCGCCCACCGCCGCGTTATGCACGGGAGATCAGTTTCGGCGCGTGCGTCAGCCGCCGCACAGTCCAATTCTTAATCAGGGAGTTCCAGCCATGGCTCGTATTACGTTGCGTCAATTGCTCGATCACGCGGCGGAGCACGATTACGGCGTCCCGGCCTTCAACATCAATAATATGGAGCAGGCGCTGGCGATCATGGAGGCGGCCAATGCGGCCGATGCCCCGGTCATCATCCAGGCCTCGCGCGGCGCCCGCGCCTATGCCAACGACGTCATGCTCAAGCACATGATGGACGCGCTGACCGAGATCTATCCGCAGATCCCGATCTGCGTGCATCTCGATCACGGCAACGAGCCGGCGACCTGCATGACCGCGATCCAGTCCGGCTTCACCTCGGTCATGATGGACGGCTCGCTCAAGGCCGACGGCAAGACGCCCGGCGATTGGGACTACAATGTCGGCGTCACCAAGACGGTGACCACCATGGCGCATCTCGGCGGCATCTCGGTCGAGGGTGAGCTCGGCGTCCTCGGCTCGCTCGAGACCGGCATGGGCGACAAGGAGGATGGCCACGGCGCGGAAGGCAAGCTGTCGCATGATCAGCTTCTGACCAATCCCGACGAGGCGGTGAAGTTCGTGCGCGAGACCAAGGTCGACGCGCTCGCGATCGCGATGGGCACATCGCACGGCGCCTACAAGTTCACGCGCAAGCCGGACGGCGACATTCTCGCGATGAACGTGATCGAGGAGATCCACCGCAAACTGCCGAACACGCATCTGGTGATGCACGGCTCGTCGTCGGTGCCGCAGGACCTGCAGGAGATCATCAATTCCTATGGCGGCAAGATGAAGCCGACCTGGGGCGTGCCGGTCGCCGAGATCCAGCGCGGCATCAAGAACGGCGTGCGCAAGATCAACATCGATACTGACAACCGCATGGCGATGACCGGCCAGATCCGCAAGATCCTGTCGGAGCACCCGGAAGAGTTCGATCCGCGCAAATACCTGAAGCCGGCGATGGAAGCGATGACCAGGCTGTGCAAGCAGCGCTTCGAGGAGTTCAACACCGCCGGCCAGGCCGGCAAGATCAAGCGCGTGCTGACGACCGCGGAGATGGCCAAGCGCTACGCCAAGGGCGAGCTCGACCCGACGGTGGCTTAAGCCTGCCGTCATCGTCGAGGCTTATCGAGCCCAGGCATGGGCGCCAGAGCGATGTCCTCCCTAGAGAGGAGAGGACATCGCTGACGGCCAATTGAAAGGCTGAGGCGAAAGAGGCTCGGCGAAAGAGGCAGCCTGCTTCACCTCTCCGAGAGCCCGCCTTACCTGCGGCCAATGTTCGCTCGGCATCCGCCCGAGAACCGTCTATTTTGATGGGCAGGGCAGGTGCGTCTGGAGCCAAACATGAATCTCTCCGCACTGAACACCGTCGCGCTCGCCATGGTCACCCCCGGGAAGGGCATTCTCGCGGCCGATGAATCCACCGGCACCATCAAGAAGCGCTTCGACGCCATCGCCGTCGAATCCACCGCGCAGAACCGCCGCGACTATCGCGAGATGCTGTTTCGCAGCGACGGCATGACGTTCATCTCCGGCGTCATCCTGTATGACGAGACCATCCGGCAGAACGCCGCCGACGGCACGCCGCTGGTGAAGCTGATCGAGCAGGCCGGCAGCATTCCCGGGATCAAGGTCGACGAGGGCACGCAGCCCCTGCCCGGCTGCCCCGGCGAAACCGTCACGGTGGGACTCGACCGGCTTGCGGATCGGCTGGCGGCGTACTACGCGCTGGGTGCGCGCTTCGCCAAATGGCGAGCGGTGATCGATCTCGACAAGGACAGGATCCCCTCGATGACCGCTGTTCATGTCAATGCGCATGCGCTCGGCCGCTACGCCGCGCTGTGCCAGGCCGCCGGTCTCGTGCCGATCGTCGAGCCAGAGGTGTTGATGGACGGCGATCACGATATCGGTCGCTGCTTCGACGTCACGCGGCGCGTGATGAACGAGGTGTTTCGCGAATTGCGCATCCAGCGGGTTGCACTCGAAGGCATGATCCTGAAGCCGAACATGGTCGTGTCCGGTCAGAAATGCCCTGTGCAGGCCGGCGTCACGGAGGTCGCTGACCGAACCGTGCAGCTCTTGAAGGAGTGCGTGCCGGCGGCCGTGCCGGGTGTCGCCTTCCTGTCGGGCGGACAATCGGATGCACTGGCAACGGCGCATCTCGACGCAATCAACCGGCGCGGCCCGCTGCCTTGGATGCTGACCTTCTCCTATGGCCGCGCATTGCAGGCGGCGCCGCAGCGCGTCTGGGCTGGCCGGACGGCGAACGTCCGCGCCGCGCAGCGCGCCTTCAGCCACCGCGCCCGCATGAACGCGCTGGCGAGCCGCGGTCAATGGACCACCGAACGCGAGAACGAGGCGGCCTGACGTGTCCGACAAGACAGCTCCCGCGCGGCCGGCGCCGCGGCTCTATCTGGCAACCCAAATGGTGACCGATCCGGCCCCGCTCGCGGCCAGCCTGCCGGCGATCCTCGGCAGCGCCGACGTCGCCGCGGTGCTGGTGCGGCTCAAGGAAACCGATCCGCGCAGCATGATCACCACCGTCAAGGCGCTGGCGCCCGCGATCCAGGGCACCGGAGCGGCGCTGCTGATCGACGGCCATCCCGACATCGTGGCCCGCGCCGGCGCCGACGGCGCGCATTTAACGGGGATCAAGGTGCTGGAGGAGGCGCTCCCCGGCCTGAAGCCCGACCGCATCGCCGGGATCGGCGGCTTGTCGACCCGCCACGATTCGATGCGCGCCGGCGAACTCGGCGCCGATTACGTGCTGTTCGGCGAGCGCGACGCCCACGGACGGCGGCCCTCGCCGGACGCGATCAACGAGCGCCTGGCCTGGTGGGCCGAGCTGTTCGAGCCGCCTTGCGTAGGCTACGCCATCTCGCTCAAGGAAGCGGCTGATTTCGTGGCTGCCGGCGCCGATTTCGTGCTGGTCGACGATCTCGTCTGGAACGACGCCCGCGGCCCGGCCGCGGCGTTGGCGGAGATCGGCGCGACGATCCGGGCCGCTCATGCCGCGGCGCCGGTCGCCCCGGCGGGACAGGGCTGAACGGCTGGCGATGACCCTCCTGCGCCTGACATATATGCTTGCGGTGATCGCGGCGGCGACGACGGCGGCGCATGCGCAGATCTCGTTGACGCCGCCGACCCTGCAGCAGCCGCCGGCCGAAAAGCCGAAACCCGCCGAACGGCCCGCCGAGAAGGCCGCCGACAAACCCAAGCCGCCAGCGGTCACGAAGAAGCCGGCGCCCGCCCCTGCCCCGACGGCAAAGCCCGCCGCTCCGGCGCCGGTGGCATCGCCGCAGCCGCCGCAGCCGGCCGCCACCGATCCCAATGTCGACCTGGTCTACGGCGCCTATCAGCGCGGCCAGTACAAGACCGCCTTCGACTTGGCCACGCCCCGCGCCCAGGCCGGAGATCCCAAGGCGATGGCGATGCTGGGCCAGCTGTACGAAAACGCCATGGGCATCCGCCGCGATTACGAGAAGGCGGCGATCTGGTACAAGCGTGCCGCGGAGGCCGGCGACCGCGAGGCGATGTTCGCGCTGGCGATGATGCGCCTGGCGGGGCGCGGCGGCCCCGTGGACAAGCAGGAGGCGGTGAAGCTGCTCGCCTCCGCCGCCAAGCTCGGCGAGCCCAAGGCGGCCTATAATCTCGCACTGCTGTATCTCGACGGCCAGACCCTGCCGCAGGACCTCAAGCGATCCGCCGAGCTGCTGCGCATGGCTGCCGATGCCGGCAATCCGGAGGCGCAATATGCGCTGGCCACCTTCTACAAGGAGGGAACGGGCGTTCCGAAGGACCCGGAAAAGGCGACCCGGCTGCTGCAGGCGGCAGCGGTCGCCGACAATGTCGACGCGGAGGTCGAATACGCCATCGCGCTCTATAACGGGGTCGGCACGCCCGAGAACAAGCCGGCGGCGGTGTCCCTGCTGCGCCGGGCAGCACGGCAGAACAGCCCGATCGCCCAGAACCGGCTCGCCTGGGTGCTCTATTACGGCGCCGGCGCTCCGATGGACAAGGTCGAAGGCTACAAATGGCATTTGGTGGCCAAGACGGCCGGCAAGGGGGATCCCAAGCTCGACGAGAAGTTTGCCGACATGCCGCCCGAGGACCGCGCCAAGGGCGAGCAGGCCGCCAAGCGCTGGCTCGGAACCACCAAATGACCGGCGCCTGATCGGCTCTTGACGTCGCCGCCCCGGCAGGGCACCCACTGCATCCGTCTCACCCGCCTCCGCCCGTCCGGACGAGGCACACCGCGAGCTGCGGTCAGCCCAGCGCATCGAGAACATGATCCATTCCGCCCTCATCAATGTCATGGTCAAGGCCGCGCGCCGGGCCGGCCGCAACCTCAAGCGCGACCTCGGCGAGATCGAGCACCTGCAGGTGTCGCTGAAGGGACCCGCGAACTTCGTCTCCCGCGCCGACAAGAAGGCCGAGGAGATGCTGTACGAGGACCTCTCGAAGGCCCGCCCCGGCTACGGCTTCATCGGCGAGGAAGGCGGCACGCGCGAGGGCAGCGACAAGTCGCATACCTGGATCGTCGATCCGCTCGACGGCACCACCAACTTCCTGCACGGCATCCCGCAATTCGCGATCTCGATCGCGCTGCGCCGCGAGGACACGGTGATCGCCGGCGTGATCTACAACCCGGCCAATGACGAGCTCTATATCGCCGAGCGCGGCAAGGGCGCATTCCTGAACGACCAGCGGCTGCGCGTCGCCGCGCGCCGTCAGCTGCATGAATGCGTCATCGCCTGCGGCCTGCCGCATATCGGCCGCGGCGACCACCAGTTGTTCCTGCGCGAGATGACCGCGCTGCAGCCGAGGGTCGCCGGCCTCCGCCGCTTCGGCGCCGCCTCGCTCGATCTCGCTTTCGTCGCGGCCGGCCGTTTCGATGCCTATTGGGAGCGCGATCTGCAGCCCTGGGACATCGCCGCTGGCATGATCATGGTGCGCGAGGCCGGGGGCACCGTCTCCGACGTCGACGGCAAGACCGACGCGCTGACCACCGGCCACGTGCTGTGTGGCAACGAGGTCATCCACCGCGAGCTGGCCAGGGTGCTGAAGGCGGCGGCGTAACGCCGCCGGGGATACCTTGGGGGCAGAGACCTGCCCCGCGCGGCTCTACCGCCGGCCGCTGGTGAACGCCTGCGGCGTGGCGCCGGGCAGGGCTGGCGAGTTGATGTCGCTGTCGATGCGATCGGACGACTGGCCGGCATAGCTGAAGCCGAGCGACAGGCTGATATTGGACGTCGGCTTGAACTCGACGCCGCCATTGATCGCATAGGCCGGAGTCGAGGTCGATCGCCCGTCGAAGGTCGCGAACGGGCCGCCAAGGCCGGGATTGTATTTCAGCGTATCGAAGCCGCCGTAGAAGCTGACGCCGCTCTTGAAGGTGTAGCCGTATTGCGTACCTTCGGTGGTGTAGGAGCCGAGCGATCCATAGCGGTTGACGATGTTCGAGCTGAGGCCGACGCCCGACAGCGCCGACCAATTGTTCGTCACGCTGTAGCGTCGTGAGAAGAAGCCGCTGTCGGTTCCGTTCGTCGTAAAGCTCGGAACATCGCCGTAGGAATCGAGGCTGCCGGACTCGCTGAAGCCGACCGGCCAGCCCGGAAGCCAGTATTTGACTGGGCCCGACTGGGCGTGGGCCGCGTCAACGCCGAGGCTGAGGCCAGCCAGCAGAAACGCGAAAGCCAATTTGCGTGAGACCATCGACATGCCGTTACCGCTACACGTCTGCGGATCATACACGCGGAGAGTGGCGAACTCCAGACACAGACAGGATATCGAGCGCCGCGAAGCGGGTGCGCTTCCCTCCCCACGCCGCAATCGCGCCAGCGATTATCGGCAGCGGGGAGGGAGCAGAGCATCTGCGGGGATCAAATGTGGCACGATCGTTTGAGCGCGCTGCTCCGATCGCCTACGGCTTCGCCGGCGCCGGCGGTCCGTAGACCTCGCGCTCGGCCATCGGCTGCGGCTTCTCCCGATCGCCCGCGAGCACCCGCTGCACCGAGACGAAGAACACCGGCACCATCAACAGCGCGAGGACCACCACGGCGATCATGCCGCCCATCACATTGGTGCCGAGCGCCTGCTGACTGGCACCGCCGGCGCCTGTGGCCATCGACATCGGCAGCACGCCGCAGACGAAAGCGAGGCCGGTCATGATGATCGGCCGGAAGCGCAGGGAGCAGGCCTCGATCGTCGCCTCCACCAGCGGCTTGCCGTGGGCGCGCAGATCCTTGGCGAACTCGATGATCAGGATGGCATCCTTGGCGGCGAGGCCGATGATGGTGATCAGCGCCACCGTGAAATAGACGTCGTTGGAGAGACCGCGCAGATTGGCCGCGACCACGGCGCCGAGAATGCCGAGCGGCACGGTCAGGAGCACGGCCAGCGGAATGGTCCAGCTTTCGTAGAGCGCAGCGAGACACAGGAACACGACCAGCGCCGACAATCCGAGCAGCAACGGCGCCTGCGAGCCCGACAGCTTCTCCTGCAGCGACTGGCCGGTCCATTCATAGCCGAAGCCACGCGGCAGATTGGCGGCGAGACGCTCCATCTCGTTGAGCGCATCGCCCGAGGTGTAGCCCGCCCTCGCCTCGCCGGAGATGCGGATTGCCGGATAATAGTTGAAGCCGGCGATCTGGCTCGGTCCCTTGGCCCATTGGATCGTCGCGAAGGACGAGAACGGTACCGGCTGTCCCCTCGCGTTCTTGACGCTGTAATTGAGAATGTCGTCCGCATTCATGCGGCTGATGCGGTCGGCCTGAACCACGACGCGCTGCATACGGCCGCGATTCGGAAAGTCGTTGACGTAAGTCGAACCGAGATTGGTCGAGATGGTGTTGTTGATGTCCTCGAAGGTGACGCCGAAGGCGCCGGCCTTCTCGCGGTCGATCATCAGATTGACCTGCGGGCCCTGCGGCAGGCCCTCGATATAGACCTTCTGCAGCACCGGGCTGGCATTGGCCGCGGCAATCAATTGGTCGGCGGCCGCGGTCAGCGCGGCATAGCCCTTCTGGCCGCGGTCCTGCAGGCGGAAGCTGAAGCCCGAGGAGTTGCCGAGATTGTCGATCGGCGGCGGCTGCAGCGCGGTGATCTTGGCATCGCGGAGCGAGGCCAGATCGCGGTTGATGTCGGCGACCAGCGCCGCGGCGCTGTCCTGCTTGCCGCGCTCGGACCAGTCCTTCAGCGAGATGAACGCCTGCGCCGTGTTGACGCCCTGGCCGGCATAGCTGAAGCCGGTCAGGAACGTGACGTCCTCGATGCCCTCGCGCTTGGCCAGATACTTCTCCACCGCCTCGACCGCGGCCTGCGTCCGCGCGTAGGAGGAGTCCGCCGGGGTCTGCACGTCGGTGGTGATGAAGCCCTGGTCGTCGACCGGCAGGAAGCCGCCGGGCAGCTGGATGAAGGCGTAGGTGAGCCCGACGAGGAAGATCGCGTAGATCAGCATCAGCCGTCCGGTGCGCGTCAACGCGCCGCCGACCACGCTTGTGTAGCGGTTGCGGCTTCCGTCCATGAAGCGGTTGAACCAGCCGAACAGCCCCGTTCTGGCATGGCCGTGGCCGGCTTGCACCGGCTTCAACAAGGTGGCGCACAGCGCCGGCGTCAACGACAGCGCCAGCAGCGCCGAGAAGCCGATCGCCGCAACCATGGTGACCGAGAACTGCCGGTAGATAATGCCGACCGAGCCGGGGAAGAACGCCATCGGCACGAACACCGCCATCAGCACCAGCGTAATGCCGATGATGGCGCCGGTGATCTGGCCCATCGCCTTGCGAGTCGCCTCCTTCGGCGACAGCCCCTCCTCGGCCATGATGCGCTCGACATTCTCGACCACGACGATGGCGTCGTCGACAAGGATGCCGACCGCGAGCACCATGCCGAACATCGTCAGCATGTTGATGGAGTAGCCGACCAGCATCAGGGTCGCGCAGGTGCCGAGCAGCGCCACGGGCACCACGATGGTCGGGATGATCGTGTAGCGGATGTTCTGCAGGAACAGGAACATCACCACGAACACCAGCACCACGGCCTCGACCAGGGTCATCAGCACCCGCTTGATCGAGGCCTTCACCACCGGGGTGATGTCGTAGGGAATCTCGTAGCTGATATTGGACGGGAAGAAGCGCGACAGCTCCTTCATCTTGGCCTCGATCGCGCTCGCGGTCGCCAGCGCGTTGCCGGTCGGCGACAGCAGCACCGACAGGCCAGCGGTCGGCTTGCCGTTGAGGCGGGTGTTGAACTGATAGCTCAAGCCGCCGATCTCGATGCGGGCCACGTCGCGCAGCCGCACCGTCGAACCGTCGGGATTGGCGCGCAGCATGATCGACCCGAACTCATCCGGCGAATCGAGCTGGCCCTTGACCAGCACCAGCGCCGAGGTGCGCTGCACGGTCGTCGCCGGCTCGGCGCCGATACTGCCCGAGGCGACCTGCGCGTTCTGGGCGCCGATCGCCTTGGTGACGTCGTCGGCGGTGAGGCCGTAGCCGATCAGCTTGTTCGGGTCGAGCCAGACCCGCAGCGAACGCTCGGTCGAATACAGCGTGGCGCGGCCGACGCCAGGGATGCGCCTGATTTCGCCGAGCACGTTGCGGATCATAAAGTCGCCGAGGCCGATTTCGTCGAGACTGCCGTCGGTCGACTGCAAGGTGATGATCTGCAGCACTGCGGCGGAGGCCTCCTCGACCAGGATGCCCTGCTGAATGACCGCGCGCGGCAGCCGCGCCTCGACGCGCTTCAGCCGGTTCTGCACCTCGACCGACGCATCATTGGTCGACGTGCCCGGCACGAAGTTCGCGGTGATCTCGACCTGGCCGAGCGAGTCGCTGGTGGATTCGAAATTGAGAATGCCGGAGGCGCCGTTGAGCTCCTCCTCGATCAGGCGCGTGACGCTGTTGTAGAGGTTTTCGGGCGAGGCGCCGGGATAGCTGGTCGAGATCGAGATCGAGGGCGGCGCGATGATCGGATATTGCGCCACCGCCAGCAGGGGAATCGCGATCGCGCCGATCAGGCAGATGAAAAGGGCGACGACCCAGGCAAAGATCGGCCTGTCGATGAAGAAGCTCGGCATCGGCGACTAACGCGGCGTCGCGTTCGGCTCGATCTGAGCCGCGGCGCTGGCCTCGGTCCAGGCCTGCGGGGCCACCTTGTCGCCGGCGGCGAATTTCTGGAAGCCGTCGACCACCACCCGGTCGCCGGCCCTGAGGCCGTCGGTAACCAGCACCAGACCGTCCTGGATCGGACCCGTGCGGATCGGCCGCGCGATCGCGCGGTTGTCCTCGCGGATGACGTAGACCTCGGACCCGCCGGCGGCGTTCCGCTGCACCGCCTGCTGCGGCACCGCGACGGAATCGCTGTCGATGCCCTGCTCGATACGCACGCGCACATACATGCCCGGCAGCAGCTCGCGTTTCGGATTGGCGAACTCGCCCCGCAACGTGACCTGGCCGGTGGCAGCGTCGACCTTGGCATCGGAGAACAGCAGCTTGCCCGGAATCGAATACAACGTGCCGTCATCGAGCACGAGCCGGACCTTGATCGCGTCCGGCGCGATCTGGTCGAGATCGCCGGACTCGAAGGCGCGGCGCAGGCGGTTGAGCTCGCTGACCGACTGGGTGAAGTCGGCATAGATCGGATCGAGCTGCTGGATGGTCGCGAGCGAGGTCTCGTTCTGGACCGCGATGGCGCCTTCGCTGACCTGCGCGGCGCCGACGATGCCGTCGATCGGCGCACGCACCGTCGCGTAGTCGAGATTGAGCTGGGCACGCGCGAGATCCGCCTTGCGGGCCTCGACATCGGCCGCCGCCTCGCGCTCGCTCGCGATCGCCTTCTCATGCTCGACCTCGGGCGCGGCGCGCTCCTTGAACAGCAGGTTGATCCTGCGCGCCTGCTGCACGGCGCGCTCATGCACCGCCTCGGCCTTCGCCAGCGCCGCACGGCCCGACATGATTTCCACCTCGAAGGGCTTCGGGTCGATCCGGTACAGCGGATCGCCTGCCTTGACCTCGCTGCCCTGGCGGAACAGCCGCTCGACGACGATGCCCGACACCCGCGGCCGAACGTCGGAGACGCGGGTCGGCGCAATGCGGCCGGGCAGCTCGCGCACGATCGCGCGCGGCTTCTGCTCGACGGTGACGATGCCGACGTCGGGAACGACGGCCTGTTCGTTGGCGGACGCCTGAGCCTGCGTAGCTTCGTTACAGCCGGCCAGCAGCGGCGCGGCAACGGCGAGCATCAATGCGGAGCTGATCAGCACCGCGCGCGAACGAGACATGGGTAATTGCGCCCCTGGATGATGTTGCAAAGCGGTCGACCGGGCGTCCCGGTCATGGCGCCATTCTGGCGGCAATGTCCCGTGCAACATAGAAAGCGCACGCTGCGACGCAACGCAGCAGCCGGGCGGCTTGATGTCACACGAGCCAACCCCTTCATTCCTAATCGCTTTTTACGACTCACCGAATTGTGAGCGTTTTGTGTCGGCGGGTTCCAGCCGGTTCCGCACAGCGAAACCGGCATTGTGCGCCGGTTCCGGCGAATCCGGCAGCCCTCGATTTATGTATTGGCCGGACGCAGACGATAGTGGCTGACGCCCCATTCCCGACCCTCGTCGTGACCGAACAGGCCGGCCGTGGCGAGGAAGAACCAGCGCCAGCGGCGCATCCACAACGCGGTGTCGTCGCCATAGACCGGCTGCAGCGCCTGCAGGATGCGGTCGCGATCGGCGTCGAAATTGGCGAGCCAATCCTTGGCGGTGCGCTGATAATGCGTGCCGCTCCAGCGCCACTCCTTCTCCACCGCGAACAGATCTTCGTGCTGCCGGATCAGGGTGTGGCTCGGCATGATGCCGCCGGTGAAGAAATGCTGCGCGATCCAATCCTCGCGATCATTGCGGTCGAACAGATAGGAGCCGGTGCGGTGGGTGAAGATGTGAATGAACAGCCGCCCCTCCGGCTTCAGCCACGATCTGACGCGCGACAGCAATTGCCGCCAGTTCATCATGTGCTCGAACATCTCGACCGACACCACGCGATCGAACTGGCCGTCCGGCGCGAAGTCGTTCATGTCGGCGGTGACAACACGCAGGTTGAGCAGGCCCCGCGCGCTCGCCATGTCAGCGATGGCGAGACGCTGAGAGTGAGAATTGGACACCGCCGTGATCTGCGCATGCGGAAACTGCCGCGCCATCCACAGCGACAGCGAGCCCCAGCCGCAGCCGAGCTCCAGGATGCGCTGGCCGTCCTGCAGACCGGCATTGGCGACGGTCTGACGTAGCGCCTCCTCCTCCGCCTCCTGCAAGGTCGAGGCCGGGTCCTTGTAGAAGCAGCAGGAATATTTCCGATTGGGCCCCAGCACCCGCGCGAAGAACGCGGCCGGCACCTCGTAATGCTGGCTGTTCGCCGCATCGGTATGCTCGGCGATCGGCCGCATCGCCAGCAGGCGGGCGAACTCTGCGTCGCCCATCGCCTGCGGCTGCGCCAGCCGCGCCGCCGTGCGCGCGCACAATTCATGGATCACGGCACGGATCACTGGATCGGGCAACGGCACGCGCTCGGCGGCGCCGATGATGGTGGAGATGAAGCTCATGCGGTGGCTCCGTCACGCGGCGGCAGGGGAAAGAAGGCGCTGGTGCGCGCCTGGTAGGCCCGGTAGCTGTCGCCGCGCGAGCGCAGCATCTGCTGCTCGAGCGGCGGGATGCCGGTGACATGGACCAGGATCCAGTACATGAACAGCGGCGCCAGCAGGCTCGCGAGGCCCCACGGATTGTCGAATGACAGCGCGATGACAGGGTAGGACAGCCAGCACACCCACTCGAAGAAGTAGTTGGGATGACGCGACCAGCGCCACAGCCCGACGTCACACACCTTGCCCTTGTTGGCGGGATCGGCGCGAAACGCCTTCAGCTGCGCGTCGGCGAGCCCCTCACCGGCGATGCCGAGAAACAGCACCAGGATGCCCAGATAGTCCTGCAGGCGCAGTTCGGCCGCCGGCGCATGGGCGGCGACGAAGATCGCGAACACCAGCGGGATCGAGCCCCAGGCCTGCTGCTGCAGGAACAGAAACATCCGCCGCGGCGCGGCGGCGCCCCATTGCCTGGCGAATTCGGCGTAGCGCGGGTCGTCGGAGATGCCGCGGCTGCGCACCGCGACGTGGCCGCCCAGCCGCACCGCCCAGATCGCAACCAGGACCGCCACCAGCCATTGCCGCGCATTCGGCGCGGCACCGCCGACCGGCCAGATCGCCCCGGCAGCGCCGACGAGGCCGACGGAAAATGTCCAGATCGTGTCAACCCAGCCCGAATTGCCGCTGCGCTGCTGCACCATCCAGGCCAGCGCCATCAGCACGGACATCGCCAGCGCCATCGCCAGCAGAGCTTGCAGATATTCCAGGATGGTCATGACAAAGCCCGGGCATTCCAGCTAAATATAAGCCACGGGACTAACTACGCCGCGGACGCCCGCCGGTTTCAGCCACAGTTCCGCGCAGGGGACGGGAATTGCGCCGATCGCGGCTTTTCTCCCGCCGCTGCTGTGCCATAGTGGATTTTCGGGACCGGTCCCCCCGCAACGGATGTCATCGACAATGCCTCAAGGCTCCCCTTCCCGCTCCGCGATGGACGTCGCAATGACCAAATTGTCCACGCCCCGGATCTTCCTGGTGCGGATGCTGGTCTTCCTGGTGCTGTGCGCCCTGGTCGGGGTGGTGCTCTACAAGCAGATCATCATGGCGTTCTTCGCCAATCCGGGGCTCAACGCACTGATCGGTGCGGTGCTGCTGATCGGCGTCGTCTTATCGTTCCGGCAGGTCATCCGGCTCTATCCCGAAGTGTCCTGGGTCAACAATTTCCGCATCGCCGATCCCGGCCTGGCGGTGCCCCGCCACCCGACCCTGCTGGCTCCGATGGCCGCGATCCTCGGCCGCGAACGCTCCGGCCGAATGTCGATCTCGCAGCAGACGATGCGCCATCTGCTGGATTCGATCGCCACCCGCCTGGACGAGGCCCGCGACATCTCGCGCTACATGACCGGCCTGCTGGTCTTCCTCGGCCTGCTCGGCACCTTCTGGGGCCTGATCGAAACCGTCGGCTCGGTCGGCAAGGTGATCGACGGGCTCAAGGTCGGCGGCGACGCCGGCGCGCTGTTCGACACGTTGAAGGGCGGCTTGGCGGCGCCGCTCAGCGGCATGGGCATCTCGTTCTCGTCCTCGCTGTTCGGCCTCGCCGGATCGCTGATCCTCGGCTTCCTCGACCTGCAATCGAGCCAGGCGCAGAACCGCTTCTATACCGACCTCGAGGACTGGCTCGCCGGCACCGTGCGCGAATTTGGCGGCAGCGGCGACGGCGCGAGCGGAGATCTCGCCATCGCCGTCGAGCGGCTGCGGACGGCCATGGAGGAAGGATCGGGCCGCGGCGCCACCGCGGCGATGGCCAACCTCGCCGAGGCGATCCAGGGCCTGGTCGGCCACATGCGCACCGAGCAGCAGATGATCCGGGAATGGGCCGACGGCCAGGGCGAGCAGAACCGCGAGATCAAGCGGCTCCTGGAGCGGCTCGCGCGGCAGACGGAAAAGAGCTAGCGCGCAACCGCGCTTGCGTTGGCAGTTCTGAGGAGACGCTGAATGGCGCTTGCCCGTACCCGCCGTGGAGATTCCGGCCTCAACTACTGGCCGGGCTTCGTCGACGCGCTGTCGACGCTGGTGCTGTCGATCGTGTTCCTGCTGACCGTCTTCCTGGTGGTGCAGTTCTTCCTGTCGCAGGAGGTCACCGGCAAGGACAAGGCGCTGGAGCAGCTCAACGCCAAGATCGCGCAGCTCAACGAGATGCTGTCGCTGGAGAAGCTCGGCAAGCTCTCGCTGGATGACCAGGTCGCGCAATTGCGCGCGGGCCTCGCCAACGCCGAAGCCGAGCGCGACCGCGTCAAAGGTCTGTATGACGGCCTTGCCAGCGCCGGCAGCAATGCCGCCGGCCGGACCAACGAGCTGAACCGGGCGCTCGATTCCGAGAAGCAGGTCACCGCGCGGGCGATGGCCCAGATCGAGGTGCTGAACCAGCAGATCAGTGCGCTCAGGCGCCAGCTCGCCGCGCTCGAGGATGCGCTCGACGCCTCCGAAAAGCGCGACAAGGAATCGCAGAACCGCATCGCCGATCTCGGCTCCCGCCTCAACGTCGCGCTGGCGCAGCGGGTGCAGGAGCTGACGCGCTATCGCTCCGAATTCTTCGGCCGGCTGCGCGCGATCCTCGGCAACCGTCCCGACATCCGCGTCGTCGGCGACCGCTTCGTATTCCAGTCGGAGGTGTTCTTCGACACCGGCCAGGCTACCCTGCTGCCCGAGGGACAACAGGAGCTGAACTCGGTGGCCACGGCGCTGGTTGATCTCGACAAGCAGATCCCGACCGAGATCTCCTGGGTGCTGCGGGTCGACGGCCATACCGATGTGCGGCCGATCAACAGCCCCGTGTTCAAGTCGAACTGGGAATTGTCGTCGGCGCGCGCCATCTCGGTGGTGCAATATCTGATCTCGCTCGGCGTGCCCGCGCAGCGCCTCGTCGCCGCCGGCTTTGCCGAATTCCAGCCGCTCGATCCCGGCAACACCGAAGATGCCTTCCGCCGCAACCGCCGCATCGAATTGAAGCTGACGGAGCGGTGACGCCGAACGTCTCATTGCGGCCCTATCGCGCGGCGGACGAGGACGCGGCGATCGCGTTATGGCAGGCGACGTGGCAGCTGGCCTATCCCGCGATCGACTTCGCGGCGCGGATGCCGTGGTGGCGCGCGCGCTGGCGCAACGAGCTGGTGCCGAACGCCGAGGTGATCGTCGCCGAGACGGACGGCGCGCTCGCGGGCTTCGTGACCATTGATGCCACGGGCTATCTCGATCAGCTCGTGGTCGCGCCGCAGCATTGGGGTTCGCCGCTCGCGACGCGCCTGGTCGAGGCCGCGAAGGCGAGGTCCCCCGGCGGCATCACGCTGCTGGTCAACACCGACAACGCCCGCGCCATCCGGTTCTACAAGCGCAGCGGCTTCGTCGAGGCCGGCGCGGACGTCAATCCGACCTCGGGCCGCCCGGTCCTGCGCATGGCGTGGACGCCTTAATCGCCTCCCGATCGCAGCGACACATACCGCCGTCGTCCCGACAACCGAGCGACCACAGGCCGCAGCAGGGTTTGGCGAAGAACGATGTGGCGAGTATCGCCCGCCCCTGCTTTCGCAGGGGCGACACCGCGTATGGGGTGAACAGCAACTACACGCCGCGAAACAGCACACCGATCGTGAGCACCACGAAGGCGATCGCCAGCGCGTCGAAGGCATGCGCGGCCGACAGCAGCGGCACCGAGGCGTGCATGTAGTGCGCGAGCATCGCGACCAGGGCGAGCACTAGCGCGATCGCGAAGATCACGAAGGAGGGGGGCGTGAGGGCAAAACTGCCACGACGGTAAGGCATGCGCGCTGCTCCTGTGCGGTCAAGTGTGCGGTCGGCGCACATCGAGCGCCGCGCCAACTGTTCCGGCAGGGAACGTACAAGGCCCGAGAAAGGTTGCAGGTCCGCCGCGAGAATTCGTGGGTGTGTTTGCACGTCGTCATGGCCGGGCTTGTCCCGCCATTCACGTCATCCTCCCCCCTCGGAACAACGTGGATGCCCGGGACAAGCCCAGGCATGACGGCCTAAATCATTGTTGGGCGTTCCTGCTGCGCTTGAGCCAATTGGTCAAACGCGATCGCCCTGCTGTGCACGGGAGTGCCGAAACTACACGCCTTCGAACTGCAGCCGCGCCAGCCGGGCATAGAGGCCGTTGGCGGCGACCAGCGAGCTGTGCGTGCCCTGCTCGACGATCCGGCCGCGGTCCATGACCAGGATGCGGTCGCAGGACAGCACGGTGGCGAGGCGATGCGCGATCACCAAGGTGGTCCGGTCCTTCATCAGGCCTTCGAGCGCGGTCTGCACCAGCGTCTCGCTCTCGGCGTCGAGCGCCGAGGTCGCCTCGTCGAGGAGCAGCAGCGGCGCGTCGCGCAGGATGGCGCGCGCGATCGCAATGCGCTGGCGCTGGCCGCCCGACAGAGTCACGCCGCGCTCGCCGAGCGGGGTGTCGAAGCCTTCCGGCAGCCGGCGAATGAACTCGCTGGCATGGGCGAGATCGGCCGCGCGCTCGACCTCGGCGTCCGACGCCTCCGGCCGGCCGAAACGGATGTTCTCGCGCGCACTCGCCGCAAACACCACGGACTCCTGCGGCACCAGCGCGATGCGCTCGCGCACCTTGCGCGGATCGGCGGCGCGCACCGGCACGCCGTCGACCGAGATCGCGCCGGAGGCCGGATCGTAGAACCGCAGCAGCAGATGAAACAACGTGCTCTTGCCGGCGCCGGAGGGGCCGACGATCGCGACCTTCTCGCCGGCGCGGATCGCAAACGAGACATCCTCGAGCACGCGGACATCGCGACGGCTCGGATAGGCGAAGCTGACACGGTCGAAGCTGATGTCGCCGCGCGCAGGCTCCGGCAAAGCCGCGGGGTGTGCCGGCGCCTTGATGTCCGGTTGGACATGCAGGAGTTCGAACAACCGCTCGGCGGCGCCGGAGGCGGCCGAGACCTCGCCCCACACCTCCGAGAGCTGGCCGAGCCCCGCGGCGGCGAACGCCGCATAAAGCACGAACTGGCCGAGCCGCCCGGCACTGATATTGCCGGTCAGCACGTCATGCGAGCCGACCCAGAGGATCGCGACCACGCTGGAGAACACGATGAAGATGATGATCGCGGTGAGCACGCCGCGGGCCTGGGTCGAGACCCGCGCCGCCTCATAGGCCTGCTCGACCTCGCCGCCGAACCGCCCTGCCGCCAGCTTTTCGCTGGTATAGGCCTGCACCGTGCGGATGGCGCCGACCAGTTCGGAGGCATAGGCCGAGGCATCGGCCAGAGTATCCTGGGCGTTGCGCGACAGACGCCGGACCCAGCGGCCGAATGCGACCAGCGGCATCACGATCAGCGGGATCGCCAACAGCACGAAGCCGGACAGTTTGGGGCTGGTAAAGACCATCATGCCGGTGGCGCCGACGAACAGCAGCAGATTGCGCAGCGCGATCGAGACCGAGGCACCGGCCGCCGACTTGATCTGCGTGGTGTCGGCGGTGAGCCGCGACACCAGCTCGCCGGACCGCGCCGAATCGAAGAAAGACGGCGACAGCGACATCAGATGCGCGAACACGTCGCGGCGGATATCGGCGACGATGCGCTCGCCGATCGTCATCACGAGGTAATAGCGGGCGGCGCTGGCCAGGGCGAGCACGGCCACCACGGCGATCATGACGCTGAAATAGCTGTTGATCAGCTCGATGCCCTTCGGCGTGAAGCCGAAATCGATCATGCGCCGCACCGCGACCGGCACCAGCAGGGTGGTCAGCGCGGCGATCGTCAGCGAGATCAGCGCGAGGAGGGCACGGCCGCGATAGCGGGCGATGTAGGGGGCGAGCGCAAGCAGCGGCCGCAGCTTGGACCGGCGGACCGGGGTCGTGGGCTCGATCAGCGCTTCGACGGCCGCAGCCGCGTCGCCGACCGGGTCCTGCCCTGGAGGAACAACGCTCTGCCGCTCGTCCAGCCGTTCCACTGCGCTCATGAGGCCACCTGAGAATTCATCCAATCTGTCGTCGTGATAGGCCCGCCGCACCGGCCTTGGCAAATCCGGTAATATACCAAGGTGGATGGCGGATCCTGGCTTGTTTCGCGACCTTGGCTTGTTTTGGGCGGGACCTTGGGCTATAGACCGCGCCAATTGTCCCCCTTCAGTGACGGCAGGATGAGGCGCGACCGCGCCCTGTCATGTCTAACGCATTGCGCCCTAGGATCCGCCATGAAAGCCGACATTCACCCGAATTATCATACGATTACCGTCGTGATGACCGACGGCACCGAGTATCAGACCCGTTCGACCTGGGGCAAAGAGGGCGACAAGCTCAACCTCGACATCGACCCGAAGTCGCATCCGGCCTGGACCGGCGGCACCCAGCAGATCATGGACCGCGGCGGCCGCGTCTCGCGCTTCCAGAAGAAGTTCCAGGGTTTCCTCAAGAAGGATTGATGCAGCGCGCGGGCCTCAAGCGCCCGCAGCACTGGCAGCCTGACAGCAAAACGCCCCCGGAAACGGGGGCGTTTTTGTTGCGCGTGTCGCTGCGGCGGTGCCGGCGAGCTCGGCCTGCGCCGAGCCCCGGGATTCGAGGCTTACTGCTCGAAGGCAGCCTTCAGCCGGTTGAGATGCGGCACCAGCGGATTGCCGATCGCGCTCTGGTCCGGCGGCGGGGAATGGATCGTGGCGTCGAGGCGGCGGACCCGCCCCTGCAGGCTCATCGAGCGCGCGATCAGGTCCTGCAGCTGCTGCGGCAGCTTCTCCAGGAGGTCGGCCGGCCCGGGATCTGCGGCGGTGAGCTTGACCTTGGTCTTCTCCCGATTGGCTTGACCCAGCGTCATCTCGCCTTCCTTCACGGCGCGGTGCAGCAGCAGCCAGGACGCCAGCTGCATCAGGCGCGTGGTGAGCCGCATGCTCTCGGTCGCGTAGGTCAGGCTGACGGCGCGATCCAGCGCCTTCGCTTCGTTGCGGCCGTCGCCATCGAGATAGGCGGCGGTCTCCTCGACCAGATCCATGCCCTCCCGAAACAGCGCGCCGAATGCAGCAGAATTGGTGAGCCGCTCATTGAACTGAACCAGAGCGCCATCGCCCAGCAAACGGTCCGACATGGTTAACGCCTCATAAACGCGACTGATTTACGCAATCCGGCCACCGCGCCGGTATGATGAACAAATCATTGCGCGACGGCTTTTCAGAGTCCAGCGGCAACGCCTTTTATGGTTTCCACGGCGTGGGGCGAGCGTCCTTCATACCGCTCGTGATGCGAGCAACGGTAGCTGGACAACGCAAAAAAAGAGCCGCCGTTTCCGGCGGCTTTTGAAGTTGATAACAGGGAGGCGTCAAACAGAGTGGACAGGAGCCACTCGGTGTCCAAACGAGGACGGTTCCGGTTGTAAACCCGAAAGCTTAATCAACCGTAAATGGCGAAAATTTTTCAAACTTCATTAGCCATGTCGGCCACTGGCCGACCGTCACTCGCCGACCGTATTTCTACCTGCTGGAACAGGTCAGGATTTGAAGATGCTGGCGGCGGCGTCGCGCGATGCGCGCTTCTTGGCCAGCGCCTGCTCGACCCGCTCGATCTCACTTCGCAACAGCGCAATGCGGCCGGTCAGTTCCTCGACGGAGAGCATCGCGAGATCCTGACCGATCTCATGTGACCCTGCCTTGCGCGGCCGGTCGTCGTCCTCGTTTGCCATCGCCCCCTCCTCCCGGTTGCCAGCCCGGCCCCGGCTGGCTTAAGCACGCCCAGCACACCGTCTCAATATCCTGGTCTCAACGTCGTGCTGAAGGACATCTCATGGAACAGCTGCCCGCGCAAATGACCGTGGTCGCCATCAGCAAGCCGGGTGGCCCCGAGGTGCTGCAGCCCGAGACCCGGCCGGTTCCCAAGCCGGGTCCCGGCGAAATCCTGATCAAGGTGAAGGCTGCGGGGGTCAACCGTCCCGACGTCGCTCAGCGCTCCGGCAGCTACCCGCCGCCGCCAGGCGCCAGCGACCTGCCGGGCCTGGAGGTTGCGGGCGAAGTGGTGGCGCTCGGCGACGGCGCTGTGCGGCATCGGCTGGGCGATCATGTGATGTCGCTGGTCGCCGGCGGCGGCTACGCCGAATATTGCATCGCCCAGGACGCGCAGGCGATGGCCGTGCCATCGGCCCTGTCGATCCTGGAGGCCGGCGCCCTCCCCGAGACCTTGATGACGGTGTGGCACAACGTGTTCGAGCGCGGCGGACTGACCGCGGGCGAGACCCTGCTGGTTCATGGCGGCTCGTCCGGCATCGGCACCATGGCGATCCAGCTCGCCAAGGCGTTCGGCGCCAGGGTGCTGGTCACCGTCGGCTCGCCGGACAAGGCGGCTGCCTGCGTCAAGCTCGGCGCCGACCGTGCCATCAACTACAAGACGGAAGATTTCGTCGCCGTGGTCAAGGAAGCGACCGGCGGCAAGGGCGCCAACGTCATCCTCGACATGGTCGGCGGCGACTATATCGAGCGCAATTACGACGCCGCGGCCACCGATGGCCGCATCGTTCAGATCGCCTTCCTGGGTAGCCCGAAGGCCACCGTGAACTTCGTCAAGCTGATGGTGAAGCGCCTCACCCACACCGGATCGACCTTGCGCCCGCGCAGCAACGCCGACAAAGCGGCGATGGTGGCGGCGATCGAGGCCAAGGTGATGCCGTTGCTGCGCGAGGGCCGCATCAAGCCGCTGATGGACTCGACCTTTCCGCTGGTCGAGGCCGCGAAAGCGCATGCGCGCATGGAGACCAGCCAACATATTGGCAAAATTGTGTTGGAAATCTAGGCGCAGTCTAAACAGAGCGTGTTTGGAAACTCTTTGTTTTTCCTCGCTTTCGTGCCAATGATCGCGCACATCTGAACCGTGCCTGGAACGGCTCCAAATCCTTTGCGAACGTTGCGTTAGGTTTGATCTGTTTCGCTGGGGTTTGGCGTCGAACGCGGAGATTTGACATTGCGTCTGATCAGGTGCCTGGCGTCATTGGCGCTGGGCCTCGTGATGTGTGGTGCCGCTGCCCCCGCTCAGGCCGTTGACGCCGTCAGCGTCCGCAGCGACGCGCCTGCCATCGACCTCACCGGCATTCTGGATCATCAGCGCAGCGAGAACGACCGCATCCAGGTCTCTACCGCGCCCGGCACCGACGGCATCGTGCGCCGCATCGAGGTGCGGGCCCGCGAAGGCGGCCAGCACTGGATCGTGTTTGCGCTCGCCAACAACACCGACGACCAGCTCGACCGCCTGATCGTCGCGCCGCACTACCGCGTCGTCGGCTCCGGCGTGTTCTGGCCCGATCTCGGCCTGTCGCGCATCGCCACCATCACGCCTTCGATCGGCGACCTCCCCGAGCGGCAGGAGAGCCCGACCGCCGACGTCTTCCGCGTTACGCTCGATCCCGGCTCGGTCGTCACCTTCGTGGCTGAACTGCGCACCGACAAGCTGCCGCAGCTGTATCTGTGGGAACCCGAGGCCTACAAGGACAAGGTCAACTCGTTCACGCTGTACCAGGGCATCGTGATCGGCATTTCCGGCCTGCTGGCGCTGGTGCTCACCATCCTGTTCGTGGTCAAGGGCAGCATCATGTTCCCGGCCGCCGCGGCGCTGGCCTGGGCGGTGCTGGTGTATATCGGCGTCGATTTCGGATTCTGGGGCAAGGTCCTGGACATGTCGAACAATGCCGAGCGGGTCTGGCGCGCCTCCGGCGAGGCGATCCTCGCCGCCACCTTGCTGGTGTTCCTGTTCGCCTATCTCAACCTGTCGCGCTGGCACGTTCGCTACTCGCACATCACGCTGGGCTGGCTGTTCTTCCTCGGCTCGCTGGTCGCGGTCGCGCTGTTCGATCCGGCGGTGGCCTCGGGCATCGCGCGGATGTCCCTGCTATTGATCGCCGTGCTCGGCTTCGCGCTGATCGTCTATCTCTCCAGCCATGGCTTCGACCGCGCGGTGCTGCTGATCCCGACCTGGTTCCTGCTGGCCGTCTGGGTCGGCGCCGCCGGCATGACGGTGGCCGGCCAGGTCACCAACGATATCGTCGGTCCGGCGCTGCTCGGCGGCCTCGTGCTGATCGTGATGCTGATCGGCTTCACGGTCATGCAGCACGCCTTCGCCGGCGGCGGCGCCAGCACCGGCATCGTCTCCGACGTCGAGCGGCGCGCGCTGGCGCTGGCCGGCTCCGGCGACCTGATCTGGGACTGGGACGTCTCCGCCGACAAGGTGTTCACCAGCCCGGAGACCGAGAGCCTGCTCGGCCTCAAGCGCGGCACACTTGAAGGCCCGGCGGCGAAATGGCTCGAGGTGCTGCACCCGCTCGATCAGGACCGCTTCCGCGCCGCGCTGGACAGCGTGCTCGACCAGCGCCGCGGCCGCCTGGTGCAGGACTTCCGGCTGCGGACACCGGATGGTCACTTCATGTGGTTCGCACTGAAGGCGCGCCCCGTGGTCGGCTCCGACGGCGAGGTCTCGCGCGTGGTCGGCACGCTGACCGACGTGACCGAGTTCAAGAATGCCGAGGAGCGCCTGCTCCACGACAGCGTGCATGACAATCTGACCGGCCTGCCCAACCGCAAGCTGTTCATCGATCGCCTCGCCGCCGTCGCCAACTTCGCCAAGTCGATGCCGACCCTGCGGCCGACCCTGATGGTGATCGATCTCGACCGCTTCAAGCAGGTCAACGATTCCGTCGGCATCGCCGTGGGCGATTCCATCCTGCTGACGCTGGCGCGGCGGCTGTCGCGCACGCTCAAGCCGCAGGACACGCTGGCGCGGCTGGCCGGCGACCAGTTCGGCCTGATCCTGTTGTCCGAGCAGGACCCGGCGCGCATCACCGCCTTCGCCGAGACCATCCGCAAGACCATCCGCGCCCCGATCGCCTTCAACGAGCGCGAGATCTTCCTGACCGCCTCGATCGGCCTCGCTTTGTCCGACCCGCAGGTGCAGCTGTCGGAGGACATCATCAAGGATGCCGAGCTTGCGATGTATCATTCCAAGCGGATCGGCGGCGACCGCATCGACGTCTACAAGCCGGCGATGCGCGCCCGCAAGAACGACCGCCTGACCCTGGAGAGCGAGCTGCGCCGCTCGATCGAACGCCAGGAGATCACGATCCTGTATCAGCCGATCGTGCGGCTGGAGGATCGCTCGATCGCCGGCTTCGAGGCCCTGGCGCGCTGGGATCATCCGAAGCTCGGCCGGATGTCGCCGAACGAGTTCATCACCATCGCCGAGGAGATCGGACTGATCGTCGATCTCGGCACCTTCGTGCTCGACCAGACCGCGCGCCAGCTCTCGGTGTGGCAGCGCGCGACGCGGCTGCGCGAGCCGATCTTCGCCAGCGTCAACGTCTCCTCGCGGCAGCTGCTGCGCCACGACCTGATCCACGACATCCGCTCGGTGCTGGCGCGCTCGTCGGTCGCCCGCGGCTCGCTGAAGATCGAGCTGACGGAGTCGCTGGTGATGGAGAACCCGGAGCATGCCGCGCAGATGCTGACGCGCATCCGCGAGCTCGGCGTTGGCCTATCGATCGACGATTTCGGCACCGGCCATTCCTCGCTCGCTTATCTGCAGCGTTTCCCGTTCGACACGTTGAAGATCGACCAGTCGTTTGTGCGCACCACCGCGCGCGGCACCCGCCCGGTGATCCTCAAATCGATCATCGCGCTGGCCCATGATCTCGGCATGGACGTGGTGGCGGAAGGCGCGGAGTCGGATTCGGATGCCGTGGAGCTCTATCAGCTCGGCTGCGAATATGCCCAAGGCTACGTCTTCGGCGAGCCGATGGATGCCGATGCCGCGATGCGGCTGTTGACGGAAGAGCGGCTCGAAGCGGCGAGCTGAGGCGGCCACGGGCATCGCACGCCGCCTTCGGGCCCGCTCAATCCATCTCGAACTGCGACAGCGCCGTCAGAGCGCGGCGATAATTGCCGGCGCCGAGGCGGCGCGCCACGCGCTTCTCGTGCGCCGCGACGGCGACGTTCGCCTTCTTCAGGATCATACGTCCGCGCGGCGTCAGGCCGAGCGCGTGCGCCCGGCGGTCCTGCTCGGAGCGCTCGCGCACGATCAGGCCGCTCTGTTGCAGATCGTCGAGCAGCCCGACCATGCGCGCCCGCTCGATGCCGAGCGCGCCGGCGACCGCGATCTGCGTGGTGCCTGGATTGGCCGCGATCGTCTCCAGGATGGAATACAGGATGACGTCGAGTTCCACCGCCGCGAGCGCCGCATTGACGTCGCGGAAGATCCAATGCTGGAGACGACGAACGAAATAGCCGAGATGGTTCTCGAGCTCGCCGAGCCCGATCTCCCCGGTCGGCTTCGCGGCGTCGCGTTGTGCGCCGGCGTTCACGCTCTTGGACATGATTTCTCGCTGCCGTGGACATCCATGCCTAGACCGGCGACATCGCCAGAACAAGGCGCCACAAAGGGTCACATTCACAATAATTGCAAACCACAATCATTCTGCTAGTCTTTCCCGCAACGAATACCAAATGGGAGGGACGAGCCATGTCGGCCTCGACAGCGGCTGCACGCGTGATGACAGCGCCGCGACCATGCACAATAGCGGATAACGCATGTTTCCGCCGGGCATTCTCTGGCCTCGCACCGACGACGGCCTCCCGCAATGCGGAGGCGCGCAATGGCTAGCGCCGAACGCCAGATCCTCCCCGTGAATTCGATGTTCGCCGAGCCCGCAATCGACGCCGTCAGGCGCGATGATGGCGCGATCATCCTGCGCTCACGCACACCGCTCGCGCCGGCTGCGCGCTGCAGCGGCGAATGGCTGGAGCACTGGGCGCGCAGCGTCCCTGACCGGACCTTCCTGGCCGAGCGCCGTGGCGACGGCTGGACAGGGCTGACCTATGGCGAAACGCGCGCGCAAGTGCGCGCCGCGGCGGCCTGGATGCTGGCGCAAGGCCTCGGCCCCGACCGTCCGCTCGCGATCCTGTCCGACAACAGCATCGCGCATGCCGTGCTGGCGCTGGCCGCGCAGCATGTCGGCGTGCCGGTCAGTGCGATCTCGCCGGCCTACTCGCTGATGTCGACCGACCATGAGAAGCTGCGCGCGATGATCCGGCTGCTCGATCCCGGCGCGATCTTCGTCGCGCAACGCGCCCCGTTCGCGCCCGCGCTGAGCGCGATCGAGAGCCTTCATCGGGCAACCATCATCGCCGGTGACGGGGACGGCACGAGCGCCGTGCCGCTGCAGAGCTTGATCGCGACGACACCCGGCCCCGAGGTTGACCGCGCCTTCGCCGCGGTGACGCCGGACACGGTCGCCAAGCTGCTGTTCACCTCCGGCTCTACCGGGCAGCCCAAGGCGGTGATCAACACGCAGCGCATGATGACGACCAGCCAGCAGGCCAAGGCGCAGTTGTGGACGTTTCTGCGCGAGGTCGAAGGCGGCCCGGTCATCGTCGACTGGCTGCCCTGGAGCCACACCTTCGGCGCCAATCACAACTTCAACCTGGTGCTGAGCCAGGGCGGTTCGCTCTATATCGACGGCGGCAAGCCGGCCCCCGGTCTGTTCGACACCTCGCTCGCCAATCTCCGCAGCAAAGTGCCGACGATCTATTTCAACGTGCCGCGTGGCTTCGACATGCTGGTCGCTGCGCTGAAGACCGACGACGATCTGCGGCAGCAATTCTTCTCCGGTGTCAGATGCATTTTCTACGCAGCCGCGGCGCTGCCGCAGAACCTGTGGGACGCGCTCAACGAGATGAGCCTGGCCAGCGTCGGGCGGCCGGCTCCGCTGCTGTCGGCCTGGGGGGCGACCGAGACCTCGCCGCTGGCGACCGATTGTCACTTCTTCGCCGAGCGCGCCGGCAATATTGGCGTGCCGATTCCCGGCACGGAGCTGAAGCTGGTGCCCTCGGGCGAGAAGCTCGAAATCAGGGTGCGCGGGCCCAATGTGACGCCGGGCTATTGGAAGGCGCCGGAGCTGACCGCCGCAGCGTTCGACGACGAAGGCTTCTACAAGATCGGCGATGCCGTGAAGTTCGCCGATCCGGAGCATCCGGAGCGCGGCCTGGTCTTCGACGGCCGCATCACCGAGGATTTCAAGCTCAGCTCGGGCACCTGGGTGAATGTCGGCGCGCTGCGCATCGCCGGGATCGCAGCGCTCGCGCCGCTGGCCCAGGACATCGTGGTCGCCGGACACGGCACGGATGAGGTGCATTTCCTGGTCGTCCCGAACATCGCCGCCTGCCGCAGCAAGGCCGCGCTGGCGAACACGGCCTCGATCGGCGAGGTGCTCGCGCATCCGGCAGTCCGCGACGCGATCGCGGAAGGAATGGCAAAGCTGCGCATGGAGGCGGTCGGCTCATCGCGCTACGCCACGCGCGCGCTGCTGATGGCCGAGCCGCCGTCGCTCGATGCCGGCGAGATCACCGACAAGGGCTACATCAATCAGCGCGCGGTGCTCTCCCGTCGGAGTGACCTGGTCGCCAGGCTGCAGGACGATACGGCATCCGACCTGATCCGGCTGGCGTAGGCGGCTGAACCACCAGGTCAGCTGGTGGCAAGCCGCCAGCGTAGCGAGGCCCGAAACCCACGAGAGCGGCGGCGATTCTGTTCGCTGCATCTCGATGAGTCTGCTTTGGGGATCTCAGACACGACCCGAGACGACTCCCGTGTATCCGCTTCAACCTACAACCGTTCGTTCGACCCGCCGCGTGCCTAACAACTAATCAGGACCAATCATCGGTTGAAGTTGAATTCCATCCGCGCGTGAAAGCCCGTGAAAATACGGAGAAAGGGCGTTGATCCTGCAATGCACGACCATCCGCACTTAACCGGGTATCAACTGCGTTTCCTTAAAGTCGTCCGCATCTACCCTCTTGCCCGGACCGTGCCATGGCTCAGCCGCGCTTCTCGCTTGCCCTCCGTCTCTACGCGATCATCGGGCTCTCCTTCTGCGGGCTCGCCGGCCTCGCCGCGACGCAAAGCCAAAATCTCGCCACGGCTCTGCAGGAGCAGCGGCAGAGCGAGCTCGCGCATCTGACCCAGACCGCGCTCAGCATCGCGCGCGAGGAGTATGACGCGATCGCTCGCGACAAGGTGGCCCCCGACGTCGCGCAGAAGAAGGCCGCCGAGCGGATCGGCAAGCTGCGCTATGGCAGCGGCGACTACTTCTGGATCAACGACATGGGTCCGAAGATGGTGATGCACCCGGTCAAGCCGGAGCTGAATGGCCAGAACCTCGCCGACAACAAGGATCCGAACGGCAAACGGCTGTTCATGGAGATGGTCGATGTCGTCAAGCGCCAGGGCGCCGGTGTCGTCGACTACATGTGGCCGAAGCCCGGCAAGGACGCGCCGCAGCCCAAGCTGTCCTACGTCGCCGGCTTCGAGCCCTGGGGCTGGATCATCGGCACCGGCGTCTATGTCGACGATCTCGAAGCGCAGATGTGGGAGAGCAAGCGCGGCGTGTTCATCGCCGCCATGCTGGTGATGCTGATCATCGGGTCGATCACTCTGATCATCGCGCGGCGGATGTCGTCGGCGCTCGCCTCCATGAGCGGCGCGCTGACCGAGCTCGGCCACGGCAATTTCGAGATCAAGCTACCCGGCCTCAGCCGCAGCGACGAGCTCGGCGACATGGCGCGCTCGATCGAGCAGTTCAGGCAGAAGACCGAGGAGAAGGCGCGACAGACGGCGATGCTCGAGGACGAGCAGCGCCAGGTCGCCGAGCGGATCAAGAGCAAGGCTTTGCAGGAGATGGCCGAGGCGGTCGAGCACGCCGCCAGCACGGCGGTCGGCGAGGTCGCCGAAGGGACGGGCCATATGGCCAACAACGCCAAGTCGATGACGGAGAGCACGCTGACGCTGGAGCGGAATTCCAGCAGCGTCGCCGCTGCGGCCGAGCAGGCGCTGGCCACGACGCAGACCGTGGCCAAGGCGTCGTCGCAGCTCGCCGCGTCGATCGCGCAGATCTCCAGCCAGGTCAGCGCGTCGCGCGAGCTCACGCGCAAGGCGGTCGCGACCTCGTCAGAGGCCCAGGCGACGATCGCGAAACTGTCCGAGGCCGCCGACAAGGTCGGCGCCGTGACCAGTCTGATCAGCGAGATCGCGGGCCAGACCAACCTGCTGGCGCTGAACGCGACCATCGAGGCCGCCCGCGCCGGCGATGCCGGCCGCGGCTTCGCCGTCGTGGCCTCCGAGGTCAAGTCGCTCGCCGAGCAGACCGCGAAGGCGACCAGCGAGATCGCGCAGCAGATCGCCGAGATCCAGGAGTCGACGCGCGCCTCGGTCTCGTCGATCGGCGCCATCGGCGAAGTCATCCGCAATGTCGAAACGGTGTCCACCGGCATTGCCGATGCGATCCAGGCGCAAAACAGCGTGACCATGGAGATTTCGCGTACAGTCGAGGAGACCTCGGCCGCGGCACGCGAGGTCGCAACCCAGATCGCGGAGGTCTCGCGCGAGGCCAGCGAGGCCGGCCGGCGCTCGACCGATATCCGTGACGGCTCGACCAATGTCGCCGACAAGGTGCAGCGGCTTCGCACCGAGCTGGTGCGGGTGATCCGGACCTCGACCGCCGATGTCGATCGCCGCCTGTCGACGCGCCTGAACATCAACCGCCCAGGTACGCTGCAGGTGAATGGCGCACCCATTGCAGTGACCGTGCGCAACCTGTCGCTCGGCGGCGCGCTGCTTGAGCAGATTCCGGTCCAGCTGTCGATCAACACGCCGGTCGCGCTCGGAATCACCGGCATGGTGTCGGATTTGCCGGGCACCGTGACCCGCGTCAGCGATCGCACGGCCCTGGTCCAGTTCACACTGAACACGGAGCAGGCGGCGCGCCTGACGGCGCTGATCTCCGATCGTCAGGCCGCCTGAGCTCGCGGCCTCATCTCACCGGAAATGGCAGGCGACGAGATGCCCCTCGGCGCTCGCCTTCAGCGGCGGCACCTCCTTGCTGCAGACATCCTTGGCGATGGGGCAGCGGGTATGGAAGTGACAGCCTGACGGCGGATCGATCGGGCTCGGCACCTCGCCCTTGAGCCGGATGCGCTTGCGCTTGACGCTCGGATCCGGGATCGGCACCGCGGACAGCAGCGCTTCGGTGTAGGGATGCTTCGGCGCCGAATAAAGCAGCCGTGACGGCGCGGTCTCGACGATGCGGCCGAGATACATCACCGCGACGCGGCGGCTGATATGCTCGACCACCGAGAGATCGTGGGCGACGAACAGATAGGCGATGCCGAACTTCTGCTGCAGGTCCTCGAGCAGATTGATGACCTGGGCCTGGATCGAGACGTCCAGCGCCGACACCGGCTCGTCGCAGATGATCAGCTTGGGCTCGACTGCGATCGCGCGTGCAATGCCGATGCGCTGGCGCTGGCCGCCGGAGAATTCGTGCGGATAGCGCGTCATATGATCGGCCTGCAGGCCGACCGTCTCGAGCAGATGGACGATGCGCTCTTCGTATTTCTGACGCGAGGCGGCGAGCCCATGGATCGTCAGCGCCTCGCCGATGATGGCGCCGATGGTCATGCGCGGATTGAGCGAGGCGTAGGGGTCCTGAAAGATGATCTGGATGTCGCGGCGGAGCGCCCGCAGGCTCTCGCCGGACAGCGCGATCACGTCCTTGCCTTCGAATATCAGCTCGCCCGAGCTCGGCTCGATCAGCCGGAGCACGCAGCGGCCGGTGGTCGACTTGCCGCAACCGGACTCGCCGACAAGGCCGAACGTCTCGCTCGGTTCGATGTGGAAGCTGACGCCGTCGACGGCGCGAACGCTGCCGATCTGGCGCTTCAACAATCCGCCCCGGATCGGAAACGCCTTGGTCAGATTGCGTACGCTGAGCAAAGGCGCCGGTGCGGTGGCAGGAGCAATGGCGGTGTCGGTCATCACAGCAACGTCTCTTCGGCGCGGATGCACGCCACCTTGTGGCCGGGCTCGATCTCGCGCAGCTCGGGCTGCGCGCGCGTGCAGTCGGGAATGGCGAAGCGGCAGCGCGAGGCGAAGCGGCAGCCTTCGGGCGGATTGATCAGCTTCGGCACGCTGCCCGGAATGCTCTCCAGCCGGCTCTTCTTCACTGCGGCGAGATCGATCCGCGGGATCGAGCGGATCAGGCCCTGGGTGTAGGGATGACGCGGATTGGCGAACAGGCGCTCGACCGGCGCCTCCTCCGCGACCCGGCCCGCATACATTACCACGACGCGCTGCGCGACCTCGGCGACGACGCCCATCGCGTGGGTGATCAGCATGATCGACATGCCGAGCCGCTCCTTCATGTCGAGCAGCAGATCGAGGATCTGGG
This sequence comes from Bradyrhizobium denitrificans, assembly GCF_013179005.1. Lineage (NCBI taxonomy): Bacteria > Pseudomonadati > Pseudomonadota > Alphaproteobacteria > Hyphomicrobiales > Nitrobacteraceae > Bradyrhizobium > Bradyrhizobium denitrificans. Next base: position 47,362 of record NZ_JABFDP010000006.1, on the reverse strand, counting down.
CCTGGATCGTCACGTCGAGCGCGGTGGTCGGCTCGTCCGCGATCAGGAGCTTCGGATTGCACGACAGCGCCATCGCGATCATCACCCGCTGGCGCTGGCCGCCTGAGAAATGATGCGGGTAGTCGTGAATGCGGCGCTGCGGGTTGGGAAGCTGAACCAGCGCCAGCATCTCCGCCGCGCGCTCCATCGCGGCCTTCTTCGACAGGCCCTGATGCAGCCGGATCACCTCAGCGATCTGGTCGCCGACGGTGTAGACCGGATTGAGCGACGTCATCGGCTCCTGGAACACGATCGCGATCTCGCTGGCGCGGATCTTGTTCATCTCGGAGGAGTTGAGCGGCACCAGGTCCCGGCCCTGCCACAGGATCTGCCCGCCGGCGATGCGGCCCGGCGGCATCGCGATCAGCTTCAGCACGGACATCGCGGTCACGGTCTTGCCGGAGCCGGACTCGCCGACCACGCACAGGGTCTCGCCACGGTTGATCGAGATGTCGACGCCGTCGACGGCCTGGACCTGGCCTTCGTCGCTGTTGAAGTAGGTCTTGAGCCCCTTGATCTCGAGGAGCGGTGCGACACGCGCGTCCATCACATCACCTTCCGCGGATCGAGCGCATCGCGCAGGCCATCGCCGATGAAATTGATCGCGATCACGGTCAGGAAGATCGCGCCGCCGGCGAACAGCGCCCAATGCGGCGCAATGTCGAGATAATCCTTGGCGTCGAACAGCAGCCGGCCCCAGGTCGGAATGTCAGGCGGAAAGCCGAGGCCCAGGAACGACAGCGTCGATTCCGCGATGATGGCGGCGGCGACGTCGATCGTGCCGGCAACGATCACCGGACCGAGCGCATTGGGCAGGATGTGGCGGACGACGAGGCGGACGTTGGAAGCCCCGAGCGCACGCGCGGCCTCGACGAACTCCTTCTCGCGCAGCGACAGAAACTGCGCGCGCACCAAGCGGGCCACCGGCATCCAGCGAAAGCCGCCGATCACCAGCACGATGAGGACGAACACGCCGCCCTCCGGCCCCAGCCATCCTTTGAGGAAGTCGCGGAACAGGTAGATGATGAGCAGCAGCAGCGGCAGCTGCGGCAGCGACAGGAACAGGTCCGTCAGCCACATCAGCGCGGCGTCGACCGGTCCCTTGGAGGTGCCGGCGAGCGCGCCGACGACGATGCCGACGATCAGCGCCACGCCCATCGCGGCGAAGCCGACCGCGAGCGAGATGCGGCCGCCATAGATCATGCGCGCCAGCAGATCCTGGCCGAGATCGTCGGTGCCGAACGGGTGCTCCCAGGACGGTGGCGCCAGCCGCGCGGTGAAGTCGATCTCGTTGATCGGGATGCGCCAGAGCAGCGGCCCGAGCACGATCGACAGCGCCAGCAGCGCGAGCACGAGGATGCTGGCGGCCGCCATGCGATGGCGCAGGAAGCGGCGCAGCGCGTCGCGGCCGGGCGAGAAGCGCCGTTTGCCCGACGCGGCGACCGGCGCCGCCTCAACGGAAGGAGATGCGTGGGTCAAGCCAGCCATACAGAATGTCTGCGATAAGGTTGAAGAGAACGACGAGGCAGGCGAACACGAAGGTCACCGCCATGATCACAGGCGTGTCGTTGGCGAGGATGGCGCTGATCAGCAGCGAGCCGATGCCGGGAATGCGGAAGATCTGCTCGGTGACGATGGCGCCGCCGAACACAGTCGGCATCTGCAGCGCCACCAGGGTCACCACCGGAATCAGCGCATTGCGCACCACGTGCTTGACGATGACCTTGCGCTCGTCGAGGCCCTTGGCGCGCGCCGTCGTGACATAATCGAGCTTGATGACGTCGAGCACCGCGGATCGCACATAGCGGGTATAGGACGCGGCCTGATACAGGCCGAGCACCGTGATCGGCATGATCGCCTGCTTGATGCTCTCCCACCACCATTGCCAGCCGGTCGCCTGCAGATCGGCGCGGTAGACGAACGGCAGCCAGCCGAGATTGACGCTGAAGATCAGGATCAGCAGCAGGCCGGTGAAGAAGGTCGGCAGCGAAAAGCCGATGAAGGCAAAGGTGTTGGCGATCTGGTCGAAGATCGAATAAGGCCGCCGCGCCGCCAGCACGCCGACCGGCAGCGCGACCGCCAGCGCGAGGATCTGCGCGGTGCCGACCACGTAGAGCGTGGTCGGAATCCGCTGCAGGATGAGCGTGTCGACATTGACGCGGCTGGCGAAGGAGAAGCCCCAATCGCCATGCATCATGGCGATCAGCCAGCGCACATAGCGCAGCAGGATCGGATCGTTCATGCCGAACTTGACGCGCAGCGCCTCGCGCACCTCGGGCGGCACGTTCGGATTGGTCGCGAGCTCGCCGAACGGATCGCCCGGCGCCAGCGCGAGCAGCACGAACAGAATGAGGCTGATGCCGAGCAGGCTCGGCACAGCGACGATGAGGCGCCTGAGAAGGTAGTTTCCCATCGCTCCACCCCTACGATGTCTGGCTGATCATGCTGGCCGCGCGTCAGCTCGCCCGGTACCAGGATGCGATGAACGCCAGGTCGTTGTCCCAGCCGCTCTTGTACAGCACCATGCCGTTCTTGACGCCGATCGCGTTGAGCCGGTTGATCTCCGGAAGCACGTAATTGTCGCGCACGACGAGGTCGTTGAGCTTGATGAACAGCGCGGCGCGCTTGACCGGATCGAGCTCGCTCTGGGCCAGCTTGTAGGTCTCGTCATAGTCCTTGTTCTGCCAGCGGCAGACATTTCGGCCCTGCCACTTGTTCTCCTTGGTGGCGCACTCCCAGGAGGTGAACTGATTCATGAAGAACTGCGGATCGGCCTGCGGCATCGTCGTCTGATACATCTGCATGTCGCAGTAGAAATGCGTGTAAGTATCGGGATTGGCAACGTCCGAGGAGAAGAACACGGATGCGACCACCGACTTCAGCTCGACATCGATGCCCGCCTTCTGGCAGGCCTGCTTGATGATCGCCTGGTTCTTCTGACGCGGCCCGTTGATCGAGGTCTGGAACACGAATTTGAGCGGCTTGCCGTCCTTCTCGCGGATGCCGGACGCGCCCTTCTTCCAGCCGGCGGCATCGAGGATCTGGTTGGCCTTCTCGATCGAGAACTCGAAGCTGTTGTTCTTGGAGCGGTAGCGCTCGGGATTGTTGAGGAAGTTCGGCGTCGCGACGCCGGCGCGGCCGTAGATGAATTTCTGCACCGAGGCGCGATCGATCAGCAGGTTGATGGCCCTGCGCACTTCCGGATCGGAGAACAACGGATGCTTGGTCTTGAGGCTGGCGCGCTCGCCGTCGACCTCGACATTGGGATCGGTGACGTTGAGGCCGATATATTCGATGTTTCCGGTCAGCGTCAGTTCGGTCTTGCCCTGGCCGCCGGCCTCGAGCTTGGTCAGGATCTCGTCCTCGACCTGCAGATTATAGCCATAGTCATATTCGCCGGTCTGCAACACCGCGCGTGCCGCCGACACCGCATCGCCGCCGCCCTTGATCTCCACCGTGTCGAAATAAGGCTGCGTCGGCACGTGATAGTCCGGGAAGCGCTTGCCGGCGACGGTGTCGCCCGGCTTGAAGTCGACGAACATATAGGGGCCGGTGCCGACCGGCTTCAGATTGGCCGGCGCCTCGCGCGACTTCGCGCCGATATAGTCGCCGAACAGATGCTTCGGAATGATGCAGCCGAACGAAGCCACGAAGGCATCGGCCCAGAACGGCGTCGGCTGCGGGAAGATCAGCTTGACGGTGAGATCGTCGATCTTCTCGACTGCCTTGACGTTCTTATAGCTGCCGATCGAGACCGCCGAGGTCTCGGGATTGTTGGCGTATTCCCAGTTGAAGACGACATCGTCGGCCGTGAACGGCTTGCCGTCGTGCCATTTCACGCCGGGCTTCAGCTTCCAGATCACGGACAGACCGTCGGCGGCGAGACCGCCATTCTCCTTGCTCGGGATCTCCGCGGCGAGGATCGGAACCAGATTGCCTTCCTTGTCCCAGCCGGCGAGCGGCTCGTAGAACAAGCGGCACGCCTCCTGGTCCTTCGTGCCAACGGCGAAATGCGGATTGAGCAGCGTCGGCGCCTGCCAGAGCAGCAGCTTGAGCGGACCGCCGCCGCCGGCCTTGGTCGGCTTATAGGGAATCGCTTCTGCGGCCACCGCGATCCCGGAATGCGCGAGCATTGCGCCAGCCATCGGCGCGGTCAGCCCGACGGCGATCATCCGCTGCACAAATTCGCGTCGCGACAGACGCCCTGTTTTGACATCAGCGATCTGGCGACGGAGATCACGCTCGTTCATTCAATCGACTCCACAATGGCGCTGATGCCCAAAAAAAGCGCCCCGCCATACATGCGGGGGACGCTGCTTAAAATTGGATCAGCCTTCGAGCCGAGTGTCAAAGCAGATTCCGGGCCAATTTCGCAATATGGAACGGATCGATTGTCGCACCTTTGCACTGCGGTAATTAGTTGCAGTCGCGTATCCCGGAAAATGGAACAGGCACCCGGCCGGGGGCTTCCCGACCTGAGTGCCTGGTGATGGGATCAAACGCCGAGGTTGCCGTCAGCCTTCACGATACCAGTTCGGCAGCTGCCACAGATCGTTGTCCCAGCCGGAGGAATGGGTCTGCAGCCCCTTTCGGAGTCCCGACATGCGCGGCCGGCTGAGCTGCGGCAGCACGTGGTGACCGGCGCAGACCGTGTCGTTGAGCCTGATGTACAGCGCGGCGCGCTTCACCGGATCGATCTCCCGCGTCAGTTCCCTGTAGAGATCGTCATAGTCCTTGCTCTGCCAGCGGCTGATGTTGCGCCCCTGCCATTTGTTGGCCTTGCTCGCCACCTCCCACGAGACATATTGGTTCATGAAGTTCTGCGGCTCGGGCGACAGCGTGAACCACTGATACATCTCCATGTCGCAGTAGAAATGCGCGTAAGTGTCCGGATTGGCGGTGTCGCTGGAGAAGAACACCGATCCGACGATCGATTTCAGCTCAAGCTCGATGCCGGCCTTCTGGCAGGCCTGCTTGATGATCGCCTGGTTCTTCTGCCGCGGCGCGTTGATCGAGGTCTGGAACACCAGCTTGAGCTGTTTGCCATCCTTCTCCCTTATGCCGGAGGCGCCCTTCTTCCAGCCGGCGCCATCGAGCAGTTCGTTCGCCTTGGCGATGCTGAACTCGAAGCTGGTGTTCGGCGAGCGATAGCGTGCAGGATTGTTGATGCAGTTGGCCGTCGCGATGCCGCCGCGCCCGTAGACGTATTTCTGCACCGACGCGCGATCGATCAGCATATTGATGGCCGCCCGCACCGCTGGGTCTGACAACACCGGGTGCTTCGTCTGGATGCTGGAGCGCTCGCCATCCACCTCCGTCCAGGGATCGGTGGCGTTGAGCAGGATGAACTCGAAATTGCCGCCGGGCACGATCTCGACCTGGCCTGCCCCGCCGCTCTCCAGCTTCAGCAGGATCTCATCCTCGACCTGCAGATTCCAGGCATAGTCGTATTCGCCGGTCTGCAGCACCGCGCGCGCCGCCGAGACCGCATCGCCGCCGCCCTTGATCTCGAGCGTATCGAAATACGGCCGGTTCGGCACGTGATAATTCGGGTTGAGCTTGCCGAGCAGAACGTCGCCCGGCTTGAAATCGACGAACAGATAGGCGCCGGTTCCGACCGGCTTGAGATTGTTCGGCGCCTCGCGCGACTTGGCGCCGATATAGTCGCCGAACAGATGCTTGGGAATCAGCGCGCTGCCGCCGCCGACGAAGCCCGTCATCCACAACGGCGTCGGCTGCGCGAACACGACGCGAATGGTGTGGTCGTCGATCTTCTCGATTGCCTTGATGTGCTTGTAATCGCCGCTGGTGACCGCCGACGTCTCGGGATCGGTCGCATATTGCCAGTTGAAGATCACGTCGTCGGCGGTGAACGGATGACCGTCATGCCACGTCACGCCCTGCTTCAGCTTCCAGATGACGAAGGTGCCGTCCGCTGCGACCGTGCCGTTCGCCATGCTGGGAATCTCTGCCGCCAGCACCGGCACGAGATTGCCCTCCGCATCCCAGCCGGCAAGCGGCTCGTAGAAGGCCCGCGCCGCCTCCTGGTCCTTCGTGCCGATGGCAAAATGGGGATTGAGCAGCGTCGGCGCCTGCCAGAACAGCAGCTTCAAGGGCCCGCCGCCGCCGGCCTTGGTGGGCTTGTAGGGGAAGTCCTGAGCCGCCATGGCGACCCCGGAATGTGCCAGCATCATGCCGGCCATCGGCGCTGTCAGCCCGACGGCGAGCATCCGCTGCACGAAGTCGCGGCGTGACAGCCGGCCTTCTTTGACCGCAGCGATCTCGCCGCGCAGGTCCTGTTCGTTCATCTCGCATCTCCTCTGCGCGGCAGGCTGCGCGCAAGCCGCATCATTTCGCCGCCCATTGAGAGCAGGAACCGGGCCAATCCGCCACAACCGACGTCCAAGAATCTGGCAACCTAAAATTGCGTGAGTCGCGCGGCGCGGAGCTCACATTTTCTGCTTCAACCGGCGGAAGCGCACGCCCTTGCCGTCGGGCATGCGCGTCGCGACATACCCCGCATCCAGGCAAGCCTCGCGCTGCGGCATCTTCTCCTGCGGGCTTCTCAGGCTGTCCCACCACGACGCGCGCTGCGCTGCGCGCGGCAGGCTGTCACCGATCAGCTCCTCGATCGCCTCGAAGCTGAGCGTCAATTCGGGCAGGGTCTGCCGCTTCAGATAATCTCGAAGCGCATCATAGTCCGGCAAGTCTCGACTCCCTCGTAGCAGCGCGTGTGCGGCCGCCTTGACGACAAGCGCGGCGGACGCAACGACTCGTTAATCTAACATGCGTTACTTCCGGTGACCCGTCAGTTTACGGGCGGGATTCCACGGGACGGGACGGGCTGATGCGCTGGACACGCCGAACAGGCCGGGCAAAGCAGCCTTGGCGACTCTCGGCGCGCACGCTGATCAGCTGCTCCATTTCGACCATCATCGGCTTCTCCGCAATCTGCGCCAGCGTCATGGTCGACCTGCGCCGCGGCGAGGAAGTCCGCGCCCGGCAGGCCCTGGAGAACATGGCCGCCAGCATTGCCGCCGACATCAGCCGCAACGTCGAGCTTTACGATCTCTCGCTGCGGGCCGTGGCGGGCAACCTGTTGCTGCCTGAAATTCACGAGGTCAGCAAGCCGCTTCGCCAACTGATCCTGTTCGATCGCGCCTCGACCGCCAGGAATTTCGGGACGATCCAGGTGTTCGACGCCCAGGGTCGGCTGATGATCGATTCCGCCACGCTCGATCCGAGGCCCGAGGATCGCAGCGACGCCGATTTCTTCCAGGTCCATCGCGACCGCCCCGATGCCGGCCTCTATGTCGGACGCCCGGCGCAGCATCATGGCCCCTCTTCCATCGTCCTGAGCCGCAGGATCTCAACGCCCGACGGGCGCTTCGCCGGGGTCGTCGCCGGCTCGCTTCGCCTCAGCTATTTCCGCGACCTGTTCGGGAGCCTGACGCTCGGCCCCGGCGACAGCATCACGGTGTTCAGACGCGACGGCACCCTGATCGTCAGCGCACCGTTCGATCCGGACGCGATCGGCCGCAACCTGGCGCGGGCCCCGGCAGTGACCCGTGCGCTGACCGAGCCGACGGGATGGTCGAGCAGCTACGGCGCGCTCGACGATCTGCCGCGGCTGCTGGTCTGGCGCAACGGCACCGAGCCGCTGGTGGTGGTGGCCAGCAAGACTTGGGAGAGCGTCTACGCCTATTGGCGCCATGAGGCCATGCAGATCGGCGCGATGATGCTGGCGCTCATCGTGTTCGTTCTGGCGGCCACGCAGGTTGCCGCGCGCGAGATCCAGTTGCGCACCAAGGTCGAGACCAGACTGGAGCAGCTTGCCACGACCGATCCGCTGACCGGCCTGAAAAACCGGCGCAAGTTCGACGAGACGATCGAGATCGAATGGCGGCGGGCGCTGCGCCACCATGCGCCGCTGGGGCTGCTGATGATCGATGCCGACCACTTCAAGAGCTACAACGACAATCACGGGCATCAGGCGGGCGACCAGGTGCTGGTCGGCATCGCCGTCTGCATTTCCGATTCGGTCCGCCGGGCCGGAGACTGCGCGGCGCGCTATGGCGGCGAGGAGTTCGCCGTGCTGTTGCCCGGGACGTCGGACGCCGATGCCCTTCACGTCGCCGAGACGATCCGCACCAAGGTCGCGATCTGGGCGGGCGAGGCGGGCAACACCTCGGTCAGCATCGGCGTCGCCAGCATCACGCCATCGCGCGATACCGACTGGACCGCGCTGATGAACGCGGCCGACAGAGCACTGTACATGGCCAAGGCGGCGGGCCGAAACCGCTGCGTCGCCGCGACGGTGCCCGGCCTGGCGTCAGCAGCCTCGCTGGCGGCGTGACGCCGCCAGCCGCCGCAACGCAATCGGGTCTGACGGCGTCGGTCAGCTCTTGCCTTCGAGGTAGCGCTTCATGTCCGCGCGCAGGCCGTCGCGCAGATCGGCACGGGCCATGCCGAAGGCGATGTTGGCCTTCAGGAAACCGGACTTCGAACCGCAATCATGGCGCTCGCCGTCGAAATCGACGCCATAGAATGTCTGCGTCTTCGACAGGCCGATCATCGCATCGGTGAGCTGGATCTCGCCGCCGGCGCCACGCTCCTGCGTCGCCAGGATCTTGAAGATCTCCGGCTGCAGGATGTAGCGCCCGGTGATCGAGAAGTTCGACGGCGCCGTGCCCTTGGCGGGCTTCTCGACCATGCCGTCGACCTCGAAGATCTTGCCGTCGCGCTTGCCGACGCCGCAAATGCCGTATTGGTGGGTCTGATCGGCCGGCACCTCCTGCACCGCGAGCAAATTGCTTTTCTCAGGCAGTCTGTTTGCCGCAGCGATCATCTGCGCGAGACAGCCGGGCGTGTTCAGCACCAGCTCGTCCGGCAGCACCACCGCGAACGGCTCGTCGCCGACGATGTCGCGCGCGCACCACACCGCATGGCCGAGGCCGAGCGGCGCCTGCTGACGGGTGAAGCTGACCGCGCCGGCCTCCGGCTGATCCCGGGCCAGGATCTCGATCTCGGTCTTCTTGCCGCGCGCCGCGAGCGTCGCGTCGAGCTCATACATGCGGTCGAAATGATCCTCGATCGCGGTCTTGTTGCGCCCGGTCACGAAGACGAAATGCTCGATGCCGGCTTCCTTGGCTTCGTCGAAAACGTACTGGATGAGCGGCTTGTCGACGATCGTCAGCATCTCCTTCGGCATCGCCTTGGTGGCGGGAAGGACGCGGGTACCGAGACCGGCGACCGGAAATACGGCTTTGCGGATCTTCATGGGGGGTGACTAAACCTTGTGACGAATGAATGCGAAATTGATCGCATGTTGGTAGCTCGTTTGCAGCCGAGAACAAAGGCGGATGTTGGTCGAGCGTTCCCTCCGACCCGGTCAGGATCGCCATATTTCGCTGCCGAGAAATCGTTAACCTTGTTAATCTTGCGTTAAGCCGGCGCGGGCCTCCTGGGGCTCTTTCCTGCGATGGACGAGATCACGATGCGACGGAACGTCATGCTGGCAGCTTTGAGGACCGGGACGAGGGCCGCGATTGTCGCATCCGCCCTGGCGGTGTCTGGTTCCGCCGAGGCGCAATCCGGCAATCCGCTGAACTTTCTCGACAGCCTGTTCACGGGCACGCTCAGCAATGGCAACTCAGGCTCGCCGGCGCCGGCGCAGGCCCCCTCGGCCAGCGGTCCGCAACCCTGGAGCGGCGAGGACGGCGCCTCGGGCCACCCCTTGATGACCGCCGCCGCGATCCGCGAGGCCGCCGGCAATTTCGACGGCTGCGTCGCTGCGATGTGGCCAGATGCCGCACGCCGCAACATCACCCAGGACAATTTCCAGCGCTTCACCGCGGGCTTGACGCCGGATCTGCGCATCATGGACCTGCTCGATGCGCAGCCGGAGTTCACCAAATCGATCTGGGACTATCTCGACATCCTGGTGAACGACAATCGGCTCGCCAAGGGTCGCGAGGTGCTGGCGAAATACAAGGCGCAGTTCGATGCCACCGAGCGCGCTTATGGCGTCGATCGCTACATTATTGCGGCGATCTGGGGCATCGAATCCAATTATTCCACCCAGATCGGCGACCGCAGCGTGCTGCAATCGACCGCAACGCTCGCCTGCATCGGCCGCCGCCAGGCCTATTTCAAGGACGAGTTCCTGTCGGCGCTGGAAATTCTCAACCGCGGCGATCTCCGTCCCGAGCAGTTGCGCGGCTCCTGGGCCGGCGCGTTCGGGCCGACGCAGTTCATGCCGACCGCGTTCAAGCGCTTCGCGGTCGATGCCGATGGCGACGGCCGCCGCGACGTCGTCGACAACCCGGCCGACCTGATCGCCTCGACGGCCAACAATCTGAAGAAGGACGGCTGGCAGAGCGGCCAGAGCTGGGGCTATGAGGTCGTGCTGCCGCAAGGCTTCAACTTCATGCTGGCCGACCGCGCCAAGACCATGAGCTTCGGCCAGTGGGAGCAGCTTGGGCTGAAGCGGGCCAATGGTCAGCCGTTCCCGGCCACGCCCGAGAAGGCCTATCTGCTGGCGCCCGCAGGCGCGCAAGGACCGGGCTTCCTGATGCTGCAGAATTTCCGGGTCATCATGAAATACAACCCGGCCGAGGCCTATGCGCTGGCGATCGGGCATTTTGCGGACCGCCTGCGCGGCGCGCCACCTTTCGTGCAGGCCTGGCCGCGTGAGGAACGCACCTTGTCGCGGGCCGAGCGGCTCGAGCTGCAGCAGTTGCTCGCCGAGCGAGGATTCTACCGCGGCACGCCGGATGGCCAGTTCGGCGGCCAGACCCGGGAGGCGCTGCGGAACTTCCAGGCCTCGATCGGCGCCCCCGCCGACGGCTTCGCCACCACCGACGTCCTGGAACGGCTGCGCAGCCGCTGAACAGCGGCATTTTGAGCCGTGCCGGTAACCTTCTGTGGCGTTTGGCGACGGACATCAACACCATCCGGTGAATGCCCGTTTGCGGCCTGATTCGGCTCCTATTATATGGACGGTCACGATTTCGCCGCGCGACGGGTGCGGACGGGTGCGCATGTCAAAGCTGAAGTCCCTCCTCAAGCTATTGAACGAACCCGGGCCGATGGTGGTGCTGGCGGTCGTCATCGCCATGCTTGTCGGGATTGCCGGACCCGCCTCGGCCCAGTTCTTCAATTTCAACCCGTTCGCCTCGCCGCGTCCCGCCCCGCGCGGCGGCGGAGGGGGCGGTGGGGGCTGGTTCGGCGGCGACTTCTTCGCCCCGTTCCAGCCGCAGCAGCCCAAGCGCGTTCCCCAGGATTATTCCAAGGCGCCGCCGCCGGAGAAGCGCGACGGCACGCCGGAGCGCTATGTGCTGGTGCTCGGCGACGGCATGGCCGACTGGCTCGCCTACGGCCTTGAAGACGCCTATTCCGAGCAGCCCGACATGGGCGTCACCCGCAAGATCAAGACCAATTCGGGTCTCATCAAGTACCAACCCAAGGGCGAGCCGTCCGACTGGGCCGCCGCCGCCAAGGGCATCCTGGCCACCGAGCGTGCCGACGCGATCGTGATCATGCTCGGCCTCAACGACCGTCTCCCGCTGCGCGAGCCGGCCGTGGACAAGACCAAGGACGACAAGGCCAAGAAGGACGCCAAGACCAAGCCAGGCGAGACCAAGCCGGGCGACGCCAAGCCTGGCGATACCAAGGCTGGCGAGGCCAAACCGGGGGACGCCAAGACAGCCGACGGCAAGGCGGCCGACCCCAAAGCGGCCGAGGCCAAGCCGGATGGCAAACCCGACACCAAGGCCGACGCGGCCGCCAAGCCCGCCGACAGCGATTTGCCGCAGGACGAGGTCGACAACGACACGCCCGCGACCGCGGCACCGGAAAAGACCGCGCGATCGCCCAACGGCATCTACGACTTCCGCGACGAGCGCTGGATCGAGCTCTATTCGAAAAAGATCGAGGAGATGATCGCGGTCGCCAAGAGCAAGGGCGTTCCCGTGCTCTGGGTCGGCCTGCCCGCGGTCCGCGGCCCGAAGGGCACCGCGGACACGCTGTTCCTGGATTCGCTGTATCGCGATGTCGCCGGCAAGGCCGGCATCACCTATGTCGACGTCTGGGACGGTTTCGTCGACGAAGCCGGGCGCTTCCTGCAGAAGGGCCCGGACTTCGAAGGCCAGATCCGCCAGCTGCGGTCCTATGACGGCGTCTATTTCACCAAGGCCGGCGCGCGAAAGCTCGCCCACTACGCCGAGCGCGAGATCAATCGCCTGCTCGCCGCCCGCTCGTCGCCGCTGGAACTGCCGACCGAGCCGGCGACGCCAGACGCCAATGCCGTCCCGGGTCAGCCCGCGCCGCGACCGATGGCCGGGCCGATTCTGCCGCTCGTCGCGTCATCGGTCGGCACCGATCAGCTGCTCGGCGGCCCTGGCTCGCGGCCCGCGGCCGTCGATCCGTTGGCGGCAAGAACGCTGGTCAAGGGCGAGGCCCTGAGCCCGCCGGCGGGGCGCGCCGACGATTACGTCTGGCCACGCCGCGAGATCGGCCGTGAGCAGGCCAAGGAGCCGCCGAAAGAGCAGTCGAAACCGGATACGCCCATGGCCACGACGACCCCGGGCACGGCGCCTGGCGAGCCCGCCGCCGGTGCGCCGGCGGCCTCGCAGCGGCCGAGACGGCTGACCACGCCCGGCGCGACGTCGCCCGCCCAGGCACCGCAACAGCCGAGCCAAGCGCCGCGCGACTTCTTCGGCTTCGGAACGCCGCAGCAGGCGCAGCCGCCGAGGCCGCCGGCGGCGCGTAATCCCAACGCCCCGCCACGGCCACCGGCGCCGGTCGGCCGCGCCGCAGCGGTGCTCGATTCGCCCTGGCGCTGACGCGATCACCCGCTCGCGGCGCAGCATCAGCGAGCGGCGATCCGAAGAGTCGCAAGCAATGAGAGTCGAAAGCAATGAGGCCCGCACCGATCAACGGATGCGGGCCTCATTTTATTCGGTCTTATCCAGTGATCCGGCGAAGGCCGGATCACGGGAGTCGCGTCTCAGTAGCGCCAGCGCTGCGGCTGAGGGCGGCTCGACGGCCGCATCAACATCGCCAGCAGGAAACCGATGCCGCCGGCGACCAGGAGCGCGCCCACTGGATTGTCCTGGACCCGCTTGGTCAACGCCTGCGTGCCGTCGCGCAACGTGTCGGCGCTGCCGCCGAACGTATCCTTGGCGTAGTCCACCGCGGCGTCGCCGGCCTCACGTGCGGCGTCCTTGGCCTGGCCGTAGAGATTCTGAACCACGCCCGAGGCCTCGCGCGCGCGCCCTGAAGCCTGCGTGCTCTTGTCGCCAGTCATTTCACCGATGCCGCCTTCGACCTTGCCTGCGACATCCTTGACTGTTCCGGTCAACCGATCCGTATCCATCGCCGCTTCTCCTTGTCTCGCGTTTGCGGGCTTGCCGCTGTGCTAACCGGCTGAGGCGGCGACGGTTCCGACGCACTACAAAATCAAGCCGCCATCGACGACGATGGTCTGGCCAATGATGTAGGACGACAGCGGCGAGGCCAGGAACAGCGCCGCGCCCGCCATGTCCTGCGGCGTCCCCAGCCGCTTGAGCGGGATGCGTTGCAGGGCACCTTCGAGGCGCTTGGGATTGGCCGTCGTCACCTTCGTCATCTTGGTATCGACGAGACCGGGCGCGATCCCGTTGACGCGGATGCCGTCCTCGGCCCAGGCTTCGGCGAGCGTCCGCGTCAGCCCGACGGCACCGGTCTTGGAGGCATTATAGGCCGGATTGCCCATGGTCGAATGATAGGCCGCCGTCGACGAGACGATGATCAGCGCGCCCCTGGCATCCCGCAACAGACCGTGAAATTTCGTCGCACAGGCCATCAGGCTGATGAGATTGATCTCCACGACCCTGCGAAAGCCGTCCATGGCGAATTCGCCGCGCCGGTACAGCACCGCCCCCTGGGCCAGCACCAGCACGTCGAGCCGCTCGCAGCGCGGCACGAACGCCGCAATGGACGCGGCATTGCCAACGTCGAGCTGCTGATAGTCCAGCCCGGTGAGATCGCAGCCCTCCTCGATGGAATAATCGGTTGCCGTCGCGCGCGTGCCGCAGACCGCGACGCGCGCGCCCTGGGCGCGAAACGACTGGGCGATGCCGTTGCCGATGCCGCTGGAGCCGCCGATCACCAGCACCTGCCGTCCCGAAAAATCGAGCGCGTTCATCTCCCTTCCTCCTGTCGTTGTTTGTTTGACCTGTGTGCGGATCGGTGCCAGCGTTGTCAACGGCGCGACACAGCGCGCATTTTTCGCGGGCCGCAATATGCAGAGCTACAAACAACTGAGCCGCTCGGTGAAAAACCTGACCGTCCTGGTCACGGGCGCGGCCTCAGGCATGGGGCGTGCCACGGCGCGGCTGTTTGCTGATGAAGGGGCGCAGGTGGCCGTCATCGATATCGATGAGGATGGCGCGCGTGCCGTGGCCACGGACATCGTGGCGGCGGGCGGAACCGCGCAGGCTTGGCGGCTTGATTTGTCCGACCGCGATGCAATCGCCGCCGTCGTCGGTGCGGCGGCCACGCAATTCGGCGGTCTCGACATCATCGTCAACAATGCCGGCATCTCGGTGCGGATGGCGATCGACGACGCAAGCTATGACGAGGCCTGGGCCAAGGCCCTGGCAGTGATGCTGACGGCGCAGCAGCGCGTGATCCGCGCTGCGCTGCCGCATCTGCGCCGCTCGCAAAGTCCCCGCATCGTCAACATCGCCTCGACCGAAGCGCTCGGCGCCACCGCGCTGCACAGCGCATATTCCGCGGCCAAGGCCGGCGTGACCGGGCTGACGCGCTCGCTCGCGGTCGAGCTCGGGCGCGACGGCATCACCGTGAATTGCATCTGCCCAGGGTCGATCGCGACCGCGATGACCGCGCGCATTCCCGACGAGCAGAAGGCGATCTACGCCAGGCGGCGCACCGCGCTCGGACGTTACGGCGATCCCGAGGAGGTCGCGCATATGACGTTGAGCCTGTGCCTGCCGGCGGCCTCGTTCATCACCGGCGCCGTGATCCCCGTCGACGGCGGCCTGATGGCGCGCAACGCGTGACGTCTGCCACGCGGGAATGACAGCCGTGCGGGCCGCGCTTCCCAGCGCGCGTTGACTTCGCCTTGCCGCAGCGTAGCTTCGACACCGACAAGCGGACGAGCGAGCCGCGACGATGAGGACATCAAGGAGGACGCCATGGCGATCGCCATCCGGCAGCTGCATCCTTTTTTCGTTGGTGACGTTTCAGGCATCGATCTGCGCAAGCCGCTGACGCGCGATGAGACCGCGGAGCTGCAGGCCGCGATCGATCATTACGCGGTCCTGGTGTTCCACGACCAGGACATCACCGACGAACAGCAGCTCGCTTTCGCGCTCAGTTTCGGCGAGCGAGAACAAGCCCGTGGCGGCACCGTCACCAAGAAAGAGGACTACCGTCTCACCACCGGCCTCAACGACGTCTCCAATCTCGGCAAGGACGGCAGACCGCTGCCGCGCGATCACCGCACCCATCTGTTCAATCTCGGCAATTGCCTGTGGCACTCCGACAGCTCGTTCCGGCCGATCCCGGCGAAATACTCGATCCTGTCGGCGCGGATCGTGAACCCGAAGGGCGGCAACACCGAATTTGCCGACATGCGCGCCGCCTATGACGCGCTCGATCCGGAGACGAAGGCCGAGATCGAGGATCTCGTCTGCGAACATTCGCTGATGTATTCGCGCGGCGCGCTCGGCTTCCTCGACTACAGCGACGAGGAAAAAGAGATGTTCAAGCCGGTCAGGCAGCGGCTGGTGCGCACCCATCCCGCGCATGGCCGCAAGTCGCTGTACCTGTCGTCGCATGCCGGAGCCGTGGTCGGCATGAGCTTGCCGGAGGGACGGCTGCTGCTGCGCGACCTGACCGAGCACGCCACGCAGCGGGAATTCGTCCATGTGCACAAATGGGCGCTCCACGACCTGATCATGTGGGACAATCGCCAGACCATGCATCGCGTGCGCCGCTACGATCAGTCGCAGCCGCGCGACATGCGCCGCGCCACCGTCGCCGGCACCGAGCCCACCATCGCGCAGCAGGCGGCGGAGTAGATCGGCGCTCGCGCGTCGAACCGCTTGCTGGATGCCGGAGACACGGCAACCAGAGACACGATGGCCGGGACGAAGCCCGGCCACGGCAAAGCGGAGGGATGGCGGCGAAGAGTTGATGGCGTCAAGACCGCCTAACAAGGCCGTCGAGACGAGCGTTTCCTTGGAATCGGCGGTCCGTGCTGATGCAAGATCTCGCCGTCTGCGACGCTGTCATGCTCCGCGAAGGCGAAGGCGGAGCATCCAGTATTCCGCGACAGCAGAGATCGTGCCGAAACGTCACAGCGTACTTAGGCGTGCCCGGCGGCGTTGGAGAGCATGCCGGGATCGATGCCGATCTTGCGCAGCGCAAGATCATATTTGTCCTCGACATTGTCGCCGAAGATCAGCTCGGGATCGGCATCGCAATGCAGCCAGCCATTATCCTGGATCTCTTCCTCCAGCTGGCCGGCGCGCCAGCCGGCATAGCCGAGCGCGAGCAGCGCGTGCTTCGGACCATTGCCCTTGGCGATCGCCTTGAGGATGTCGATGGTCGTGGTCAGGCAGACGCCATCATTGATCTTCAGCGTCGCATTGGCGATGAAGTAGTCGCTCGAATGCAGCACGAAGCCACGTCCGGTATCGACCGGGCCGCCGCTCAGCACTTTCATGGTTTCGGCGCTGTCCGGCAGGCTGATCTGATCGCCCTTCTCGATGATGTTCAGTTGCATCAGGAGCTGCGGAAAATCGATGCTGCCGGCTGGCCGGTTCACCATGATACCCATGGCCCCCTCGGCTGAGTGCGCGCAGAGATAGATCACGGAGCGTTCGAACCGCGAATCCCCCATGACGGGCATGGCGACCAGCAATTGGCCGTCGAGATAACCGCCGTGAGAGGTGTGATCCCCGATCCCGGTCACTTTGCGGCGAACGTCGCCGAGCCGTTTTGCGTCAGGATTCATCCGCGAGGACTCTCATGATGGTTGATATCCTGATATTGGGATGAGCATCTGTCAATCAAGGTTCAGGCCTCCGCCGCGGAATCCGCTCACAAGCAATTCAATGGTTTGCGCCCCAACCAAACTTTAAAGACGTCTCATGTCCGCCTTGGTTCCTCGTCCCTCCGCCACACTTCTCACCGCGGCGTTGCTGTGGTCCTGCGCCTCGCTCGGCGGCTGGGCGCAGGACTCGTCGCCCTGGCAGCGTGATGGCCATTCCGCGGTCCGCCTGCTCGCCGGATCGCGCAGCGGACCGGTGGTTCTCGGCGGCGTCGCGTTTCAGCTCCAGCCGGGCTGGAAGACCTATTGGCGCACGCCGGGCGACTCCGGCGTGCCGCCGCGATTCGACTTTTCCCGGTCCGAAAATGTCGATGCGGTGACCGTCCTGTGGCCGGCCCCGACCAAGTTCGACGACGGTGCCGGCGGACACTCGCTGGGCTATCACGATCAAGTCGTGCTGCCATTGCGCATCGTTGCCAAGAGCGCCGACAAGCCGATGACCTTGCGCGCCGACATCAGCTACGCGGTGTGCGAGAAGATCTGCATCCCCGTCGAAGCCAAGGTCGAACTCGCCTTCACCAGCGTGGCAAGCACCGAGGACGCCTCGCTGTCGGCCGCGCTTGACACCGTGCCGAAGCCCGCCAATGTCGGTGATCCCATTCCGTTTACGATCCGCGACATCAAGCGCGACGGCAAGAAGGATGTCATCGTCGACGTCGTCGCGCCCGATAAACGCGGCGTTCATCTTTACGTCGAGGGTCCGACACCGGACTGGTCGCTGCCGATCCCGAGCCAGCGCGACAGCGGGACGCCGGGCATCGCGCGCTTCGCCTTTGAGCTCGACGGTGTCCCGCCGGGCGTCAAGCCCGACGGCGCGACGCTGAAATTCACGCTGGTCGGCCCCGACAAGGCCTATGAGTTCAACGCCAGCCTGCCGTAAACGGGGCCGCCCAACCGATTCTTAACGTTGCGTTGATAGGAGGGCATGACGGCCGCCTTCCGCGGCCCGAGAGCCGGACTTGCCCCGTGGCCGTGATGGATGCCCGCAACGACACCACATCGACAGGCCTCGCAGCCCGGCTGAGGGCGCGCGTCGCGGCGCTCGCCGGCGGCGGTGAAGCATCGCTCACGCAGCGGCTCGCGGCGCTGATCTTCCTCATCCGCGTGCTGAGCGCCGGCCTTGCCTATCTCAGCCAGATCCTGCTCGCGCGCTGGATGGGCGGCTCGGATTACGGCATCTATGTCTATGTCTGGACCTGGGTGCTGCTGCTCGGCAGCATGCTCGATTTCGGCATCGCCTCGTCGGCGCAGAAGATCATCCCCGACTATCGCACGTCCGGCCAGCACGCGCTGCTGCGCGGCTTCCTGTCGGGCGGCCGCTGGCTGACCCTGGCAACCTCCGGCATCGCCGCTTTGCTGCTCGCCGGACTGATCGCGCTGCTGTCGCCGTGGATCGAGGAGAGCGAGCGCCTGCCGCTCTATATCGGTTGCCTGACCTTGCCCGCTTTCGTGGTCGCCAACACCCAGGACGGCATCGCGCGCTCGCATGATTGGATGACGCTCGGGCTGATGCCGCAATTCATCATCCGCCAGGGCCTGATCATCGGCTTCACCGCAGGCGCCCTGGTGCTCGGCTTCCAGCTCGGCGCCAGCGCCGCCATGGCCGCCAGCGCCGCCGCGGTGTGGATCGCGATGCTCGGCCAGATGCTGGTGCTGAACCGGCGGCTCGAGCGCCACGTCGAGGTCGGGCCGAAACAATATGATCTGCGCGGCTGGCTCGCAGTGTCGCTGCCGATCCTGCTGGTCGAGAGCTTCTATCTGCTGTTGTCCTACACCGATGTCCTGGTGCTGCAGCAGTTCCGCTCCTCCGAAGAGGTCGGTGTCTATTTCGCGGTGGTGAAGACGCTCGCGCTTGTGTCGTTCATCCACTACGCGATGTCGGCGACCACGGCGCATCGCTTCGCGGAATATCACGCGCTCGGCGACAAGGCACGGCTGTCGGCCTATGTCGCGCATGCGATCCAATGGACGTTCTGGCCGTCGCTCGCGGCGACCCTGGTCCTGCTTGCGCTCGGCAAGCCGCTGCTGTGGCTGTTCGGCGCGCAGTTCACTGCGGGTTACGACATCATGTTCATCGCGGCCATCGGCCTTGTCGTACGCGCCGCGATCGGCCCGGTCGAGCGCCTCTTGAACATGCTGGGCCAGCAGCACGCCTGCGCCTCCGCCTATGCGGCCGCCTTCGTCATGAACCTCGTGCTGTGCATCGTCCTGGTACCCCGCTTCGGCGGCCACGGCGCCGCGGCGGCGACCTCGTTGTCTCTGGTGTTCGAAACGGTGCTGTTGTTCCGCATCGTCAAGCGACGGCTCGGCCTGCACGTTCTCGCCTTCGGCAAGGCGTCCTGACGCAGGTTCCGTGACGGACCTGCGACAGATGTTCATGCTCGAACCGGCGCTCTGCGGCCGCCTCTCGCTCGCGCAGCGATCACGCAAGTGTTGAGTGCAGTGCCATGATTTGGGCGCGATCCTCTAGACACATGGTTCCATCGCGCGGGGGAGATGAAGATGTCGAGACTGGGGCTCGCACTATCGCTGGCTGGATCATTGCTGCTGTCCGGCTGCATGGAAGCGACTCTGTCGCCGACGACTGATGCGGCGCTGACACCGCGCGACAAGCAGTTGCTGGCGCGCGCGCCCTATGCCGAAGCGCAGATCCCGGAACAGTTCCAGCGCCACATCGTCGACTTCTCGCGCCAGGAGCAACCGGGCACGATCATCGTCGATACCGATGCGCGCTTCCTTTATTATGTCCTGCCCGACGGCAAGGCGGTCCGCTACGGCGTCGCGGTCGGCGAGGAGGCCATGGCGTTCTCCGGCGTCGCCACCGTCGGCAAGCTGGCGGAATGGCCCGACTGGGTTCCGACCGCCGACATCCAAGCTCGTCTCGGCCCCTATCCGAAGCGCGTGCCCGGCGGCCCGGCCAACCCGCTCGGCGCCCGCGCGATCTATCTCTACGAGGGCAACAAGGACACGCTGTACCGGATCCACGGCACCAACCAGCCGGAATATATCGGCCAGGCGATCTCGTCCGGCTGCATCCGCATGACCAATACCGACGTCGCCGACCTCTACAACCGCGTGCAGATGGGATCGACCGTGGTCGTGCTGCCGCCCGGCCAGAGCGTCGCCTCCACCAATGCAAACATCTTCGCGCGCCGCAGCTGATTCTAGATCATGATTCGTTTCCACGGAAACGCATCATGATCTTTCGTCATTGTTTGCGCATGATCTCTTCGGAAAACCGGTTTCCACCTTTGCGGATCATGCTCTAGCCGTAGCGCAGCTTCAGGCCGAGGATGGTCGCGACCAGCGCCAGGGTGATCAGGTTCGCGACGACCAGCGGCAGGTCGTTGATCAGCGCGCCGTAGAGCAGCCACATCGCGTTGCCGGTGGTCAGCAGCACGAACATGCCGGCCGAGATGTCCTGGGTCGAGCGCGACCGCCAGGCCTTGATGACCTGGGGCAGGAACGAGCATGTGGTGCAGGTGGCGGCGCCGAGGCCGATCAGCGTGGTCAGCAAAGGAAGGGTCCGTGTGCAAGCGCGGTGAAAGCCTGCTTGTAGAACGCGCCGTGTCAAAGCGAAACCGCGCGAGGCCAAAAACCTGCCTGTCGGACCCGCGGCGAAGGATCACGGCGTTCCGCGCGCCGTGATCCGCTGGGCGCTGACTTACGCGGCGGTCCAGCCGCCGTCGATCGAGAGGTTGGCGCCGGTGATCTGCGATGCCTCGTCGCTGCACAGGAACAGCGCCAGCGCTGCGACCTGATCGACCGTCACGAACTCCTTGGTCGGCTGCGCCGCCAGCAGCACGTCGTTGATGACCTGCTCCTTGGTGAGATTGCGCGCCTTCATGGTGTCGGGGATCTGCTTCTCGACCAGCGGCGTCCAGACATAGCCCGGCGAGATGCAATTGCAGGTGATCTTGAAGGTCGCGAGCTCCAGCGCCACGGTCTTGGTCAGACCGGCGATGCCGTGCTTGGCCGAGACATAGGCCGACTTGAACGGCGAGGCGACCAGCGAGTGCGCGGACGCCGTGTTGATGATGCGGCCCCAGCCGCGCTTCTTCATGCCGGGCACGGCGGCGTGGATGCCGTAGAACGCCGAGGAGAGATTGATCGCGATGATCTGCTCCCACTTCTCCGGCGGGAAGTCCTCGACCGGCGAGACGAACTGGATGCCGGCATTGTTGACGAGGATGTCGACCGCGCCGAACGTGCTCTCGCCGAGCGCGATCATGCCGGCGATCTCGGCCGGCTTGCTCATGTCGGCCGGCGAATGCACGGCCTTGACCTTGAACTCGCTCTCGATGGCGGCGCGCTCCTTCTCGATGTCGGCGGCAGCGCCAAAGCCGTTGAGCACGATGTTCGCCCCGGCGCTGGCAAAGCCGCGCGCAATGGCGAGTCCGATGCCGCTGGTCGAGCCGGTCACCACAGCGGTCTTGCCCTTCAAATTCGTCGTCATTGCTTCACTCCTTCTTGGCGGCCGCGAGGCTGCCATCCTGCGTGAGATCGTAGGTGACCATGGTCTCGCCGGACTGCGGCCGCTCCAGCCAGTCCTTGTGGCTCATCGATTGGTGGACGTCGCGCACACCCGCGTCCCAATGCTCGACCATCGCGACATGAGAAAAGTCGTAGTCCTTCGAGGAGGTCTCGTAGGTCTTGCTGCGGTAGATCAGGTGCACCACCGTCACGGTGTTCTCCTGCGCCGCCTTGCACAGGATCTCGAGCGCAGGATCGTTGCGCAGCTCCTCCGGCAGCTTGGCATAGAGCTCGCGGAACGCCTTGCGCGTGTTGTGGATCATGCGGTTCTTGTCGGTGTTCATCCGCGTCCGGCTGGAATAGCGGATGTCCTTTTCGCGCTCGGCCGCTTCCAGCAAGGTGCGCGGCAGTTCGCCGCGCGCGGAGAACAGATCGACCTGGAAGATCAGCAGGTCACGATCGGTCTCGGTGTCGAGCACATAGTCGAGCGGCGTATTCGAAGCGATGCCGCCGTCCCAATAATGCTCGCCGTCGATCTCGACCGGCGGAAAGCCCGGCGGCAGCGCGCCTGAGGCCATGATGTGCTCGGGGCCGATGCGCTTGCCCTGCTTCTTGAATTCGACATTGTCGAAATAGGTGAAATTGCCGGTGGTGATGCCGACGGCGCCGACCGACAGCCGCGTCTTCAGGTCGTTGATGCGATCGAAATCGACCAGCCGCTCCAGGGTCCGCTTCAGCGGCGCGGTATCGTAATAGCTGACGGATTGCAGGCTGCCGGCCGGCCACAGCGGCGCCGGCGGAAAGCGTGGCGTGAAGAAGCCCGGTACGCCGAACGCGGCGATCAGCGCCGCGCTGGCCTCGTTGAACGCCGAGCGGTGATGGTCGCCATTGAGCAGCGGCTTCCACGGCACCGGGGAGGACACCATCTCCCAGAATTCCTTGAGCCGGCCGACGCGCTTGTCGCGGTCATTGCCCGCGATGATCGCGGCGTTGATGGCGCCGATCGAGATACCAGCCACCCACTCCGGCTCGAAGTCGAAGTGACATAGCGCCTGATAGGCGCCGGCTTGATAGGAGCCGAGCGCGCCGCCGCCCTGCAGGACGAGGACTCGTTGCGACTGGGTGGGAGTGGCCGGCTGCGGGGGAAATGGATGATGCGTCATTTACGGCGGTCATTAGCAAAACATGGCGCCAGCGTGGCGTCACTTCGGGGTGACGTCAATCCATCCCAAGGAGAGGTCCTGCTCCGGACGACCGCTGCACAAGGCAGCAGCGAACTTGCCTGTCAGGAGGCCTTTTTACCATCGGGCGCGGCCAGGATCATGGTCCAGAAGACCTTGTACTTGGTATTCGGAGCATAGCTCGCCGCAATGCCTATTTTTGTGACACCCGTCTTCAGCATGTTGGCCCGATGCGGCGGCGAGTCGCGCCAGCCGGAAAACGCTTCCGCCAAGGTGTGGTAGCCGGCCGAGACGTTCTCCACCGCCACCGTCGCATCATAGCCCGCATTGTTCAGCCGCTTGGCCAGCGGGGCGCGGACGTCGTGATCGAGCTTGTTCTTGTCGGCCATCGCCTGCGACTGCGACTCCGCCAGCCGCATCAGCTCCGGATCGACCTCGACCATGCCGAGCCCATTGTTCTGGCGGTATTGCGAGATCATCGTCGCCGCAGCGGCAGCATCGAGCTTGGCTCCGGCGACCGCCATGTCGGCATACATCGTCGGCGCCTGCACGACGGGCGTTTCAGCCGCGCAGCCGGCGAGCAGCAATGCGATGGAAAGAGCGAGAGCCAGACGCTTCAATGAACCAGTCCCTGTGCGGAGAAGAGAGGCGGGTTGTTGCACATCAACCGTGGCTGAAAGGTGAATCGCCGGTAAGTTCCATCGCGACAATTCCGGCCAGCAACGGTTCGTCAACCCTATGAGCGGAGCGGTCAAGCCTGCCGGGGTCGAGGGATCGACAGCACTTTGCGGTCACATCGCGCTTAGGCTGGTGCCGAGCACGACATCCAGCAAACGATGTCTTGGTTGGCAATCTTGGCTAGCGACCCGGATTCGAGCCCGAGCCCAGCCCGCCACTAACCGCTTGCAAAGATCCGATAATGCCGCGGCTTGAGGCCGATGCGGTCGCCGATCTTGAGTTCGCGGTCGCGCGGGGCGTCGATCTCGATCGTGGAGCCTTCGGTCAGCGCGATCTCGGCGCGCTGCACCGGGCCGAAGCTGCGGACATGGGTGATGGCGCCATGCAGGGTGCCGCTGTCAGCCGGGCCGATCACCATGTCGTGACGGCGCACGAACAGCGTCGATGCGCCGGCTGTATCGCCCGGCGCAGCCAGATCCAGCGGCCGGCCGTTGAGATGCACCGCGCCGCCGGAGACCTCCACCGGCAGCATGATCGACTCGCCGATAAAGCCGTGCACGAAGGCCGTGGCCGGGGCGTCATAGACGTCGTTCGGCGAGCCGACCTGCTCGATACGGCCCTTGTCCATCACCACGACGCGATGCGCGACCTCGAGCGCCTCTTCCTGGTCATGCGTGACGAAGATCGAGGTGACGTTGATCGAGTGGTGCAAGGTGCGCAGCCATTGCCGCAGTTCCTTGCGCACCTTGGCGTCGAGCGCGCCGAACGGCTCGTCGAGCAACAGGATGCGTGGCTCGATGGCGAGCGCACGCGCCAGCGCGATGCGCTGGCGCTGGCCGCCGGAGAGCTGGCTCGGATAGCGGTCGGCGAGCCAATCGAGCTGCACCAGGTCGAGCAGCTCCTTCACGCGGGCACGGATCTGCGCCTCGCTCTTGCGGATGCGACGCGGCTGCACCCGCAGGCCGAAGGCGACGTTCTCGAACACGCTCATGTGCCGGAACAGCGCATAATGCTGGAACACGAAGCCGACATGACGCTCACGCGCGCCGCGGTCCAGCGCGTTCTCGCCGTCGAACAGGATCTCGCCGGCATCCGGCCATTCCAGCCCGGCGATGATCCGCAACAAGGTCGTCTTGCCCGAGCCGGACGGGCCGAGCAGCGCCAAAAGCTCGCCATTGGCGACCTTCAGGTCGACGCCGTCGAGCGCCTTGAAGGTGCCGAAGGTCTTGACGACGCCCCTCGCTTCAATGGTCATGAGGCAGGTCCTCGTCGATGTTGCGTTCGAGAATGGTCTTGGCGACCAGCGTGATCAGCGCGAGCATGGCGAGCAGCGAGGCGATCGCGAACGAGGCGACCATCTGGTACTCGTTGTAGAGGATCTCGACCAAGAGCGGCATCGTGTTGGTCTCGCCGCGGATGTGGCCGGAGACCACGGAGACCGCGCCGAACTCGCCCATCGCACGCGCATTGCAAAGCAGGACGCCGTACAGCACGCCCCATTTGATGTTGGGCAAGGTGACGCGGAAGAAGGTCTGCAGGCCGGAGGCACCGAGCGAGATCGCGGCCTCCTCCTCCTGCGTGCCCTGCTCCTGCATCAACGGGATGAGGGCGCGGGCGACGAACGGAAAGGTCACGAACACGGTGGCCAGCGCGATGCCCGGGAAGGCGAACAGGATCTGCAGACCATGGCTCTGCAGCCAGGGCCCGAAGAAGCCTTGCGCCCCGAACAGCAGCACGAAGACGAGACCCGAAATCACCGGGCTGACCGAGAACGGCAGGTCGATCAGCGTGATCAGGACCGTCTTGCCGGGAAAGTCGAATTTCGCGATTGCCCAGGCGGCGGCGAGGCCGAACACCAGATTGGTGCCGACCGAGACCGCGGCGACGCCGAGGGTGAGGCGGATGGCCGACCACGCCTCGGGGTCGGCCAGCGCGGACAGATAGGCGGAGATGCCCTTGCCGAACGCCTCCACGAACACGACCACCAGCGGCAGCACGACGAACACCGACAGAAAGCCGATCGCCAAGGTGATGAGGGCGATGCGAACCACGGTCGGTTCGGCGCGCGGATCACGCCGCGCGGCAATCTCGACATCGCTGGGCTGCGCCGGCCTGTCCGGCGCCCGTTGCAGGGTCATCTCGATGCTCATGGCGCGGCCTCAACTGGACGCCTGGGCCTGTGCCCAGCGCTGCAAGCGATTCACCGCGAAGATGATCACGAATGCCACCACAAGCATGACCACCGCAATGGCCGTCGCGTCGGCGTAGCGGAACTCGGACAGGCGGATCACGATCAGGAGCGGCGCGATCTCCGACACGTTCGGCAGATTCCCGGCGATGAAGATCACCGAGCCGTACTCGCCGACGGCGCGGGCGAAAGCGAGCGCGAAGCCGGTCAGCAGCGCCGGCATCAGGCTGGGCAGGATCACCTTGGTGACAATGTGCCAGCGGCTGGCGCCGAGGCTGGCCGCCGCCTCCTCGATCTCCGGATCGAGGTCGATCAGCACCGGTTGCACGGTGCGGACGACAAAGGGAATGCCGATAAAGATCATCGCGATGAAGATGCCGAGCGGCGTGAACGCGACCTTGATGCCGAGCGCGGCCAGCGGCGCGCCCAGCCAGCCCTTCTGCGCGAACAGCGAGGTCAGCGCCACGCCGGCCACCGCCGTCGGCAGCGCGAACGGGACGTCGACGATGGCGTCGAACAGCCGGCGGCCGGGGAAGCGGTAGCGCACCAGCGCCCAGACCACGATCGTGCCCATCACCAGGTTGACGAGAGCCGCGGCAAAGGACAGTCCGAACGAGATCTTGAGGGCGCTCAGGGTGCGCCGGCTGGTGACGATGCCCCAGAACTGCTCAAGGCTGAGCTCGGTCGAGCGCACGAACAGCCCGGCCAGCGGAATGAGCACGATGAGGGACAGCCAGGTCAGCGTCAGCCCCATGGTGAGACCAAAGCCCGGCAAGGTGCTGCGTCGGGGTGCGAGAACGCTCAAGAAGCCACCTGGCTCATTCCCATCGGGCCCATTCCCGTGTTGTCCGCCTTGGTTCGCCAATCAGTTCTTGTAGATCTGATCGAAAATCCCGCCTTCGCCGAAGTGATCCTTCTGCGCCTTGGTCCAGCCGCCGAACACGTCGTCGATCGTGAACAGGTCAACCTTGGCAAACGACTCGCTGTACTTCTTGGCGACGTCCGGATCGCGCGGACGGTAGAAGTTGCGTGCGGCGATTTCCTGACCTTCCTTCGTATACCAGTACTTCAAATAGGCTTCGGCGACGGCCTGGGTGCCCTTTTTGGCCACGACGCTATCGACGATGGCAACTGGCGGTTCGGCCAGGATCGACAGCGACGGCGAGATGATCTCGAACTTTTCCTTACCGAATTCTTTCAGTGCCAGATAGGCCTCGTTCTCCCAGGCCAGCAGCACGTCGCCCACTCCCCGCTCGACGAAGGTGACGGTCGCGCCCCGCGCACCGGTGTCGAGCACGGGAACGTGCTTATAGAGGTCGGCCACGAACTGCTTGGCCTTGTCGACCGAGCCGGTCTTCTTCAGGGCGTAGCCCCAGGCGGCGAGATAGTTCCAGCGCGCGCCGCCGGAGGTCTTCGGATTGGGCGTGATGACGTCGACGCCCGACTTCAACAGATCGTCCCAGTCCTTGATGCCCTTCGGATTGCCCTTGCGGACCAGGAACACGATGGTCGAGGTGTAGGGCGAGGCGTTCTGCGGCAGGCGCTTCTGCCACTCCTTGTCGAGCAGTCCCTTGTTCGCGATGGCATCGATGTCATAGGCCAGCGCCAGGGTGACGACGTCGGCCTGCAGGCCATCGATCACGCTTCGCGCCTGGGCGCCGGAGCCGCCATGCGACTGCTTGATCTCGACGCTCTTGCCGGTGTCCTTCTTGTAGGCCTCGGCAAACGACTTGTTGAACTCGACATAGAGCTCACGGGTGGGATCGTAGGACACGTTGAGCAGATTCACGTCGGCAGCAACGGCCGACCCCGCCCATGCCAGGCCCGCGACAACCGCAAGAACACGCCGCATCATGCAATCTCTCCATTCAAATAGCAGGCCTGCAATGTTGCAGGCGCGTCCTGCAGATCGCCGCATGTGCCGTTCCGAGTCAACGAAACCGGATTTTCTTGTTTCCGACCGGACGCGGGCATTTTGCTACGAAGCGCCCGGCATTGGGATAGCTGTTCTTTGCCGCGACACTATGCCGTCTTGGGCGACCAAGCAGCCGGCAGGCGACGTCCCAACTACACCGACGACGTCGCCACCGTATGGATGCCGCACTCGGTCTTGCCGCGGCCGCGCCAGCGGCCGGCGCGATCATCCTCGTTCGCATCCGAGCGGCTGGTGCAGGGCATGCAGCCGATCGAGCGGAAGCCTGCGGCGACCAGCGGATGCTGTGGCAGGTTGGCCGCGCGATAGATCTCCGCGATGTCCTCGCGAGCGACATTGGCGAACGGGTTGAACTTCACCCGGGCGCCATCCTGCTCGACGACAGGAATCGCCGCACGCAAACCGCCCTGGAACCGCTTGCGGCCGTTGATCCAGGCGGTGAAGGGCGCGAGAGCGCGCGCCAGCGGCTCGACCTTGCGGATGCGGCAGCAGGCGTCGGGGTCCGAGAACCACAGATCGTTGTCGGCATCTTCGCGCGCGAGCGCCGTGGCATCGGGTGCGACCGAGCGCACGTCGCGCAGGCCTAGGATCTCGATCAGCTGGTCGCGATAGGCCAGCGTCTCCGCGAACATGTGCCCGGTGTCGAGGAAGATCACGGGGATCGCCGGATCGACATCGGCCGTGACCTTGAGCAACGCGGCCGATTCCGTGCCGAAGGACGACACCACCGCAAGCCGCTCGCGGCCGATCGCCTGCAACGCGGCGGCGATGACCTGTTGCGGCGAGGCCGTCCGCAGCGCGGCGTCGAGCGCCGCGTCCGGCGTGTGCCCGACCGAAGGTGATACAGCCAGCGTGCTCACAGCCCGGCACTCTCCGAATGACGCAGTTGCAGGCGCTGATGCAGCGCCGAGATCCGGCCGTCGCCAGCCGGCTGATAGAACACCGAATAGCGCTTCACGGTCTCGCTGAACGCCTCGGCATCGGCCTGCTTCTTGACGTCGAAAGCGTCGAAGCCGGCCCGCAGCATGAACACGAACTGGTCGCGCAGCACCTGTCCGGTGGCGCGCAGCTCGCCGCGGAAGCCGTAGCGCTCCCGCAGCAAGCGCGCCTGGGTGTAGGCGCGGCCGTCGCGGAAGCTCGGAAACACCAGAGCGATCAGCGCCAGCCGGTCGAGATAGGGGACGAGATCGTCGACGTCACGATTGTTCGGCCAGATCACGCCAAGCTTGCCGCCGGTGCGGCTCACCAGCGCATCGGGACCTGCGAGGAACCGCGTCTCGGAGACGAGGATCGCGCCCTGCGCCGGCAGATCGGCATCGTCGGTGATACGGACGAACTCGTCCGTGATGATGTGTCCGCCCTTAACGAGTGGCATAAACCCGCTCCCTGAATGGTTCGACCCCGAGCCGCGCCACCGTGTCGACGAACAGCTCCTCGGGGCTCGCGCGCAGCGCAAGATAGGCCTCGACGATGTCCTCGACGACATCGGCGACTTCGGCATAGGGCACCGCGGGTCCGATCAGGGTGCCGAGCACGGCGCCCTCGTCGGCGCGGCCGCCGATGGTGATCTGATAGAATTCCTCGTTGTTCTTCTCGACGCCGAGGATGCCGATATGGCCGACATGGTGGTGGCCGCAGGCATTGATGCAGCCGGAGATGTTGATGTGCAGCCGGCCGATCAGGTTCG
This sequence comes from Bradyrhizobium denitrificans, assembly GCF_013179005.1. Taxonomy (NCBI): domain Bacteria; kingdom Pseudomonadati; phylum Pseudomonadota; class Alphaproteobacteria; order Hyphomicrobiales; family Nitrobacteraceae; genus Bradyrhizobium; species Bradyrhizobium denitrificans. The sequence goes on along the minus strand of NZ_JABFDP010000006.1, from coordinate 18,061 downwards.
CCGTGTCGTGATTGGCGAAGCGGCGGGTGATCTCCTGCGCGATCGGGATCGAACGCGCATTGGCCAGCGAGCAGTAATCGAGCCCCGGGCAGGCGATGATGTCGGAGACCAGGTTGACGTTGGGAATGGCGAGCCCGATGGCGTCGAGCGCCTTCCACACCGCCGGCAGATCGCGCTTGCGGACATGCGGCAGCGCCAGATTCTGCTCGTGGCCGACGCGGATCTCGCCGAACGAATATTTGTCGGCGATGTCAGCGAGCGCATCCATCTGGTCGGCGGTCGCATCGCCGGGAGGCTTGCCGATCGGCTTCAGCGACACGGTCACGATCGCATAGCCCTGCACCTTGTGGGCGACCACCGAGTTCTTGCGCCAGGCCTCGAACTTCGGATCATGCGCGGCCTGCCGCAGCTCGTCCGGCATGTGCGGCAGCGTCTCATAGGCCGGATAGAAGAAGCGCGACCGGATGTCCTCGACGATGCCGTCGTCGAGCTTGAGCACGCCGTCGCGGATCTGCTGCCACTCCTCCTCGACCTCGGCGGCGAAGGTCTCGATGCCGAGCTCGTGGACCAGGATCTTGATGCGCGCCTTGTAGATGTTGTCGCGGCGGCCATACTGGTTGTAGACGCGCAGGATCGCCTCGACATAGCTCAGAATGTCGTGGCCATGGACGAACGGCTTGATCGTCTTGGCGATGAAGGGCGAGCGGCCCAGACCACCGCCGACCAGCACCTCGAAGCCGGTCTCGCCCTGCTCATTCTTCAGCAGACGAAGGCCGATGTCGTGGATCTTGATCGCGGCGCGGTCGTGCGCGGACGCGGTGATCGCGATCTTGAACTTGCGCGGCAGGAACGAGAATTCCGGATGCAGCGTCGTGAACTGGCGCAGCAGCTCGGCCCAGATGCGGGGATCCTCGACCTCGCCCGGCGCGACCCCGGCCCACTGGTCGGAGGTGACGTTGCGCATGTTGTTGCCGGAGGTCTGCATCGACTGGATGCCGACCTCGGCGAGGTCGGCCATCGCATCCGGCAGCTCGGCGAGCTTGATCCAGTTGAACTGGATGTTCTGCCGGGTCGTGAAGTGACCGTAGCCGCGGTCATAACGCCGCGCGACATGCGCCAGCCGGCGCAGCTGCTCGGACGACAGCGTGCCATAGGGAATCGCGATGCGGTACATGTAGGCGTGGAGCTGCAGATACACGCCGTTCTGCAGCCGCAGGATCTTGAACTCGTCCTCGGTGAGCTCGCCGGACAGGCGGCGCTTCACCTGGTCGCGGAATTCGGCGACGCGCTCATTGACCAGGGTGCGATCGATGTCGTCATAAGCATACATGAGAGGGCCTTCAGGCTTGAGCCGGCAGCGCGATGGTGGTGCCCGTCAGCCGGATATGTTCGCGCATATTGCCGGGCTTGACAGCGCCGTCCGTCGCAACCTCAACCGGTGCGATGTAGGGGCCGATCGCGTTGAGATCATCGGCGACCGCTTCCGACAGCAGCGCGCGCGCTTCGTCGGCGGTGCGGACGATCGCGGCGTCGGTCAATTCGTCGGACCAGCTCTTGGTGCCGGTGCGGTAGATCACGGCGCCGTCCCAGGTCCGGTTCGCAGTGATGATCGAGGGACCGGTGATCTTGATCTTCTGTTGCAGCGGGGAGGTCATTCAGACGGGTTCCAGGAGTTTTGCAATCACGCCACTGAGGTTCTTCTGACGCCACGGCGCTGAATGCGCCACGACGTCGCCGATGATGAGGATAGCCGGGCCGCCATCAATCTGGCCGACCAGATCCGGCAGCTGATCCAAGGTGCCGACCGCCGCCTGCGCATCCGGCCGCGTCACGCGCGCGAACACGCCGACCGGCGTCTGCGGCGAGCGGCCGGCGGCGAGGAGGCCGGCGCGCACGGCGGGCGCCGCCGTCATGCCCATGTAGACGACGACGGTCATCTTGGTGTCTGTCAGCGCCGACCAGTCGACCGCCTCGGCGTCGCGCTCCTTGTGCGCGGTGAGGAAGGTGATGCGCAGCGCCTTGCTGCGGAACGTCAGGGGCACCTCGAACTGCGCGGCGGCGCCGATGCCGGCAGTGATGCCGGGCACGATGGTGTAGGCGACGCCGGCATGGCGCAGCGCGTCGACCTCCTCGCCGCCGCGGCCGAACACGTAGGAGTCGCCACCCTTCAGCCGGACGGCGCGCTTGCCCTCGCGCGCGGCCTCGATCAGCAGCTTGTTGACGGCGTCCTGGCCGATGCCGGGCTTGCCGACGCGGCGGCCGACCGGCACGCGCGAGGCGTCGCGGCGGATGCGGTCGAGAATCTCCGGCGTGACCAGCTCGTCATAGTAAACGACGTCGGCGTCCTGCAGCGCGCGCAGCGCCTTGATGGTGAGAAGATCGGGATCGCCGGGACCGGCGCCGACCAGCGTCACATGACCGTCGCTGCGGCCCGCATGATCCGCACCGGCAAAGGCGGAGGGATCCGCGATGCCATGCAGCGCCGCCGCGGCCTCATGCTTGCGCCCCGCCAGCACCAATGCGCCGATCGGGCCGTCCACGATGCGCTCCCAGAACCGGCGGCGCAGCGGCATCTCGGGGATGCGCGGATTGATGGTCTTGCGGAAGTCGCCGATGAAGCTCGCGAGTTCGCCGATCCGCGCCGGCAGTAGCGCCTCGATGCGCTCACGCACGCGGCGCGCTACCACCGGCGACGAGCCGCCGGTGCCGATCGCGACCACGACATCGCCGCGATCGACGATCGCCGGAAAGATGAAGCTGGAATGCGCCAGGTCGTCCATCACATTGACGGGCAGACCGACTGCGCGCGCCCGCGCCGACATCGCCACACCGATGTCGCCGGCGCCGGCGCACAGCACCGCGATCACACCCGAGAGGTCAGCGCTCAGCGGATCGCCCTCGGCGCGCGCAATCTGGCCATGATCATCGTGCAGCCCGCCGAGTTCGAAATCCCCATCGGTGGCGAACCAGCGGATGCGAGCGCCCGCCGCCAACAACACCCGAAGCTTGGCACGCACGAGCTCGCCCGCGCCGATCAGCAGCACGGGGCCGGTCTTCAGATCGAGAAACACCGGCAGATATTGCATTGCGCTCTTCGGTTTCGACTCTTCGGGGTTGACTGGAATTATTTTCTATATAAGTGTCCCCGCCGGAACGCAAAGAGAAAAATATTCCTTGGCTTCGCCATAGAATTTTCTCCCAAGTAGGCGAAGGCTCGCAGCATGCACATTCTCACAAACGACGTTTCGAGAGATCGGTTGCCCTCCTCTGAGCTCGACCAGGCATCTTCCATGCCGCGCGCCCTCAGCGCCGCGCCGACGATGGATCATCTCGACCAGCTGGAGGCGCAGAGCATTTACATTCTCCGCGAGGCCTTTGCACGGCTGAAGAAGCTCGCTTTGCTGTGGTCGCTGGGAAAAGATTCCAATGTGATGATCTGGCTCGCGCGCAAGGCCTTCTTCGGCCGCGTGCCGTTTCCGGCCATGCATGTCGATACCGGCAAGAAGTTTCCGGAGATGTACGCCTTCCGCGACACTTATGCGCAGGAATGGGGCCTCGATCTCCGCGTCGAACCGTGCCCGCCGATCGACGCCGTCGATCCGACATTGCCACCCGCAGCGCGCTCGGCCGCCCGCAAGACCGAGGGCCTGAAGATGGCGCTCGCCAAGCACGGCTTCGACGGCCTGATCGCCGGCATCCGCCGCGACGAGGAGGCGACCCGCGCCAAGGAGCGCGTTTTCTCGCCACGCGGCGCCGAGGGCAATTGGGACGTGCGCGACCAGCCGCCGGAATTCTGGGACCATTTCAACGCCTCGCCGCCGCCGGGCGCGCATCTGCGCATCCATCCGATCCTGCATTGGACCGAGGCCGACATCTGGGCCTACACCGCGCGCGAGAACATTCCGATCATCCCGCTGTATCTCTCCAAGAACGGCAAGCGCTATCGCTCGCTCGGCGACCAGGACATCACGTTCCCCGTCGCCTCCAATGCCTCGAACATCGCCGAGATTCTGGCCGAGCTCGAGAGCACCAAGGTGCCGGAGCGTGCGGGACGCGCGCTCGACCACGAGACCGAGGATGCGTTCGAGCGGCTTCGTGTCGCCGGCTATCTGTGAGCGGAGCGAGGCAATGAACATGCGCGTCCCCTCCGCCGCCCCCGCCACGCCGAACGGCACCACCCGCCCGCAGGTCAGCATCGTCATCGTCGGCCATGTCGATCACGGCAAGTCGACCCTGGTCGGCCGCCTGCTGCATGAGACCGGCAGCCTGCCCGACGGCAAGCTGGAGATGCTGCAGGCGGTCTCCGCCCGCCGCGGCATGCCGTTCGAATGGTCGTTCCTGCTCGACGCGCTGCAGACCGAGCGCGACCAGGGCATCACCATCGACACCACCCAGATCCGCTTCCGCACCAATGCGCGCGAGGTCGTGCTGATCGACGCGCCCGGCCACGCCGAATTCCTGCGCAACATGATCACCGGCGCCTCGCAGGCCGACGGCGCGGTGTTGATCATCGACGCGCTCGAAGGCGTGCGCGACCAGACCCGTCGCCACGGCTATCTCTTGCACCTGCTCGGCGTGAAGCAGGTCGCCGTCGTCGTCAACAAGATGGACCGCGTCGATTTCGGCCAGGACCGCTTCAACGAGATCAAGACCGAGATCTCCGCCCACCTCGAAGGCCTCGGCGTCAAGCCGGTCGCCGTAATCCCGATCTCGGCGCGCGACGGCGATGGCGTCGCCCAGCACACCTCGCGCATCCGCTGGTATGACGGCCCGACCGTGGTCGAGGCGCTCGACGGCCTGGAGCCGGCCAAGCCGCTGTCGAGCCTGCCTCTGCGCCTGCCGGTGCAGGCGATCTACAAGTTCGACGACCGCCGCATCGTCGCCGGCCGCGTCGAGGCCGGCGAACTCCAGACCGGCGACGAGATCGTGATCATGCCGGCCGGCAAGATCGCCAAGATCAAGACCGTCGAGGGCTGGCCGCAAACCCCGGTCACCGCGCCGCAAGGCGCGGGCCGCTCGGTCGGCATCACGCTCGACCGTGAACTGTTCATCGAGCGCGGCGACGTCATCGCCCATGTCGGTCGCGAGCCGCAGGCGGCGCGGCGGCTGCACGCCCGGATCTTCTGGCTGCACGACCAGCCGCTCGCCAAGGGCGACAACATCCTGGTGCGGCTCGGCACCCGCGAGGCGCGCGGCAGCGTGGTCGCGATCGAGAAGGCGGTCGATCCGGGTTCGCTCTCCAACGAAGAGAACGCCGCGATCGCGCGCAACCATGTCGGCGAGATCGAGATCGCGCTGACCCAGCCGGTCGCTGTCGATCCCTACACCGAGAACGCGCGCACCGGGCGCCTCGTCATCGAGGTTCAGGGCCGCATTGCCGGCGGCGGGCTGGTGCTGTCGATCGCGGCCGGCAAACGCGCCACGCCGGTCGACATCATGCCGGTGGAGTCGGCGCTGCAGCCGCAGGAGCGCGCCGACCGCTATCGCCACAAGGGCGCCGTGGTGTGGATGACCGGGCTGCCGGGCGCCGGCAAGTCGACCTTGGCGCGTGCGCTGGAGCGGCGGCTGTTCAGCCGCGGCGGCAACCCGGTGCTGCTCGACGGCGACACCCTGCGCGCCGGCCTCAACAAGGATCTCGGCTTCACGCCGGAGGACCGCGCCGAGAACATCCGCCGCCTCGCCGAGGTCGCGACCCATCTCGCCCGCAACGGCCAGATTGCGATCGTCGCCGCCGTGTCGCCGGCGCGCGACGACCGTGCCGCGGCCCGCCGCATCGCCGGCGATCTGTTCCGCGAGGTCCACGTCGCAACACCGGCCGAGATCTGCGAGAGCCGCGATCCCAAGGGCCATTACGCCAAGGCCCGCGCCGGAGCCTTGCAGAACTTCACCGGCATCGGCACCGACTATGAGCCGCCGCTCGACGCGGAACTCGTGATCGACACCGCCACACGCGGCATCGCCGACGCGACCGACGAATTGGAAGCACTGCTCTCGAAGACCGGCGTGCTGTTCGACGACATCGCCGATCTCGGCGCCAATATCTGAACTCGACCAGCGTCTCCCCCCGGAATCGGGCATTGTTTCCGGGGTGAGCTCTCGCCGTCTCCACCGCTGTCATGCTCCGCGAAGGCGGAGCATCCAGTACTCCGCGGCAGAAGACATTGAACCGGGATGTCACGGCGGACTGGAGCGTCCGCCGGAGCCTGTTCTCGGGCTCGCCAAAGGCGAGACCCGGGGGCGAACAGCAGAGGCCAAAATCTCGAGATCAGCTTAACCACGACAATGGAGTCGGTGGAGTCGGTCGGGCAGGACTTTCCTTCGATGTCGCCGCGTCAGAGCGCACCGACATAGGCGGTGAGATCGTCGAGCTCGGCGTCGGTCGGCTGCCGCGACTCCATCTTCTTGGCGTAGACTTCCCACATCATCTTCACCGCCTCGCGCAGCGAGGCGGTGCGGCCGTCGTGGAAATACGGCGCGGTCGACGCCACCGCGCGCAGCGCCGGCACCTTGAACTTGCCGCCGGTGCCAATGTCGTCGCGGCTCTTCTTGTCGAAGCTCGTCAGTTGATGGCAGGTGCCACAGCCGCCATCGTTGAGATAAAGCTCGTAGCCACGCTTCACCGCCGCGCTGGCGTCGGCCGTCGGCGAGCCATCCTCCTTGAGCTGCCAATTCGCCGGATATTTCAAGGTGCGCACATAGGCGACGAGGGCCGCCAAGGTCTCCTTCGACGGCTCCGGTCCCTTCATGCGGTTGACGATGATGCCGCGGATGCTGTCCTCCAGGGTCGCAGCCTGGCCGGTCCAGCCGAACACCGAGCGCTCGCCGACGCCCCAGAGCGTCGGCGTGTTGCGGCCATTGGGATCGCCATCGGCGACCACGTCGAGCCCGACATAGGTCTTGTTGTTGGTATGCCCGGTCGAGAAGTGGCAGGTCGCGCAGGACGCCTTGCTGCCGCCGGACAGGCTGGCGTCGTTGAACAGCTGCAGCCCCTTGGCCGCGAGCTCTGCCTCGGAGAGCTGGGCCGGCGGCGTCTCAGCGGCAGCAGCGACCTGCGGTGCCGCCTTCGGCTTCTCCGTCGCCGCAACCGCATGTGGCGGCTGATGCGCGGCCCGGTGCGGATCCCGATTCGTATCCTTGGGCTTTTGCCCTATCGCCGCAGCAAGCAGCGACAAGGGCTTCCCCACAATGGCAGCAAAATGCGGCGGCGTCGGCTTTGGCTCTACCGCAGCAAGGTATGGCGCAACGGACTTGTCGGCCGCCAGTGCGGGCAGAGCGAGCAGGCCAAGACACAACACGACCAACCGCACTCCAGTCACCGACATGACTCGTCTCCCCCGCACCCTCTACATGCAAATCATTGTTGATAGCTTTTACGTCCGAAGTAGGACTGTGCGGCGGCGAGGAATCGACGCGCGAGTGTCGGCCGCCGCACAACCGATGGCGGTCGGGTCTCGATCGCGCTTGGCCATCGGCGCGGCTGCCGTCAGCGTCGCATCCGTGTGATGGGCGTCACGGTCGATGCGGGCGGGGCGTCCTAACGCTACGCCCACGGCCAGGGCGCTGAGCAAGCCGCGCAGCGGACACGTCGTCCAGGCCGACCGGCTATCCATCCTCGGCGCTGATTCACACACTCAAGGAGAGGTCACCATGTCGCGCTCCACCGTCACCAAGATTGGCTTCGCTTTGTCTCTCATCATCACCAGCCTCGGCGCGATGTCGCAGGCGCAGGCCGGCGGCGCCTACGGACCCGACACCTGCAAGGTCGGCTATGTCTGGCGCGAAGCCTATCCCGGCGACCACACCTGCGTGACACCGGAGCAGCGCGCCCGCGCCGCGCTCGACAACCGCCAGGCCGGCAACCGCGTCAGCGCCACCGACCGCACCTATGGCTCCAGGACCTGCCGTCAGGGCTACGTCTGGCGCGAGGCCTATGTCGGCGACACCACCTGCGTCACCCCCGAGCAGCGCGCCCGCGTGAAGTACGACAACGCCCGCGCCAACGGACGATATCAATAAGGTCGTTCGAGACTGCTGGCAGGGCGGATGAGCAACGCGTCACCCGCCCTTTTCAGCTGCCGCGCCGACGCCGCATGCTTAGGCGTTGTGAGATTGACGAAACCTGGGGCGAGCAAGGCGGCACCGAGAGTCGGCGCGTCTTTGCCATCGCATGAGCTGTTCACGCCGGCTCCGTCCGCTGGCGAAGTCCAAACATCGCCCCGCGTCGATCCATCGACGGCAGGCGAAGCGACGTTGCCGCGGCGGTTGCCAGCACGGCGACGACGATCCCGGCGATCACGTCGATGAAGTAATGCCCACCCACCAGCGGCGTGACCACCAGCATGCCACCATTGGTGACGATCGCGATCGGCCGGCTCCACCACACGCTCCAGCATCCCCAAAGCGCCAGCGCCGCCGCCGCTGCATGGAAGCTCGGGAAAGTCACGATACCTCCCAATTGCGTCACGTTGAGCGCCCGCAGCGATCCGTCGCGCACGAACGGCAGACGATCGAGCTGCACCAGATAGCCCGTCGCCCGGAAGTCCGCCGTCTCCGGTGGCAGGCCGTAATGCTGGTAGGTGCCGACAGCCGGAAACAGCGCCGACACCAGCGCCGTCACGAACACCGCAATCACGCAGGCCAGCGTAAACTGCTGAAGACGGAGAGGGTTCTTCGTCAACCCGAGCAACAGCGGGACGCCGAGGCCGAGCCATCCGATCATCGCATAGAACATCGGAACGTAGCGCAGCAGCTCCGGTTGCGAGACGAAGTAGCGATAGTAGCCCGGCCAATCCAGTCCGAGCAGCTCGTCGAGCCGGGCCAGGCTGTGATCCTGCAGCGGCAGAGCCGCCGATGCCGCGATGTAGGAGAGCGGCGTGCCGCAGAGGAATAGGATGTTGAGCTGGGCCAGCGCGAGCAGCACGAAGGCCGGCCGCAGACCCCACGACCACCGGGAGATGACATAGCCGACCGCAGCGAATGCGGCCGCTGTTTCGACCGAGGCCAGCAGGCCACTCTCGACGACAAACGAGAACTGCGAGCTCGCCATGCAAATCGCGACGATCAGATAGATCGCAACGAGTGCCAACCATGTGGCGACATGCAGACGCCGCGCGTGATTCAGCTCCGTATCAGCGTTCATCATCCCCACCCCCGGTGACACCCGTAATTATACGGTAACAATCTAAGGTGAGGTTAATTGAGGTTGCACAACTCTATGCAACGCACGTTGGGGCTGAGAATATGCGATCGCGCGCAATGGACACGGCGTTGCCTCGGCCTGCCATCCGTCTTGAAAGACAGAGTCGAACGCATCGCTGCCGGGCCGGCACACGGGTGGCATGACGCACCTGCGCGATGCGCGGGCGCGCATTTGCTTACCCTACGAACGACAACCTAATGACGAAGCACGGGCGTGCGTTCGTAGAGATCGGCGATACGGCAGCTGAGGCCGAAGCCGGGCAGCGACAGCTCGGCTTCGGCGCTCTGCAAGATCGCGGACGTCCAGGCACCGTCGACCTTCAGATCGAGTGTGACCGCCATTCGATCCTGCGCGATGACAAGCACGGCGCGGCAATGCGGAGGCCCTCGGTACAGGTCACGCTTGACCTCGATCCAGCGCCGGTCGGTGACCCTTCAAATGCAAGATCAGGCATGAACGGCTCTCGCGGTTGATGTGCGATCGAGGGCTGGCGCCCAGTAGCTGTTGAAGCCAGCCGCTTGAACTTCTGTTGCAGGAAACCCGAATTCGCCTGCGCTATCAACCTGATTTGCCCTGTCCAGTCCCCAAGGCAGAAATATTCCTATTTCTTTTTTTCAGAATCAATGCTTATGTCTTCGCGTCCCGTCCCACACGAGGGGCGTTTCGCGACCGTCACGGACGTCGGGTGCGGGATGCGGTGGGCGCTTTGGGCTGCGGCGTGAGCGATCAGGCTGGCGGACAGTCCCTAAGGCGCACGGCCAAGCCGTGGGGTCCTGGCATCCCGATGCTGATGCCACGCAAGCGACGACGCTGACGCGTCGCGCGGGCAACGGTGACCAGAAAGCCCGGCGCACCGGGGAGACCACGGAGCAACCGTTAAAGCCATCGCGCAGGGAAGGCCGGATGTCCGGCTCGTACCTGTGGTGACTGCCGCCTGCTTTTTTGTCTGCAGGCGGGCCATGGGTGCAGCCCGCACCCGGCCTTCCCAGCGCCTCTCGTGTTCGAGAGGCCGCACATCAACAAAGCTCGGACGCGGTCAGGCGTCGCGAGGACGAAGGTGATTGTCCGCAGATGCAGAATCTGACGTGGGCCATGCAACCTCAAGGGGCATTGCGAGCGAAGCGAGGCAAACCAGACTGTCGCCGCCGCGGCAGCCTGGATTGCTTCGTCGCTTCGCTCCTCGCAATGACGGCGAGCGAATGCCTGGACATCAGGGACGACAGATCGCCCCCGCCCCCGGACGACCGCGCCCGGAACCATCCCTGCCCCAGACCAACGGCGATACCCCTCCCCCCTTCCTTGGACCCCGCTTTGGCGCTAAATGCACTGCACGCGCCGCCCCCCGAGGCGGCGATTTCAGCACGCCCAAAACACGCGCAACGTCGCTTTGACCCGAGAGAAACGTCTCATCATGACCCGTATCGACGCCCACGGACTGAAGATCGCCCCGGTTTTGTTCGACTTCATCGCCAAGGAGGCGGCACCCAAGACGGGGATCGATCCGGACGCGTTCTGGGCCGGCGTCGCCGCCATCCTGCGCGATCTCGCCCCGAAGAACCGCGCGCTACTTGCCTACCGGGACGCCCTGCAGGACAAGATCGATGCCTGGCACCTTGCCAACAAGGGCAAGGCCTTCGACCTCGGCGCCTATAAGGCGTTTTTGAAGGAGATCGGGTATCTCCTGCCGGAGCCGGCGACCCACAAGGTCGAGACCGCCAATGTGGACGAGGAGATCGGCAAGATCTGCGGCCCGCAGCTGGTGGTGCCGCTGACCAACGCGCGCTACGCGCTGAACGCCGCGAACGCACGCTGGGGCTCGCTTTACGACGCCTTCTACGGCACCGACGCCATCCCGCATGATCCGAGCGAGGGCGGAAAGGGCTACAACAAGGCGCGCGGCGACAAGGTGATCGCCAAGGCCAAGGCGTTTCTCGACGCGGCTGCGCCGCTCGCCACCGGCAGCCATACCGACGTGACCGCCTACAGCGTGATCGCGGGGCAGCTCTCGGCCAAGCTCAAGAGCGGCAACGCCACGGCGCTGAAGGATGGCGCGCAGTTCGCGGGCTACCAGGGTTCGGCGGAAGCGCCCAGCGTGATCCTGCTCGCCAATAACGGCCTGCACATCGAGGTGGTGATCGATCGCAGCCACGTCATCGGCAAGGACGATCCGGCCGGCGTCTCCGACATGATCCTGGAGGCCGCGGTCTCGACCATTCTCGACATGGAGGACTCGGTCGCCGCGGTCGATGCCGAGGACAAGGTGCTGGTCTATCGCAACACGCTCGGCCTGATGAACGGCACGCTGTCGGCCGATTTCGAGAAGGGCGGCAAGACGCTGACCCGCGCGCTGAACAGCGACCGCAGCTACACCACGCCGTCCGGCGGCACGCTGACTTTGCACGGGCGCAGCCTGCTGCTGATCCGCAATTGCGGACATCACATGTTCACCGACGCCGTGCTCGACGACAAGGGCGAGGAGGTGCCGGAAGGCATTCTCGACGCTGCCGTGACCGGCCTGCTGGCGATCCACGACCTCAAGGGCCATTCCAAGGTCAAGAACAGCCGCACCGGCTCGATCTACATCGTCAAGCCGAAGATGCACGGCCCCGACGAGGTCGCGCTCACGGTCGAATTGTTCGCGCGCGTCGAGAAGCTGCTCGGCCTGCCCGAGAACAGCATGAAGGTCGGAATCATGGACGAGGAGCGCCGCACCACGGTGAACCTCAAGGCCTGCATCCAGCAGGCTTCCAAGCGCATCGTGTTCATCAATACCGGCTTCCTCGACCGCACCGGCGACGAGATCCACACCTCGATGGAAGCGGGCCCGATGATCCGCAAGAACGAGATGAAGGCGCAGCCCTGGATCAAGTCCTATGAGGATTGGAACGTCGACATGGGCCTGACCTGCGGCCTTCCGGGCCACGCCCAGATCGGCAAGGGCATGTGGGCCGCGCCGGACAAGATGGCGGACATGCTGGCGCAGAAGATCGGCCACCCGCAGGCGGGCGCGACCACCGCCTGGGTGCCGTCACCGACCGCGGCGACGCTGCATGCCCTGCACTATCATCAGGTCAATGTGCACGCCCGTCAGGCCGAGCTCACCAAGGGCGGCCCGCGCGCCAAGCTCGGCGACATCCTCACCATTCCGGTGTCGAACTCGAACTGGGCCCCCGACGACGTCCGCCAGGAGATCGACAACAACTGCCAGGGCATCCTCGGCTATGTCGTGCGCTGGATCGACCAGGGCGTCGGCTGCTCCAAGGTGCCGGACATCCACGATGTCGGCCTGATGGAGGATCGTGCGACCTTGCGCATCTCCAGCCAGCATCTTGCCAACTGGCTGCACCATGGCGTCGTCACCAAGGACCAGGTGATGGACTCGCTGAAGCGCATGGCCGTGGTGGTCGACAAGCAGAATGCCGGAGATCCGCTCTACAAGCCGATGGCGCCGGCATTCGATGGCGTCGCGTTCAAGGCGGCGTGCGATCTGGTGTTCGAAGGTCGCACCCAGCCCAACGGCTACACCGAGTACATCCTGACCGCGCGGCGCCGTGAGGCAAAAGCGCAGGCCTGACGACAAGCCCCGGCTCAGCCGGGGCTTTTTTTACTCAGCATGAGGTAACATGATCCCGCTCATATCACCGCGATGTATCGCAGCAGCGAGATCACCCCGAGCACGATCACGACGACCCGGCAGATCTGCTTGGCCCGTCCGTCGATCGGCAGCAGATTGATGAGATACAGGATCAAGAGAACGACGAGGAAGGTGACGAGAGCACTGATGAGCATGGAAGGCCCCTGAGAGATGGAGAATGCGCTGGCGCTCCTCTCCTAACCCGCTCAGCCGCGCGAAGTTCCGCAGTCGGAACTTCAGCATTTGCCCCTATCCGTAGTTCCACGGGCCAGCGGTGCATCCAGTCTTTTACTGGTTTTACTGTCGAATGGGCCGTGAATCGGAGATCGAAATGCTGAACCGCCTGACCATTTCGTCGCTGCTGAAGACGGTCATCATCACGGCCGCCCTCGCTGTGATCACCATCTTCTCGCTGAACGCCTGGAATTCCTGGAATCGGCTGCAATCCGCTCAACGGATCGCAGGCGTTGCCGAGGTCTCGGGCGTATTGTTCAAGGCCATGAACAGCATGCGCAGTGATCGTTCGACCACGATCCGGGTCCTGAATGCCGATCAGGCGATGGATGGCGACACGGAGAAATTCCTGCGCTCCGCGCGTGACATCTACGTTCCTGCGCTGAACCGCAGTCTCGAACTGCTGCGCGGCATCGACTTCCAACAGAATGAGAACCTGATCGCCGAGCTCGACCGGCTCAACAAGACGCTGAGCGCGGAGCACAGCGAGTTCTGGAGCGAGATCGTCAAGCCGAAAGCGGCTCGCCGCGCTGGCCTACCCAAGGAGTATGGCGAAACGTTCGACGCGCTGCTGGCCCTGCTCGACAAGATCACGGCGAATATCGCCGCCAGCGTCAATCATCAGAGCGCGACCGTCGACCAATTGCTCATGATCAAGCAGATGGCCTGGCTGATGCGAAACACGGCCGGTGAGGCATCGCTCGTCGTGAGCAACGCGCTGGCGGCCGGCAAAGTGTCGCCCGAGGCGGTGTTGGCCTACACCAAGCTCGTCGGTGGTATCGAGACCGGATGGAAGGCGGTCCAGCTCGCCACCTCCGGCATGAACCTGCCCCCGGCGCTTTCGGCGGCGATGTCGAGCACGGAGCAGGCCTACTTCACGCCGGAATATGCCGGCCTGCGCGAACGTCTGCTGGCGGCTGTGCAGAAGGGCGAAAAGCCCGAACTGACGCCATATCAGTGGAGTCCGTTCTCCGTGAACAAGATGACGAGCGCGGTCGCGCTGGCCGAGGCGGCGCTCGACGCAGCCAAGGAGTACTCCGCAGCGCAGCAGAGCGTTGCAATGACGTCGCTGATGCTCCAGCTGACACTCCTGCTCATCGCCGTCGGGCTGGGCGGCGCGTCCATAGCCGCCGTGAGCGGCCGGGTCATCCGGCCGTTGCACCGGATGCGTGACGCCATGCTGGCGGTCGCTGGGGGAGATCTCACTGTCGATACCGGCTACACGCAGCGACAGGACGAGATCGGCGCGCTCGCCGGTGCCCTCGAGACCTTCAAGCAGCAGGCCAATGAGAAGATCGCAATCGAAGCCCAGGAACGTGAGCGCAACGCCACCGCGGCGGCGCGCCAGCGCGCGATCGAGACCTATGTTGCCGAGTTCGAGGGGCTGGTGCGCGAGTCGCTCGAGCAGCTTGGCCGCGCTTCCACCGACATGCAGGCGACGTCGTCCGGCCTGACCAATGTCTCGCGGCAGACCAATGCCCGCGCCGAGGTGGCTGAGAAGGCCTCGAACGATGCTTCGATGAGCGTGCAGACGGTCGCCTCCGCGGCGGAGGAACTCAACGCCTCGATTGCCGATATCAGCAAGCAGGCCTCGCATGCCGCCGGCATCGCCAGCCGCGCCGTGGAGCAGGCGCGCATGACCGACGGCACCGTGCAGGGCCTGTCGCAATCGGCCAACCGCATCGGTGAGGTGGTGGGCCTGATCAACAGCATCGCCTCGCAGACCAATCTGCTGGCGCTGAACGCCACCATCGAGGCGGCGCGTGCCGGCGAGGCCGGCAAGGGCTTTGCCGTCGTGGCCTCGGAGGTCAAGACCTTGGCGAGCCAGACCGCCAAGGCGACCGACGAGATCTCCGAGCAGATCTCCGACATTCAGCGCGTCGCCAATGATGCGATCGATGCGATCCAGCGCATCGGCGGCATCATCGGCGAGGTCAACGAGGTCGCCACCGCGATTGCCGCCGCCGTGCAGGAGCAGGGTGCAGCAACGCAGGAGATCTCGCGCAGCACCCAGTTTGCCGCCGACGGCACCAAGAACGTCTCCGACAACATCACCGGGGTGAAGTCCGACGCCGACGCCGCAGCCGCCGCGGCCGAGAACGTCCGGCACGCCTCCGAGACGCTGGAGAACCAGAGCCGAAATCTCCGTCACCAGGTCACGGACTTCCTCAGCAACATCCGCGCGGCATGAGGCGCCGGGTCAGTCGGCCGCCATCAGCGGGGCTCGCTCATACTTCGCGCGTAGCGATGCCGGCGCCGGCGAGAAGTTGAGCTCCGCGCTCTTGCGGCCTGCACTGCGGTTCGCCACCTTGAGGCCGTCGTCGCTGGCCACGATGTCGCCCTTGCGCAGGGTCGGGTCGTTGTCGATCGAGACCTGGGCGAGGCCGAAATGGTCCTTGCCATTGCAGGTGCAGCTGTCGACCACCTCGGTGCGATAGCGGAAGGCGTTGGGCAGCGCCGAATAAGGCTTGCCGCTCTCGGTCTCGGCGCCGTCGATCGAACTGCCATAGACGATCTCGGTCTTGGCGGCCGGGCAGAAGCTGTTGCAGGCCGCTTCCTTGCTCTGGTCGCCGGTGGCGCCGAGCGGGAAGTAGCGGCCATCACAGGTCCGGACGCACCAGGCGACACTGCCGCCGCCACCGCGGGAGGTGGCCTCGCCACGCGGCGCCGGGCGCGGCGCAGGCGCTTCGTCGGCGAACGGCATCCGGACGTAGGGCTGCGGCGCCTGCCGGGCATTGAAACCGCCGAACAGCGCCGAGAAAAAATCCTGCGCACGCGCCGCGCTCGGCCCGGACAGCGCGGCAGCTGTCGTGATGGTTGCCACCGCGATGGCCGCGCATATGCTTCGACTGGTCATGGCTCCGCTCTCCGATCAGTTCACGGCCGCCACCGGCAGCGACATCGCCTGCCGCCCGGACGGCAGCGGGGTCCCACGCCCCGGTGTCGTGCGGGCCTGCAGCGACGCATTCTTCGGCAGCACGACGACCTTGCTGCCCAGCTGCACCCGGCTGAACAGGTCGGTGACGTCCTCATTGGTCAGGCGAATGCAGCCCGAGGAGACGAACTTGCCGATCGTGGTCGGGTCGTTGGTGCCGTGGATGCGGTATTCGCTGGAGCCGAGATACATCGCGCGCGCACCGAGCGGATTGCCTGGACCGCCGGCCATGAAGCGCGGCAGATAGGGCTGGCGCGCGATCATCTGGGCCGGCGGATGCCAATCTGGCCATTCCGCCTTCCGGGTGATGGTCTGCACGCCGGTCCAGGTAAAGCCCTCCCGGCCGACGCCCACGCCGTAGCGCAGCGCCCGGCCACCGCCGAGCACGTAGTACAGATAGGTGTTGCCGGTATCGATGATGATCGTCCCCGGCGCCTCCCGCGTATCCAGGTTGACGATCGTGCGGCGCAGCCGCTCCGGCAGCAGGCTGTCCTCGTCCTGCGCGGTGTTGGGCGATCTCGACTCATCGGGAGGAAAGGTCTGCTGCTCGATCGGCGCGTAACCGAGGCTTTGCGCGCGAGCATCTGTCACGGCAGGCCCGAGCAGGAGAGCGACAGTACCGGCCATCACGATGGCGGTCCGCCGCGAGAAGCGGCGCGCGCCAGAAACAAGCTGTGTCATGGAGTGCCCCTGTCAAACGAGCATCGCGGTGCGACGCATGATTGCTTCTCCAACGCCCATCGGCGCGCCGCAGTTCCGGCCCGATGTGGCTCCTCTACATCAGTCAAGCCAGCAGGCCCTCACGTTCACGCGACGGAACCCGATGCCACCTTCGTGTGTTTGCGCAGAACAGAACGTCGCCGGCGGGAGAGCTGCGCGCGAGAACTCCATCGGGGGAAACAATGGTCCGTGTACTTCCCACCGAGCGGGTGACGGCTGGCGGCAACGACAGCTCAGCCCTGACCGAGAGCCGTCACGAGCTCCCTCCCGTCATCAAGCGCGCCGAGATCGTCGCCGTCGCCCTGGTGATTCTGACGGCGATCTGCGTCACCGGCGTCCTCTATGTCGCCAAGGGATTCTTTCTTCCGATCGTCATGGCATTCGTGGTCGGAACGATGCTGTCGCCGGCGGCCAACTTCCTTGAGCGTCATCGTGTGCCGCGCGGTGTCGGCGCGGTGCTCATCGTGATCGCGGTCGCCGCCGGACTGGCCTTCATCATCGGCCTGATCTCGGCGCCCGTGCTCGACTGGACCAACCGACTTCCTGAACTCGCCACCCAGCTCAAGGCCAAACTGCACGTCTTCGATCGACCGCTCGCGATGTGGCATGAGATGCAGGCGGCGATTGGCGGCGGCAGCGCGCAGGCGCCTCCGAGCCTCGAGCTGCCGAAATTCGACTGGGTGCAACCGACCATCGAGTTCCTGTCGCCGACCTTTACAGAATTCCTGCTGTTCTTCGCGACGCTTGTCCTGTTCATCGCGAGCTGGCGCGATCTGCGGCGTACCCTGATCATGACCTTCGGAGACCATGATGCGCGATTGCGGACGCTGCGCATCCTCAATGAGCTCGAACTGCATCTCGGCAATTATCTGCTGACCGTTACACTCATCAATACGGGCGTTGGCGTCGCGACCGGGCTCGCCTGCGCGCTCACGGGCATGCCCAATCCCGCCGGCCTCGGCGCGCTCGCCGCCACGTTGAATTTCATTCCGATCATCGGGCCCATCGCGATGTTCTGCGTCCTGATTCTGGTCGGCTTGATCGCATTCCCGACCTTGAGCGGCGGGATGGTCGCGCCCCTCATCTTCGCCGCGATCACCTTCATGGAGGGGCATTTTGTGACGCCGACGATCATCGGCAGACGCCTGGCCCTCAACGCGCTCGCCGTGTTCATCGCGCTCGCCTTCTGGACGTGGCTATGGGGTCCGATGGGCGCCTTCCTTGCCTCGCCGCTGCTCATCGTGGCGCTGATCGTGAAAGAGCACCTGCTGCCGGACACTTCGCCGCAACTACCCGCCGACTAGGGCGTGGACTCATAAACCCTGGTCCAGAGGCGGGT